>CASESB010000052.1 GCA_949290475.1 uncultured Bacillota bacterium
CTCCCGCCAGCGACGAAGCCAGGTTGGAGCCGATGACGAGCAGCGACAGCGGTACGCAGATGTCGCCCAGATACGTGAGCGCCGTTTCCAGGATCATAGGCAGATGTATGCCGGTGCCGGCCAGAACGCAGCCTATGGCTACGCCGATCAGACCGGGGCTTAAGATGTTCCTGACGGAAAACGAGGCGCTGCCTGACCCTGAGGCTCTGGACAGCGTGTAGGAGCCGAGGGTCCAGAAGGTGACGATCGAAACGAGATAAAATGTGAACAGATAGGGGAGCCCGTCGGTACCGAAGACGATGGTGACGATGGGCAGACCTATGAACATGGTATTGTTGAGAGTAAAGGTGGTGTCGAATACCGCCTTTTTCTTTTTGGGCAGCTTCATGAGGCGCGAAAGTATGCGTCCGATGACGTGCATCAGCAGGACGCTGCCGGCGATTATCAGCAGGTTCCACAGCGAGGCCTGCAGCAGCTGCGGCGTGAAATGGTTCTCTATGCTGACTATGGCCAGCGCCGGGGCGGCTATCTGCACCACGGCAGAGGAAAACACCTTGTTGGTATTTTCCGGCCATTTGTTTTTTCTTGTGAAGTAAAATCCGACTCCCATGATGAGGAATATCACCAGGACGCTCATGATACCGTTCAGCATTTTTACACCTCTGAAATAATCATACACATTATCATAACACATAACGTAAAAATCAGGTAAAAATTAAGTTAATTTTTTGTAGGCTTTAGCCTTTACAAACGTTTGATGCAGTAGATATAATTAAAACAGTTGTTATGTTGACAGGAGCAAGAATGTAAAGGAGAGGGACAATGAGTGCGGATACTGTGCAGATGATCATGACGCTGATCGGGGGACTGGCATTATTCATATTCGGCATGAACTTCATGAGCGACGGGCTGCAGAAGGCTGCCGGGGACAAGATGAGGGCGATATTGGCGATGCTGACAAGAAACCCGGTGCTGGGAGTGCTGGCGGGAGCGCTGGTCACCGCAGTGCTGCAGAGCAGCAGCGCCACGACGGTAATGGTCATAGGCTTCGTGAGCGCCAAGCTGATGAAGCTGCCGCAGGCCATAAGCATAGTGCTGGGAGCCAACATCGGTACGACGATCACGGCTCAGCTCATCGCCTTCAACATCGGAGACTACGCATGGGCCTTCGTGGCTGTAGGCTTCGTCATGTATTTCTTCTTTAAGAACAAGGAATTCGTCTCCTATCTGGGGCAGACGACATTCGGCTTCGGCGTGCTGTTCGTAGGCATCAATATCATGGGAGACACCATGAAGCCGCTGGCATCCTCGCCTGTCTTCATCGACATGATGATGCAGGTGCAGGACATCCCTGTGCTGGGCGTGGCTCTCGGCATGTGCATGACGGTCATCGTGCAGAGCAGCTCCGCGACGATCGCCGTGCTGCAGAACCTGGCTGCGACGGCAGGCCCTGACGGCGTGACCAGCATAATAGGGCTGCAGGGCGCGCTGCCGATACTGTTCGGAGACAACATCGGTACGACGATAACAGCCGTGCTGGCATCGATCGGAGGCTCCGTCGCCGCCAAGAGGACGGCCGCCGCTCACGTTATTTTCAATCTCACCGGAACGCTGCTGTTCATATGGTTCATACCGTATTACGCGGAGTTTATACAGTTCATATCGCCTAAGGGGCCTGAGGTAGAGGTCATATCCAGGCAGATAGCCAACGCACATCTCTGCTTCAATCTCTTCAATACCATCTGGTTCATACCTATCATCCCTATACTCGTCAAGGTGGTGACGAAGATCGTACCGGGCAAGGAGATAGACAGACTGCCGTCGGAGCCGGTATATCTCGATTACAACGTGCTTGAGCAGCCGTTCGTGGCTATCCATCTGGCTACCAAGGAGCTGGTAAGACTGGGCAGGATGGCGTACGGGATGATCGTTGACGCGCAGAAGGCGTTCATCGGTAACGACAGCACGGCTGTCAAGCAGGTGATGGCTGCGGAGGAAACTGTGGACGAGCTTCAGGGCAAGATATTGAATTACCTGTCGGCAATGGTCGCCAGAGAGACGAATACCGGAGAGCAGGGCAATACGATCTCCGGGCTGATGCACGTGGCGGCGGACATAGAGCATATCGGCGATCACTGCAAGAATATCGCCGAGTTTGCCGACGCGAAGATCAAAAAATCATATGATTTTTCCGAGGAGGCTTACGAAGAGATATACAGCTGCTTCGATCTGGCTAAGAAGATGACGGACGGAAGCCTGGAGGCGCTGGAAAACGGCGATATTGAAAAGGCCAGAGGCGTGCGCCAGATGGAGACGGAGATGAACATACTCGAGGAAGAGCTGCGCGACAATCATATGACGCGCCTTACGCAGAAGAAATGTTCTCCTGAGTTTACCGTCGTATACACCGACATCATCCACGATATAGAGAAGATAGGCGATTACTGCGACAACATAGCCGATGCGGTGATCAAAAATGATGGCGTTGAATAATTGACAGAATTGTGTTACAATAATGAGGAAAGAGGCCAAAGATGACTTCCGGTAAACGATCGAATACGAAAAAGATACTCATCATCGAGGATGAGCCAAATATACGGGAGCTGGTGCTCTACAACCTCAAGACGGGCGGATACGAGGGTATCGCCGCGGAGGACGGTATCGCGGGCATCACCATGGTGCAGCGTGAGAAGCCGGATCTGATACTGCTCGATATAATGCTGCCGGGCAAGACGGGCTATGAGATCTGCCGCGAACTGCGGGAGGAGGGCAACGAGACTCCGATCATCATGCTCACAGCCAAGACGGAGGAATCCGACAAGGTCACGGGGCTTGAGTGCGGAGCTGACGACTACATATCGAAGCCGTTCGGAATAAGGGAGCTGATGGCCAGGATCAAGGCGGTGCTGCGTCGTTACGAGGTGACGTCTGAAGCGGGCGGCGCGCGCGATACGGTCATAGCCGCCGACGATATCGTCATGAACGTGGAGCGTCACGAGGTGCTGGTGGCAGGAAGGCCCGTGGAGCTGACGCTCAGGGAATTCGAGCTGCTGAGGTATCTGATCGAGAACCGCGGACGTGTATTTTCGCGCGAGCAGCTGCTGCACAACGTCTGGGGCATAAATTACGCGGGAGAGACGCGCACGGTGGACGTTCATATCAGACATCTGCGTCAGAAGCTCGCAGACGGAGACAACGAGGAAAAGTATATCCAGACCATAAGGGGAAAAGGTTATAAAGTCAGATGAAAAAGAGAGCCATACTTCTGATCGCGGAGGCGTTGGCGGCTGATCTTGCAGCCGCGTATCTTTTCTGGCGGGTCTATGACTATGATACGCCGCGCGGCGCGGGTGAGCCTGTCGGCATCACGGAGAGCGGGATACTGATCATGGCGATCGTGTTTTCTCTCATAACGCTGCTGGTATGTCTGCAAGGGTATTTTCTGATCATAAGGCCGTATTCTCTCAAGCTGAAAGAGATGGAGAGGTCTGTCGAGGAGGCCAAGAAGGCCGAAGCCATCAGGAAAGAATTCGTGGCCAATGTGAGCCATGAGCTGAAGACGCCGCTGACCTCGATATCGGGCTTCATCGAAACGCTGCAGGACGGAGCCGCGGAGGATCCTGAGGTTCGGAGCAGGTTCCTCGATATCATATCCATAGAGACTGCGAGGCTGAAGCGTCTGATAAACGACATCCTCGTCCTGTCCGATATAGAGAACAAGAAGGCGGCGGCCTGCGATACGATAGATGTCAGACGGGCGGTGGAGAGCACGGTGGAAACGCTGCGTCCCATAGCCGAGGCCAGACGCATAGAGATAATAACGGAGCTCGACGGAACGATCACCGTCAGCGGATCCGAGGACAGGTTCTGCCAGATGATGATGAACCTGATAGAAAACGCCATAAAATATTCCGACGAGGGCAGCCGCATCTGGGTCAGAGCCTATTACGATGACGGCAAGAGGATCGTGAGCGTCAGGGACGAAGGTATAGGCATAGCCCCGGAGCATCACGACAGGCTCTTTGAAAGGTTTTACCGCGTGGACAAGTCGAGATCCAAGAAGGCCGGAGGCACGGGATTGGGGCTTTCCATAGTCAAGCATATAGCGGCTCTGCTGGGAGCGGGGCTGAGGGTCGAGAGCAGCGTAGGCGTCGGCTCGGAGTTTTTTGTTATCTTTGATAAGGAGGAAGAGAAAATTGTGTAGCTAGCGGTGCCCCGTGAAGCGGGGCGGTATGAAAGGAGAAGATATTTGCATCTTGATTATCTGATTTCTGATCTTGCGCTGATACTCATATCAGCGGGAATAGTAACGCTCATCTTCAAAAGGATAAAGCTTCCTATCGTTTTGGGATATATAGTCGCGGGCTTTCTCATAAGCCCTAACTTCACGTATCTTCCCACGGTGGTGGAATCCGCCGACATACACGTATGGGCAAATATAGGAGTAGTGTTCCTCATGTTCGGACTCGGTCTGGAGTTCAGTTTTAAAAAGCTGGCGACGGTAGGCGGCAGCGCTTTTATCGTGGCCGTGACCGTTATGGGAGCGATGGTGCTCATAGGCACGGGGGTAGGCTTCCTGCTCGGATGGGATAAGATGGACTGTATATTCCTGGGCTGTATGCTGTCGATGTCCTCTACGATGATAATCCTCAAGGCGTATGAGGAGTATGATCTTAAAGGACAGAAGTTCGCGCAGCTGATACTCAGCACCCTGGTAATAGAGGATATCGTCGGTATATTCATGATGATAATCCTCTCCACGATCTCTGTCAGTCAGAACGTGTCCGGCGCGGCCATGTTCGGCGAGATCGGGATGATGCTGATGTACCTCGTCATCTGGCTGCTGCTGGGCATATACGTGATACCGAGCCTGCTGAAAAAAGCCGCCAAGCTGATGAACGACGAGACCATGCTCATAGTGGCGCTGGCCATATGTCTGGGCATGGTAGTGATCGCGACATACATAGGCTTTTCCGAAGCGCTGGGAGCCTTCATGGCCGGATCGATACTGGCGGGAACCGTCAGAGCCGGATACATAGAGCGGCTCGTGAAGCCGATAAAGGATCTGTTCGGCGCCGTTTTCTTCGTTTCGGTGGGTATGATGATAGATCCGCATCTTCTGGCCGAGTACATAGGCCCGATCCTGATCATAACGGTGGTGACGATCTTCGGTCAGATGACGTTCGCCACCATAGGAATACTGCTTTCCGGACAGTCGCTCAACACGGCCATCAGGGGCGGATTCAGCATGGTGCAGATAGGAGAATTTTCCTTCATCATCGCCACGCTGGGCACGAGCCTGGGAGTGATCAGCGATTTCCTCTATCCTGTTATAGTCTGCGTATCGGTGATAACGACGTTCACGACGCCGGTGTTCATCAAGAATTCGGAGCGCGTATTCCAGTTCGTCGACGATAAGATGCCGGACGGACTGTGGGTATTCATCAAGAGAAACACCTCGGAGACGCGAAGCAATAAGGACAGGGACGAGGACTGGGCGGAATATATGAAGCGGGTGCTGATGAGGACGGTGCTCTGCTCCGTAGTCCTCTATATTCTCTACTGGCTGGGAACGCATCAGTTCAGACAGCTGGCGGCTGAATACATCCCGTCGGATATGCTGGGAGATCTGCTGACGACGGCTGTGACGTGCGCAGTGATGGTGCCTTTTGTCAACATGATGCACGGCAGGAACGACGTGCTGTTCTCCAAGCTGTGGCTGAAGCAGCGGTCAAACAGACTGCCGCTCCTGACGCTGAGAGCTGTAAGGGTGCTGATCGCGGGCTGCTTCGTCGCCCTCGTTCTCAGGGAGATATTCAACATACCGTTCATAATCCTTTTCATGATAGCGCTCGCCTACGTCATAGCCATCGTGCGATCGGATTATATCAAGGGTATGACCATCAACATGGAGATGCGTTTCATGGGCAATTTCTCGGAGCGGACGCTTGCCAGACAGAAGAAGGAGCGCGGACAGCGCGACGACTACCGCTGGCTCAATGAGAAGCTGTTCGTGGCCGAGTTTCAGGTGACCGATGAGGTCGAGAACAAGACGATATTCGATTTTACGAATCACAGATCGTTCAGAGTAACCATAATCAAGATCATCAGGGGCGACAAGTCGATAAATCTGCCGACCGCCGAAGAGAAGGTAGTCGAGGGCGATATACTTCACATGCTGGGTACGCCGGCGGAGATAGACGCCTGCACCATGCTGCTGGAAAAGGCCGAGTGGATAGAGTATACCGACCGGGACGACATGATGCTCAAGGACTACATATACGGGCAGACCTTTTACGGTATAGAAGCGGAGCGTCAGCTCATATGCGCTCCGATCAAGATCGATCCGAAGTCGGAATTCAGCAGAAAGTCGATCAAGAACTCGCGTATGCGCCAGAAGTACAGAGGTACGATCATCGGCATAGAGCGCGGAGATCTGACGATGATAAAGCCGAATCCGGAGACCATAATCCAGCCGGGCGACATGATATGGGTGCTGGGCGGAAAATATATGGCCGATTCTCTCGTCAAGAGCAATGTGCTCGACGAGCAGTAGGGCGCGTACCGGCATGGCGGGGCGGCCGCTTGTTCCGCACACTTCGCGTGCTCAATGAGCTTAAAGTTACATAAAGCAAAAGTCCAACTTCTTTATACTTGAAGTTGGACTTTTGTCTGCGATTTTAAGCGCCTAAGATATTTAAGTCGTTCAATGATTTTCATTCGTTTTGCAGTCATTTTTTAAAATTTTAGCATGTGACTGCAAAATTTTGTGCGTTTGCAGGTTTAAAGCCTCGGATGAGCCTATTCAAACCTTCTACAAAGTGGTTCACATCATTCAAAATCGTTCAAACCCATTGATTTATGCAGTCATTCAGGTGAAAAAAACAAAATGACTGCAAAGGGTCGGTCTATCAGCCCTCCAGATGCGGAGCGGCCTGTTTATCTGCAGGAGAGATCTCCGGTATCAGCTCGACGAAGACCTCCTTGTCATCGGCTTTGAGCTTTTCCGCGATCTCATCATGAGCCTTTTTCAGCGATGATATCCTCAGGATGTCGTCGCTCTGAGTAACGTATATGTCGACCCATACCTTTCTGCCCGTCTTTACGACGTCGAGAAAATCTATGCCCATATCGAATTTAGTCAGCGTAGCGGTCACCTCGGCTCTTATCTCATCCATGACCTCCTTGCTGGGAGCCAGCAGGATGAGGCTCTTGAGAGCGTCCCATATCATCATGATAGGCTCCTTGGCCAGTATCACAGCCATAAATATCGCGATGGCCGGGTCTATGTAAGGAACCACAAACGACAGTGGAGTCAGCTGCAGGATGAGCTGTATGATGAAGGCCAGTCCTACACCGCCGGTGCTGTATGCGTCCAGCTTCCATATGTAGAGCTCCGCGCTGACGGTAGGCGATGAAAAATGTCTGTTCAGGTGTCTGAGCACGAGGAACATCGTGATACACGAAACGGATATGAACAGCTCGAAGGCCGCTACAGCTCCGGCGTTTACCACGTGTCCGCCGTCCAGTATCAGCTCCACGCTGTCAGTGAGCAGCTGGATATCCAGGAACAGCAAAAGACCGCACTTGATGATGATGAAGAGCGATTCAATCTGCGCGAAGCCGTAAGGCCAGCGCTCTGTTACCGGTTTGTATAGCTTGGGTACCAGTATCATGAATGGACCGAGCATGGCCAGATCCACCAGGTCGTATACGCAGTCCATGAGAACTGCCTGCGAATGTGTGAAGAAGGCGGCGAGGCATTCCGATAAGAGGAACAGCGTGCTGCCTATGAATGAGATCCTTAAGATTTTGTTTTCTGATTTTAACTGTTGCTTTTTTAAATTAAGATTCTGTGACGTTAAACTGTCGTCCACAATTTCACTCCTTTCATATATATTATACACCTACAAAATAGTACTAGTTTGCTGTTTTGCGATACCTTATTGCATGTAAGGGCGCAATACGGCGCGAGAGACTGGCACTCCCGGGTAAAAAGGACGAAGAAACGCGCATTGATACTATTGTATTATTGAAAAAAATCTGAATAATGATAAAATTGAGTAAACTAACGAGGGAGGCCGGAATCATATCATAATCAATAAACCAGGAAAAGGAGATGTTTTGAAGATGGGAAAGAAAATACTGGTACTGGGAACGGGAGCGCAGGGCTCGACTGTAGCGCAGAGAATGGATGAAGAACCTAACGTAGATGAGATAATCTGTGCCGATGCTGATCATAAAGCTGTAGATGAGCTGGTAAAAATATTGAAGAAGGCCAGAGGAGCCTATGTCGATGCAGATGATGTAGACAGCATCATCAAGGTGGCTGAGGGCGTAGACCTGATCGTGAACGCTCTGCCGATAAGATTCGCGCCTAAGGTGCTCGACGCAGCGCTGGCGGTAAAGGCAAACTACCAGGATTTCGCAGCGACAGACGTGCTCGATCCATGGTGGCCTACATGCGTTGAGATAATGTATAACGACTACGGCAAGAAGTTCAAGGAGATAGGCAAGCTGGCCATCATAGGAACGGGATCGGCGCCTGGTATGATGTGCGTGGCTACGAAGAGCAGCATGAGATATCTCGATACATGCGACGATATACTGATGATGGTATACGAGGGCGTGGAAGCCAAGAGGTTCCTGCCGTTCTGGTGGTCGCCGTTCACCGCTCTTTCGGACATGACCGACCCTACGTTTGCACTCAAGGACGGAGTGCTGGTAGAGACCGAGCCGCATTCGCTGCCTGTAAAGAGACATTTCAAGGGCTGCGAGAAGGAGGTAACTCTCGTAGAGCACGCTCATGACGAAACGGTATATATGGGACTCAACAAGGATACACATTTCAAGGGAGCTAAGAACATAAACTTCAAGTACGGCGGTGTAGGTATAGAATTCTCGACGCCACTCTACAGGGCCGGTCTGCTTTCGAGAGAAGAGGAGACGTACAAGGGACATACGTTCATCCCGTTTGATGTGATCGTTTCACATCTGCCGCCGGCGCCTAAATATCACGACGAGATCAAGGAAATACTCGATGAGGGTCTTGTAAAGGATGAAGGAGCTTTCGTAGTCGAAGCCACCGGAACTAAGGACGGTAAGAAGGTGATGGTAGAGACGTATCTCTACGCGCCGGGATGTGTTGAGAGCTTTGAGAAGGCAGGACTCACGGGAGAGCAGTATCTGACGGGACAGTGCGGATCGCTGTTTACGAAGATGTTCGTGAACGACGATTACGATCAGACGGGACTGCTGTCGTCTGACATGCTGACCTATGAGGAATGTGATAAATACATCGACTACGCAGCGAAGCTGGATATAACTCTGGAGACAGAGGTAAAGCCGCTTTAACAAAGTTTCATACATTAAGATCACTCACGGAGGACCGCGCAGCGAAGGGCTGCGCGGTCTTTGTAATTGTCCGCGGATACGGCGGCGAAGAAATTGAACGTCGGCCCCGCATGTGGTATATTATATGGCGGAGGGAGCGGAAGATGAGCAGGAAAACATTGCTGAATCTCGATTACGCGTTCATACAGGCGACGTACTGGATGTTTTATGCCGTAGCGGCCATGTTCGTATCGGTATATATGCTGGGAAAGGGGTATTCCAATACAGCGATAGGTATCGTGATCGCCGCGGGCAATATCCTGGCCGTTTTCATGCAGAGCGTGCTGGCCAACATCACCGACAGAGCCGCAAGGCTGACCGACATAACGGTCATAAAGCTGCTGACGGTCGTACTGTTTTTGCTGACGGCCGCGGTGCTGCTGATAGGAGAAAGATCCGCGGCGCTCACCGTCACGTACACGGCGCTGATAGTAGTTCATACGGCGCTGCATCCGTTCGTCAACGCCATGAGCTTTACGCTGGGAGAGAGCGGCGAGTACGTCAGCTTCGGCATAGGCAGGAGCATGGGCTCGTTCAGCGCGGCGGTGCTGGGGCTCGCCATGGGATATCTGGTGACAGGCTTCGGCGTGGACGTGATACCGTTTTCGGGGCTGATCATACTGGTGATGCTGGAGGCGGCGGTGTTCGTGGCCGGGCGTCACTACAGGAGGTTCACCGCAGACGAGGGGACTAAGCTGTCCGGAAGCGGTGATGAGCTCGTGGCCGTAATAAGCCTCAGGGATTTTGTCTGCGGCAACAGGCTCTTCATGTTGATGAGCGCAGGTGTAGTGGCTCTGTTCTTCGGCAATGTGATACTGGAAAACTTCACGATCCAGATAATAGAGAGCATCGGCGCGGACACCGAGCAGCTGGGCGTGATGATATTCGTCATGGCCATACTGGAGATGCCGGCCATGCTGGGCTTCGATCGCCTGAAAAAAAGGTTTTCGTACGTCTTTCTTCTGAGAGTGGCGGCGATATTTTTCTCCGTGAAGATAATACTGATGACCATGGCTGACTCCATGGCGATGATGTATGCGGCTCAGTTCAGCCAGGTGCTGGGATACGGGCTCATGTTTCCGGCCATGGTCAGCTTCATAGATGATATAATGAGCAGAGGCGAGGCTGTCAGAGGACAGGCCGTGTTCACGACGGCCATAACAGTAGGCAATGTGATCGGCTGCGTATTCGGCGGCAGGATACTCGATATATCGACTGTCGGTACGCTGATGATGATAAGCTCGGCCATAACGGTTGCCGGCACCGTCATAATCTGTGCGACGGCAGGCATGGTCGGAAAAAGAAACGAAAGGAAACTGATGCGATGAAGGAAAAACGTGAGCTGAGATATTTTAATATCGGCGATTCGTACGGAGGCAATCAGCGCTGGATGATAGACCCGTGGATGCACATAGGAGGCTGCGGCGCGCTCACCGCCTGCGACATATTCATATATATGGCGCTGTATAAGGGCAAAAAGGAGCTGTGCCCGTACGATGCCGCTTCGATGACGAAGAAGCAGTACAGGAAATTCACCATGTCGGTGCGTCCGTATCTGCGGCCGCGTGAATCGGGTATAAAAGACCTACGGACATATATGGACGGGGTGGCGACGTACCTGGAGGATACGGAGGCAACGGATATCTCGCTTTGCGGCTTTGACGGCGGCGAGCCGTATGAAAGGGCCGCGGAGGCGATAAAGAACAGTATAGACGGCGACATGCCGGCAGCATACCTGATGCTGAAGCATCGGGAAAAACGGTTTAACTTCTTTGAATGGCACTGGTTCCCGATCATCGGCTACGAAGAAGACGGAGATGAGTTCAGCATCAAGACGGCCACGTATGGGAAGGAGCATTGGCTGCCGTTAAGAGAGCTCTGGGATACGGGCTTCGATGAGAAGGGCGGCATCGTGTTCTTCCGCCTTGACTGAGCTTCAGATATATCTTTCGATCAGGACGTATGTCCTGTCCTTTCTCGTCTGATTGCCTACCTCGTGCAGGTAGGCTTTTCCTTTGCCTCTGAGGACGAGCTTATCGCCTTCATCGACTTTCATATCCGTCTTTTCGGCCTGCAGGCCGTTGACAAAGACCAGTCCCGATCTTATGGCCTCGGAGGCCTTCGCTCTTGAGAGCTTGAAAGCCGAGGAAATGACGTTGTCGAGGCGCAGCGAGGCGACGGTGTCCTTTATCATCATGGTCCTGGCTTCAGGTATGCTGAGCTCAGACAGCGGCAGGGCGGAAAGCTCCAGCGAGACGCGACCTGCCTGGCTGTAGTTCATGAGCAGGAAATCCTCGATATCGTCCATGATGATGATGTCGGCGCCCGCATCGTTTACGAGAATGTCGCCGATCATCTCGCGCTTTATGCCCAGACCGGTTAGCGAGCCGAGGTAATCCCTGTGCGTCAGCTTCCTGCCCGCTGACGGGGCTTTAGCTCTGATGACGGCAAGCGGCAGCTCAGGCTCTTCCATGTAGTCGGGAAGAAAGAAGGCCAGCACGCGTTCGGCATCATCGTAACCGCCGCTGAAGCCGTATCGAACGCCGTCGTCGCCGCGCGTAAGCTCACGGCAGAGCTTTTCGGCCAGCGACCTTGCGCGCAGATCGAGAAAGCCTGTATATGTCATCCTGTACTGGCCGGCGCATTGGCGAAACTTGTCCTCCACGCTTGCCAGAAACATCCTGTCTTCCTTTGTCAGCTCCATGATCATATCCTCCCTCGCGTTCGCGCCGTCTCATCGTCAGCAATATCATATAAAATTATATAGAACTTAAAAATACAGCGCAACCACTTTGTGATAGAAAGGGGCGCGCATCATGTGTTATCATAATATACATGGAAGCAGCAATTATTCGGAGGACGATGAGATGAGTGAAATTTTAAGGCGTGAGGATCGTTACGATATACCGTACAGAGCGGAGATCAGCGGGAATGAGGACAAGGTGGTCGTGGCGGTCCACGGCTTTGCCAGCAGCAAGGAGAGCCCGACGGTCGACATGCTCATGAAGGCGCTGCCGGAGCGGGGGATAGGGGTCATAGCCTTCGATTTCCCGGCGCACGGAGAAAGCCCCGCGGACGGGGAATATCTGAGCGTGGAGAACTGCGTCGGAGATCTCGGCGATATCACGGAGCTTGTCGGAGAGCTTTGCCCGGGAGCGGAGATCTGCTATTTCGGATCGAGCTTCGGAGCGTACATCACGCTCATATATCTGACGCGGCACGGCAGGCCGGGCACGAGAGCCTTCCTGCGCAGCGCGGCGGTCAACATGTCGGAATACTTTTCGGAGCTCGGCGCAGAGGAAAGAAAAAAGCTCGGGCAGGAGGGGTATTTCATGCTGGACGATCAGGTGCGCCCGATCATGATCACCGACGGATTCCTGAGGAGCCTGGCGGAAAACGACGTGCGCAGAGATCTGCGAAGAGACGGGCTGCGGCTGAGGATGATCCACGGCAGCAGCGATGAGGATATAGCGTATGAGGAAGCGGTGAGCTTCGCCGATAGATACGGCATAGAGCTGGTGACGGTGGAGGGCGGGGATCACAGGCTTTCGATACCGGGAGCGCCTGAGAGGGTGCTCAGTGAAGCGCTGGCCCTGTTTGCGTGAGGAGAAGTCATGAAGATACTGCTTGTTGCCGTAAACGCCAGATACATACATACGAATCCGGCTGTGCGCAGTCTGGCGGCGTATGCCGAAAGGAGCTTTCGTGAAAGCGGCCGCACCGCGCCGCAGATCGAGATCGCCGAGTACACGATAAATCAGCGCGCCGCGGATATACTGGCCGATATATATCAGCGCAGGCCGGACGTCATCATGTTCTCATGCTATATATGGAACGTGCGCATGATCCGTGAGCTGACTGCCGATGTCGCGAGCGTGATGCCGGATGCAGATATCTGGCTGGGAGGACCCGAAGTTTCGTTTGAGGCGGAGCAGATGCTCGCAGAGACGGCCGGCGTCAGAGGAATAATGATAGGCGAGGGTGAGGAAACGTTTCTGCAGCGGGCGGAGCTTTACGCCGCCGCCGGAAAAAACGACGATATCACGGATGAACAGCTCAGCGCGGTGAAAGGGATAGTCTTTTGCAGCACTGAGCCTGGCGCGGGCTGCCGGGCAGTGACGACGCCTCCGGCGCCGCTGATGAGGATCGACGATCTGCCGTTCACCTATGACGGAGCGGAGAAATCGCAGCACAGGATAATATATTACGAGAGCAGCCGCGGCTGTCCGTTCCGCTGCGCCTACTGCCTGTCGTCGGTAGACAAGAGCGTGCGTTTCAGAGCGCTCGACACCGTAAAGGCGGAGCTGAAGACTTTCCTCGATGACGGTGTGCCGCAGGTGAAGTTCGTGGACAGGACGTTCAACTGCGACAGCGAAAGAGCACTTGAAATATGGCGCTTTCTCAGGGATAACGATAACGGAACGACTAATTTTCATTTCGAGATCGGTGCAGATCTGCTTACGGAGAAGCAGCTGGAGGTGCTGCGCGATATGAGGCCGGGACAGGTGCAGTTCGAGATCGGAGTGCAGTCTGTCAACAGCAGGACGCTGGCAGCGATCGACAGGCCTGCGGATATCGAACGCATAAGGGAAAACGTGGCGGCCGTAAAGGCCGGCGGCAACATACACATACATCTGGACCTGATCGCCGGACTTCCGTACGAGGATTACGACAGCTTCGCCGATTCGTTCGACGACGTTTACCGCATGGAGCCGGAGCAGCTGCAGCTTGGGTTTTTGAAGGTGCTGAAGGGCACGCCGATGAGGCGGAGAGCAGCCGAATACGGGATGAAGTATGCGGCGGAGCCGCCATACGAGGTGCTGGAGACGAGCTGGATGTCGTACGGCGAGCTGATAAAGCTCAGGCGCATCGAGGAAATGGTGGAGATATATCACAACAGCGGTCAGTTCACCGCTTCGCTCGCGTTTCTGTGCGGGCGCTCAGGCAGCCCGTTCCGTCTCTTTGAAGGGCTGGCCGCGTGGTATGGCGAAACGCAGCCGGCGATGGTCAGCTTTTCACGTGAAAAGCGGTATGAGATCCTGCTGGAATTTGCGAAGGACAGGCTGAAGCCGGGCGATGCGGAGACGTTCAGGGAAAAGCTGATTTTCGATTTTTATATGAGAGACAACCGCAAAACGCGCCCGGCGTTTCTGGGCGACGACCGCGTCGGCAAGGACTTTGCCAAGGCGTTTTACAGCCGCGAAGCCGCGGAGCACAGGTATCTTGCTGGCGGACGGTACGATACGGAGGATCCGCGCCTACTGCGCAGGCTGACGCACCTTGAACGACGTGGAGAGCGGTACTATCTGTTTGACTACGAGAAACGCGACCCGATGAGCGGCAACGCGAAGGTGACGGAGGTATTTTTATGAGGCGGCAGCCGGGAGAAGTAAAAGAGAACAATAGAATATGCATCGGTCTGCTGGCCCATGTCGATGCGGGCAAGACTACGCTTTCCGAGGCGCTGCTGTATAAGGCCGGAGCGATCAGAAAATGGGGCCGCGTCGATCACGGAGATGCCTTTCTCGATACCGACAGGCAGGAGAGGGATCGCGGCATAACCATATTTTCCAAGCAGGCGGAGATGCGATACGGCGATACTGACATCATGCTGCTGGATACGCCGGGTCATGTCGATTTTTCCTCCGAGATGGAGCGCACGCTTCAGGTGCTGGATTACGCGGTGCTCGTGGTCAGCGGCAAGGACGGCATCCAGGGCCATACGGTGACGCTGTGGCGGCTGGCCGAAAAGTACGGGATACCGCTGTTCGTTTTCATAAACAAGACGGATCTGGCGGGCGTCGATGCCGCTGCGGTCATGGAGGAGCTGAGAGACACGTTCAGCCAGGGCTGTATGGATTTTGCGGCTGCCTTTACGGCCGCCGGAGACGAGGCCTGGATGGAGCAGGCGGCCATGTGCAGCGAGGAGCTGCTGGAGGAATTCCTCGATACGGGAATGTTAGCGGACGAAAGCCTGAGCCGCGCCATAGCGGAGCGCAGGATATTTCCGTGCTACTGCGGATCGGCGCTCAGACAGGAGGGCATCGACGAGCTGCTCGACGGGCTGTCGCGGTATTCGCGTCAGAGGCGGTACGGTGAATCGTTCGGCGCGCGCGTATATAAGATAACGCGCGACGATAAGGGCATGAGGCTGACTCATATGAAGATCACGGGCGGCACGCTGCGCGTCAAGGACGAGCTCGGCGGTGAAAAGGTCGAGCAGATCAGGATATACTCCGGAGAAAAGTTCAGAAGCGTCGATGTCGCCGACGCGGGTTGCGTCTGTGCGGTGACCGGTCTCAGGACGACGTATGCCGGTCAGGGTCTGGGAGCGGAACAGGATGCGAAGGAGCCGCTGCTCAGCTCAGTGCTGACGTACCAGGTGCTGCTGCCGCCGGAGGCTGACGTGCACGAGGCGCTGAGGAAGCTCAGGCTGCTTGAAGAGGAGGATCCGCAGCTGCACGTAGTGTGGAACGAGCAGCTGCAGGAGATACATATGCAGCTCATGGGAGAGGTGCAGACGGAGATCGTGAAGAACATCGCGGCGGACAGGTTCGGGCTCGAGCTGGAGTTCGGGCAGGGCGCGATAGCGTATAAGGAGACGATAGCCGCGCCTGTCACGGGCGCGGGACATTTCGAGCCGCTGCGTCACTATGCCGAGGTGCATCTGCTGCTGGAGCCGGGAGAGCGCGGCAGCGGGCTGACGTTTGAATCGCGCTGTTCAGAGGATATGCTCGACAGGAACTGGCAGAGGCTCATACTCACGCACCTGGCTGAAAAGGAGCATTGCGGAGCGCTCACGGGCTCTCCGATCACGGACATGAAGATATCGCTGCTAGCGGGGCGCAGCCACCTGAAGCACACAGAGGGCGGAGATTTCAGGCAGGCCACGTACAGGGCGCTGCATCAGGGTCTGCGAAAAGCGGAAAGCGTGCTGCTCGAACCGTGGTACGAATTCAGGCTCGAGATACCGTCGTCTTCCGTCGGCAGAGCCATGGGCGATGTGCAGCGCATGGGCGGCACCACGGGCGAGCCCGAGGCGTCAGGAGATATGACGGTGCTGACGGGCAGGGCGCCGGTGTCGGAGATGAAGGATTATGCCATCGAGGTGGCCTCATATACGAAGGGCTACGGCCGTCTCACATGCTCGCCGGCGGGTTACGAGCCGTGTCACGATCAGGACAGAGCAGTGGCGGAGATCGGTTACGATCCCGACAGGGATGTGGAGAACACGGGCGACTCGGTATTCTGCGAGCATGGCGCCGGCGTCAATGTCAGCTGGGATGAAGCGGACGAATACATGCACGTACAGGTGGACCGCGGCGCAGGGCGGCAGCAGGATGAC
>CASESB010000053.1 GCA_949290475.1 uncultured Bacillota bacterium
AAGACCGTATCCGTAAGCCACCTGTATGATGGACGTCTTGTCCTGTCCAGCGCACGTCAGCGCTCTGGCCACGCATTCTCCCCACATGTCGAGGTCGTTCTGCGTATATCCGGCCACCTTTGGCTTGCCTGTAGTTCCGGACGAGGCGTGTATCCTGATGATGTCCTCGTTCTTAGCCGCGAAAAGTCCGCGCGGGTAATTTACCGCCAGATCCTCCTTGGTCGTAAAAGGCAGCTTCGTGATGTCCTCCAGCGTCTGGATATCCTCCGGCTTCACGCCGGCATCGTCCATCTTCTGCCTGTAATACGGCACGTTGTCGTATTCATACTTTACTGTTTTCTTCAGCTTTTCCAACTGTACAGCGCTCATCGTCTCGCGATCAGCGCATTCCATTTCCCTGTTCCAAATCATTCAGAATAGATTCCTTTCGTTTATTTTTCGGCATTTCGCTGCCGTTGTAAGCGTCTGTATGTATTATGCGTTCCTGCCCATCTCGAAGGCCTTCTTGTTGAGCTCGATGAACTTAGGCTTCACGTTCTCTTCGATGACCTTGATCCAGGCCTCCTCGTCAAAAGGCATGTCCTTTGATGCCGCCCCCAGCAGCACTACGTTCACCGCCTTGACGCTGCCGCATTCCTCGGCGATCCTCAGCGCGTCAAACGCCTTGACTGCACCTGTCTTTTCCTCGAGCCTTGCCATGATCCCGTCAGGATATTCGACCTGTCCGAGTATGACAGGCATCGGCAGTATCTGCTGCGTATTGACGTACATCGTGCCGCCCTTTTTCAGATACGGCAGCCATCTGTACGCCTCGAGCTCCTCGAACGCTATTATTATATCGGCGTCGCCCTCCTCGATGAGCGGCGAGTTCACCGTTTCCTCGCTTATCTTAACGTGTGTCACCACGCTGCCGCCTCGCTGCGCCATGCCGTGCACCTCCGACAGCTTAACGTCGTAGCCGTTCATCAGCGCCAGGTTTCCCAAAAGCACGCTGGCCAGCAGCGTTCCCTGTCCGCCTACGCCTACTATCAGTATATTTGCCTTTTTCATTTATTTAGCCTCCCCTCTGTCTGCCACCATCTCTATGGCGTCGAAAGGACATACCCTCGCGCAGAGATCACAGCCCACGCAGCGCTCCGGCACGATAACCGGCCTGCCGTTTTCCTCCTCGATAGCCGGACATCCCAGCTTCATGCACATCTTGCAGTTCTTACACTTGTCGGTTACCGTGTAAGGTATGTCAGGCTGCTTCACTATCAAAGCGCAAGGTCTCTTGGTGATGATCACCGAAAGCTCCTCCCTCTCGGTCTCTCTTCTGATGACCTCCTCCAGCTCCTTCACATCAAAAGGATCGACCTCCGTGATGTGCTTTACTCCGCAGGCTCTGCACATTACCGCGATGTCTATGGCCGGAGCTTCGTTGCCCTTGGCGTCCTTTCCCGTCGACGGATTGTCCTGGTGTCCCGTCATGCCGGTTATCCTGTTGTCCAGAACTATCACCGTACCCTTGGCGCCGTTGTAATTCATGTTGACGAGGCCCGTGATGCCTGAATGGAAGAACGTCGAATCTCCCAGCACCGCTACTACGTCCTTGCTGTCTCCCACGGCTTTTTCATATCCGTGAGCCATGGTGATCGAGGCTCCCATGCAAAGACAGGCGTCCATTGCCGATGTTGGCGGCAGCGCGCCCAGCGTATAGCAGCCTATGTCTCCCATGACCGTCTTGTTCAGCTTGCCCAGCACGAAGAACAGCCCTCTGTGCGGACATCCCGCGCAAAGGAGCGGCGGTCTTCCCGGAGCATCGGCAGCTTCAGCTTCGCTCTCGGCAGCTTCCGCCAGCGGCAGGCCGAAGGCCTTTCTGATCATGTTGGCGCTGTATTCGCCCTGTATCGTGAACATGTCCTTGCCGCCCGCCAGCTTTATGCCCATGGCTCTTACCTGTTCCTCAAAGAACGAATCGCCTTCTTCGATGACGTAGAGCTTGTCGACGTTGGAAGCAAAGTCTTCTATCATCTTCTTCGGTATCGGATTTATGAGACCCATCTTGAGTATGCTGACCTCCGGCATAGCCTCCTTGACGTACTGATAGCAGATGCCGCTGGTGATTATGCCTATTGATGTGTCGCCCATCTCCACTCTGTTTATCTCCATGGAGTCGCTGTCCTCTGCGATGGCGTTCATCCTCTGCTCCTGAGCTACGTGGAGCTTCTTGGCCATGGCCGGCATGGCCACGTATTTCTGTATGTTCTTCTCGTAAGGAATCCTTTCCCTCTCCACTCTCTCACCGATCTCCACGATGCCCCTGGAATGGGATATCCTGGTGTTCGATCTTATGAGAACTACCGTATCGTATCGCTCACTGATATCGTAGGCCAGCTTCATGTAGTCCTTGCACTCCTGGGAATTCGACGGCTCGAGCATCGGTACGCCGGCGCTCCTGCCGTAATATCTGGAGTCCTGCTCGTTCTGGCTGGAATGGCAGCCGTTGTCGTCGGCCACCAGCACTACTGCGCCTCCCGTAACTCCCGTATAGGCCGCCGTGAAAAACGGGTCCGCGGCCACGTTGAGCCCCACGTGCTTCATGCACGAGAGTGATCTCACGCCGCCGATCGACGCGCCGACGGCGACCTCAGTGCCCACCTTTTCATTCGGCGCCCACTCAACGTGGATCTCATCGTATTTAGCCAGATTTTCCGTGACCTCCGTGCTCGGCGTTCCCGGATACGAGGACACGACTCTGACACCGGCCTCGTACGCCCCTCTGGCGAAGGCTTCATTGCCTAACATTATCTTCTTTTCCATAGCTTTATCGTCTGCCTTTCTCAATATGTATATGATGTTATATCTATTTATTCGTTCTCTTGTCTATGACCCTCTTGGCTTTGCCCTCAAACCTAGGCAGCGTGCCCGGCGTCACCAGCGTGATCTTGGCGTCTATGTTGAGGACCGATTTGATGTTGTGCCTTATCTTGGCCCGCAGCTGCTCCAGCTTGTTGTAATCGTCGAGAAGCGAAGCATCTGAGAACTCCACTCTGACCTCTATCCTGTCGAGATATTCCTCCGTAGTAACGATGATCTCGTAGAACGGCTCGATCTCGTGCATCGCCATGATGACGGATTCGATCTGCGAAGGGAAGACGTTGACTCCCCTGATGACCATCATGTCGTCCGTTCTGCCCTGAACCTTCTTCATCCTCATAGATGTCCTGCCGCATGCGCACGGCTCGTCCATGAGCCACGTGATATCTCTCGTCCTGTATCTGAGCATCGGGAACGCTTCCTTGGTGAGCGTCGTTATCACCAGCTCGCCCTTGTCCCCGATAGGCAGCGTTTCCAGTGTGTTCGGATCTATGATCTCGGAAATGAACTGATCCTCCGCTATATGAAGACCGTTCTTCAGATAGCACTCCCCGGAATATCCCGGACCGCCAACCTCCGACAGGCCGTAGTTCTCGGTAGCCAGGATCCCCAGCTGTGATTCTATCTTAGCTCTCATCTCCTCGGTATGGCCTTCGCCTCCGAAGAGCGCCAGCCTCAGCTTGATGGTGTCCATATCCGTGCCGCGCTTCTTCATCTCCTCTGCGAGATACAGCGCGTACGACGGCGTGGCGATCAGCACCGTGCTGCCGAAATCCTGCATCAGCATGATCTGCCTTTCCGTGTTTCCGCTCGAAAGCGGCACTACCATGGCCCCGATCTTTTCCATACCGTAGTGCAGTCCGAAGCCGCCCGTGAACAACCCGTAGCCAAAGGCTATCTGTACGATATCCTCTTCATTAGCTCCCGCAGCACATATGACTCGCGCCATGATCTCCGACCAGTTGTCAAGATCCTTCTTCGTATATCCTACCACCTTCGGTTTTCCTGTTGTTCCCGACGATCCATGGATCCTCACCACCTGCCGCTTAGGCACCGCAAAGAGTCCGAAGGGATAGTTTTCCCTCAGGTCGTCGGCCGTAGTGAACGGGATATGCTTTATATCCGCCAAAGTCTTGATGTGCTCGGGTCTGAGGCCGATCTCATCGAACTTTTTCCTGTAGAACGGTACGTTGTTATAACATTTTTCAACCGTCTTCTGCAAACGGTCGAGCTGGATAGCGTTCTTGGTCTCGCGATCCGCGCATTCCATCTCTCTGTTCCAAATAATGTGTTCCATTTCTTGTACCCTCTTGAAAATTAATATACTCTATTAATATAACACAAAATCGCGATAAATCCTATATGCTAAAGCAATAATAACAGCAGAAAGCAGAGCGGAGAGATCGCGAAGAGATTATCTACAATATTAATTTTACATATATTCGTCAGAAGGACGAGAATGTAGGCAAAAATTAAAAACAAGAACAAAAAACACAAAACGCCAAAAACAAAAGTTGCACATATACGGGCAAAACGCCCATAATATGTGCAACCGAATAACGTTCTTGCGTGTGCGGGCTCAGCCGCCCGCTGCATACTGCTGCATACCGCCGCATGCCGCTGCATACCGCAACGCTACATATTGTCGTAAACTATTTCGCCGTCGAAGAGCGTCATGTCCGTCTTCACCGACGGGATATCGTCCTCGTTCTTGAATATATCCTTGCTGAATACGTTGATGTCGGCCAGCTTGCCTTCCTCGAGCGTTCCCAGCTTGTCCTCCATGCGCATCATGTACGCCGGGCCCTTAGTGCAGTTGATTATGGCCTCGGCCACGGTGAACTTTTCCTGAGGGTTCCAGCCGTCTACAGGCAGGTCGTCCTCCATCCTTCTCTTTACCGCTCTGTAGATCGTATCTATCGGATCAAGCTCTACGATAGGATAGTCCGTACCGAAGGCCACGGTAGCGCCGGCTCTGGCCAGCGACTTGCCCGGCCACGCCAGATCCACTCTGTCAGCAGGCAGCATATTGAATATAGGGTGCCCCTCCAGCGTCTCCATCAGCATGTGACACGGCTGTATGCTGGCGATGGTCTTCGTCTCGGCGAAACGAGGCAGATCGTCCCTGTGAAGCACCTCGATGTGCTCTATCGTGTTTCTGACGTCCTTGTCGCCGTACTCCTTTCTGGCCGCGCCGAAAGCATCCAGCGCCATCCTCACCGCTCCGTCTCCGCAGGCATGGAGTCTCATGGATATGCCGTTTTTATAGCATTCCTTGCTCTTGGCCTCCAGCCAGTCCTTATCGACGATCGGCTCCGAGCGGAAGCCCGGCCTGTCCATGTATGGCTCTACCATGTAGCCCGTGTATCCGAGCGGCGTTCCGTCCAGGAATCCCTTGAGTCCGATGAATTTCAGCTTGTCGGAATCGTATTCCTCCTTGAGCTTCAGGGCCTCGTCGATATCCATCTCCATGTGTGGAGCAAAGAACACGCGCTCCTTCAGCTTTCCTTTTTCTTCAAGCCTTCTGCAGGCTTCGTTCTTCATTATCCTCAGCACGTGTACGGCTCCCACGGAGGTCACGCCTCTGGTGTGCGCCATCTTGATAAAGCCTTCGATCAGCTCCTCCTCCTTCTCCGGCGCTACGTCCAGAGCCTCCTTGGTCACGAGCGCCATCGCCGGCTGCTCCAGAAGGTAGCCCGTCGGCTCTCCGTTCTCATCTCTGAATATCGTACCGCCTGCCGGATCCGGCGTGTTCTTGTCTATGCCGCATCTTCTGAGCGTCTCGCTGTTGACCCATACCGCATGCAGTTCATCGTTGAAGGCGATGACCGGTCTGTCAGGAAAATATTTGTCCAGCGTCTCCTTTACAGGCAGCTTCTCGTCAGGCCATCTGTAGTTGCTCCATCTGAACCCCAGAAGCCATTCGTCATCTCTGTCCTTATAAAAATCGTACATCATTTTAGCCGCCTCGTCTTCGGTAGACGTATCGAATATATCCACCGTGGCGTTATGCAGCGAGCCGAGGAAAAGGTGCACGTGGCTGTCTATGAGCCCTGCCGTTATCGTCCTGTCGCCGCAGTCGCGCAGATCGTACTTAGAAGCATCGTCGTACATGTCCGTCTCCCCCCTGACGATCTTCTTTATCACGTTGCCCTCGATCTCTATATATCCGGCGAACGGCTCTGCGCTCACGCTGTCGTATATCGATGTGCTCTTTAATACAGTGTTCATAAGTCATCCCTCCGTATCTTCTCGAATATCATATACACTACTATACTCGAAAGCAGGGCGGGTGTAAATCTCTTAATTGCTGATCGTTTTAATATTCTGAATAAAGTCGCGTCCTTTGACCCCTTCGCGAGCGCAACTGTCGCCCGTACGCAGCAACTAAATACGGTCGCTCTGCGGTCGGCACGCTTTTTTTGCAAATTTTGTTGACAGACACAGCAAAACCGTGTAGACTTTAATACAAAGTTGATAGAGGAGCGGTCGATAAGAGTAGTCGGAAAGAGGCGGCAGCCTGTGACACCGACGAAAGGAGACACCGCCGAAGGACCCGTCCGGGCACGGAGGGTTTCTGGGATATGACATAACATGTCATATACTCCTGCTCAGCGGACATGCCGCGTGAGCAGAGGCGCTATCGGTACAACATGGACAACAATCGCGTTTCTGGTTGCATCGATAGATGCAGCTTTTTTAATTTATATCGCAGCACGCGGAGCACACGCGAAGGATTAAGGAGGAAACGAAAAATGACAGCAGTATTCAGAGGATGCGGAGTAGCGATAGCCACTCCTTTTAACGAAGACGGTTCGGTGGATTACGATTCCTACAGGAATCTCATCAACTGGCAGATAGAGCAGGGAATAGACGCAATAATAGCCTGCGGCACATCGGGCGAAGCGTCGACCCTCGACGATTCGGAGCATATAGCAACCATCAAATTCTGTGTCGACACGGTAGCGGGAAGAGTCCCGGTCATCGGCGGCGCAGGCAGTAACGATACGCATCACGGTATAAATCTGGCGCAGAAAATCGAGGAAGCCGGCGTTGATGCCCTGCTTCTGGTAACGCCTTATTACAACAAGTGTTCGCAGCACGGTCTCATACAGCACTACACGGCTACGGCCGATGCCGTATCCATCCCGTGCATACTCTATTCGGTGCCTGGCAGAACCGGAGTGAACATCGCCCCTGCCACGGCGGCGAAGCTGGCTGAGCATCCTAACATCGTCGGCATCAAGGAGGCCAGCGGCGATATCGCCCAGGTGGCTGAGATCTGCAGGCTCGTGCCTGATGATTTCGCCGTATATTCCGGCAACGACGATATGGTCGTTCCTCTCCTTTCGCTGGGCGGCGACGGCTACATCTCGGTTATCGCCAACATAATGCCGAAGGAGTCCGTGGAAATGACGAAGAGCTGGTTTGCCGGCGACATCGCCAGGGCCAGGGAGCTGCAGCTGACGATGAAGCCGATCATCGACAGCATGTTCGCAGACGTGAACCCTATACCTGTCAAGGTGGCTCTCGCCAAGATGGGCATCATCAAGCCTTACTTCAGGCTGCCGCTCTGCCCGCCGACAGAAGAGGTGGATCAGCGCATAGAAAGAGAAATGAAGAACATGGGTCTCATCTGATCGCGAATATATCAAAGGCCGGTTCCGCTCGCCGTACAATGCGTACGGCTGCGGAACCGGCCTTTTTTCTTCATTCTTTTATCTGCACCTTGCCAGGAGCTTTTCCCATTCGTCGTCGACGTACTTCTGCGTCTCCTCGATCATCCATTCATTGCCCTTCTTGAACATGTGCTTGAACCTGCCCTGCTTCTTCAGGAATTCCTCTATCGGCAGCTTCTTCTTCGGCTCATACGTCAATCGCCATTCACCTTCGACGATCTCGTACATCGGCCAGGCGCAGGTGTCCACGGCCAGTCTGCAGATCTCTGCCAGATCCTCGGTCTCATATCTCCATCCTCGCGGACAAGGAGACAGTATGTTGAGGAAGCACGGACCCTCTGTATATATGGCCTTGTGCGCCTTCTCGTGCAGATCCTTGAAATTGCCGATGAATGTAGTCTGCGCCGCATACGGCACGTTGTGCGCCGCAATGATAGCGGTCAGATCCTTCTTGTTCTGGATCTTTCCGGGGATCTTCGTTCCCGCCGGCGACGTGGTCGCATCGGCAAATCTCGGCGTCGCAGATGAACGCTGTATACCCGTGTTCATATACGCTTCGTTGTCATAGCACACGTAAACCATGTCGTGCCCTCTCTCCATGGCGCCCGAAAGCGACTGGATACCGATATCGTATGTTCCTCCGTCGCCGCCGAAGGCTATGAACTTGAAGTTCTCGTTTACTCTTCCCTTTCGTTTCAACACCTTGTAGGCGGCCTCCACTCCCGACATCGTGGCGGCTCCGTTGGCAAAGGCTGTATGGATGTAGCTGTCGTAATATGCCGTATGCGGATATATGAACGTCGACACCTCCAGGCAGCTGGTGGCGTTGGTGACTACGGCTCTGTCGCCCTCGTCAAGCGCTCTCAGCACGCCTCTGACGGCTATCCCGGCTCCGCATCCCGCGCACAGCCTGTGCCCGCCGGCAAATCGTTCCGGCTTTTCTACTTCTTTTTTCAGATTATATGTCATGGCTGTTTTCTCCTGTTACTCTCTTCCTATTCCTCATACCTCTTGTGATCGAAACCGCGTTCACCGAACCTGGAGTCTCTTACTCCTATGTACCTGTATACGTCGCCCGGATCGTCCGTCTCGCTGATGATGAACAGGTCGTTGTAGATCTCATAAAAGTCCTCGACCGTGATGTCCCTGCCGCCGAGTCCGTATATATAATTGATGGCATGAGGCTTGTTCGGCAGATCGTACAGCGAGCTTCTGGCTTCGTTGAAAAGCGGGCCGCCGCTGTTGGAAAAGCTCTCGGCCTTGTCCATGATGGCCACGGCCTTCACCTTGCACATGGCTTCCGCCAGCGGAACTCTCGGGAACGGCCTGAACACCCTTAGCTTTATGAGCCCAACTTTCTTTCCCTCGGCTCTGAGCCTGTCCACGGCCTCCTTGCCCGTGCCGGCGCTGGAGCCTATGACTACGAGCGCCACTTCGGCGTCATCCATCATGTATTCCTCGAAAAATCCGTACTTTCTTCCCGTCAGCTTCTCAAATCTCTTGGCGACGTCCATGATTATCGGCATCGCGTCCTTCATGGCCTGCGCCTGCGATCTTTTCACTTCCATATAGTACGGCGATATCCCGTAAGGGCCTACAGCCAGCGGGTTTTCCGCTTTCAGCAGATAATTCTCCGGCTCGTACTTGCCCACGAAGCTCTTCACCTCGTCGTCCTCCATCAGCTCGATATTAGATACGCCGTGGCTGGTGATAAACCCGTCCTGGCATATCATGATCGGCAGCCTTATCGTTTCCGATATCGGCATCGCCTGTATGTAGTTGTCGTATACCTCCTGATTCGACTCGGCGTATATCTGTATCCATCCCGCATCTCTGGCTCCCATGGAATCGGAATGGTCGTTGTTGATGTTGATCGGTCCCGTCAGCGCCCTGTTGACCACCGCCATGGTTATCGGCAGTCTGGCCGATGCCGCCACGTAGAGCAGCTCCCACATGTAGGCAAGCCCCGCCGACGATGTGGCTGTAACGGCTCTGGCTCCTGATGCCGCCGCGCCTATACATACCGACATGGCGCTGTGCTCAGATTCGACGGCGACGAATTCCGTATCCACCTCTCCGTCAGCTATATACTGTGAGTAATACTGCGGTATTTCCGTCGACGGTGTGATCGGAAAAGCGCCCATAACATCCGGGTTTATCTGCTTCATAGCTATCGCCACGGCCTCGTTGCCGGACATCCTGTCTCTTTTAGCCATCTACTTTTCCTCCTTCACAAAATCTATCGCTCCGAACGGACATACCTTCGCGCATATGCCGCATCCCTTGCAGTGCTTGAAATCAAAATCAAGCCGCTTGCCGTCCTTCACAGGGATCGAGCTGTCAGGGCAAAACGGCACGCACAGCATACAGTGCTTGCACTTGTCCTCTATGAACACCGGCACCATCACTCTCCAGTCGCCCGTTTCCACGAGCAGCGACGTGGCCGGCTCGTATATCTCCGCGCCTGTCGTGACGTCCTGCCACGTTATCCTTTCATCTATATCCTTGGCTCTCGTTTTCATCGTCCTTTATCCTACCTTTACCTCTTCCATCGCTTTAACCAGCGCCTTCATGTTACCCTCTATGAGATTTTCCTTATGAGCGAATTTATGCTTGAACGATTCCCTCATATCTCTGATGAAATGCTCGCTGTCTATGACGTTGCTGACCTTGACGACCGCCGCCAGCATCGGCGTGTTGGGAAAGTTCCTGCCCAGCGTCTCCATGGAGATCTTCTCCGCATCCACGACGCATATCTTTCCCTTGTATCCGCCCACCTGCTTCCTTATCTCGTCCGGATCCTTCCTGCTGTTGATTATCAGCGCTCCGCTTTCCTTAAGTCCGCTGGTCACGTCCACCGATTTGAGCAGCGTTTCGTCCACCACTACCACGTAATCCGGGGTGTATATGTTGGAATGAACCTTACAATGCTCGTCGGTTATCCTGTTGTATGCGGTTATCGGCGCGCCCATCCTCTCAGGGCCGTATTCGGGAAAGCCCTGCACATGTTTTCCTGAGCTGAAAGCCACCTCCGCCAGCAGCAGGCACGCAGTCTTCGCTCCCTGTCCGCCTCTGCCGTGCCATCTTATCTCGACGGCGTCATTCAGTTTCTTAGTCATTTTTGTCTACTCCTGTATGTTGTTTTGTTTGTTGTTTTATGTAAACCTTGTTCGGTTTTCGTATTTTCGCGCAAAAAAGCAAAAAGCCCTTTGGCGCCTTGTATTAGACTACATTAACGCGGGCTTCCTGTCAATAGTTTTTGCCAAATTATTTATGTTCTTACACAAAAACTTGGCTTTGATTTTGTTTTGATTCACAGTTTTTTCTGCGAATTCCAGACTGTTTTTGTTTTCTTTCATTCGGAGACGGTAAGCTCTGCAAATTCGGCTCCCGTTATCCTCCTCAGCGACTCTGCGTCCAGCTCCATCTGCAGACCCACCTTGCCGCCGCTGACGATGATATCTCCTGCGTTTTCCGCCGACGCATCTATGGCCGTAGCAAGCGGTTTTTTCATGCCCACGGGAGAGCATCCGCCCTTGATATATCCCGTCACGGCCGTTATATCCTTTGACGGCAGCATCTCCATCTTCTTTTCTCCGAAATGCCTGGCCGCCTTCTTCAGGTCAAGCTCTTCCGCTACCGGGATCACGCACACGTAATGCTCCCTGCTGCTGCCGACCGTCACCAGCGTCTTGAACACCCTGTCCGGATCCTGACCCAGCGATCTTGCCACGGAGACTCCGTCGAGGAATCCATCGGGCGCTTCATACGTGTACATATTATACGGTATGCCTTCGGCCTCCACCATCCTGATGGCGTTCGTCTTATGTCCGTGTTTTTCCTTCTTCTTGCTCATACGCCCTCTCGCCTTCCTTCTCCGTCGTTTTTCTCCGGCTCTGCCGCGGTGCCATTTCCGGCACTAGCCTCGGCATTACTCTCAGCGCCTCCCGCATCGCTCTTCCCCACGTCTGCCGCAGCATCTCTGCCGACAGCCTCCGCGGCGGAAAAATATTCCGCTCTCAGCATGGAATAGCACAGTATGTCGTAGATGCTTCCGTCGTATATCTTATAGGCGTGCCGATGCTCGCCCTCATATGAAAAACCGCACTTCTCAATGACCCGGCGGCTTTTCGGATTGTCCGGCCTGGTAGTGATGGACAGCACGTCGAGCGCCAGATCCTCAAAGGCGTACTTTATCACGCACCGCACCGCTTCCGTCATCAGCCCTCTGCCCCAGTACTCCTCCGCAAGCGAATATCCCAGCTCACGGCTGTTGATCCCGGGGCGAAATACGTCGGCGATGAAGCCTATGCTTCCTATTACCTTGTTCGTTTCTCTGTCAACGATGGCCCAGGCCATCTTTTGCAGAAAAACGCTGGATATTATATATTTTGATTCCGCAACGCTCCCGTGCGGCTTCCAGCCTGCTATCGGGCCCACGTTGGGATTGCTGGCATACTCATAGAGATCTCTGGCGTCTTTTTTGCTCCACATCCTCAGTATGAGCCGCTCCGTTTCCAGCGTAGGCATCCTGTACTTTCTCATGCTCTCTCCTTCACTCCTGCGGGCATTCCGTCTGTTCTTCTATTATGTGTCCGCTTTCTATATATAATACCTCATCTGCACGCTCTATATCAACACCGTTTGCCTCGGTCGCGACCGCGCCCGTCGCCCCATAACTTTACGCCCGCACAGCAAGCATCGCCCTGAGGCTTTGCGCTTGCTCAGCACACATCGCTCTGCGGCTTTGCGCTGCTCAGCGCGTTCACACCGCACGCCCGCGCGGCGAATCATGCCGCCCGCATTGTTCTCTTGCCAAATGTCCGCGGTATTGTGGTATACTATGGACATGAAAGGTCTGAAACTGTCACAAAAACAGATGAACATAGCCGTCATCGTCATACTGGCTGTTACCGTCTTTGCCATATCTCTGATACTGGCACTTTTGGGCAGCCGCGTCTATGAAAATTCGGACGCCGACTCCAGACAGCGTGCCGTCAGCGACGCCGCTTCGTACTTTACAGAGCAGCTGCGCCGCTGCGAGAGCTCCGCTCATGTCAGGGTCGCCTCGCTCAAGGGCGAGATACCGGCGCTCGTGATAACCATGGATGATGACAGCCCCGGCGCAGATGACGGCAATTCCGGCGCGAATGACGCCGGCAGCACCGGTCAGGCGGACAAAGACGTGGCGCGCGACAACGACGACACCACTCTTGAGGCATGGTATTTCGTGCACGACGGCGCACTGCACAGGACTGTGATAAATTCCGGCGATACCGTATCGCCGGCTTCAGGCGAGATAATCATGCCTCTGCACAGCGCCGGCTTCAGCACACTCAGGGGCGGCCTTGTTGAGATCTCCTTTGTCATCGGTGACGGCGACAGCTCCACAATAAACATTTCTCTGGCCGGAGGAGGTGATACAGGTGAATAACAATAATAAAGAAGTTCACGACATCGCTTCCCGCAGCAAACGTTTAGCGACACCCGTTTCACTGAAATCGCGGATGCTAAATACGCTCAGAGCTTTAAATCTTAAGCCGTTCAAAAAGCCCTCCGGCAAAACGGTAATTTTCGTATGTACTTCTGTGCTCATAACCCTGTTTATTGCGGCTATCCTCGCGTGCATCACGATGTTCATATATTCCGACCGTTACTCCACCGAAGCGCGTCTGCTGGATCAGGCCGTCACAGAAACCACATCCATTGCAGAGACGCTGAAAGTCTCGAACGGCGATCTTGCCGCTGCAGGCCAGCTGCTGCGATCTCATCAGCTTTATGATGCAGACGAAAACACGCTGACGCTGTACTACGACGATTCGCTCCGCCCGGCCGCTCAGGCAGACAGCCTTTACAGAGCAGTTATCGAAAAGACCGCGGCGGATAATTGTTTCCAATACGAAATCCGCATATACGGCGGTTCCGAAAACAAAGATATATACAGGCTCACTTTCAAAACCGTAAAGACCGGAGGTGGTGAATGATGAAAAATCGCGATCACAGAAGATCCACCGGCATCTTCGGCGGCAGATATGACGGCCGGCGCAGAAGCACGAGCGCCGCGGTAGAGAATAACAGAGGCACGAGCGCCACGACCGGCCACGATGGAAATCTGAGCGCCAAGACCAGGCATGGCAGAAATACGAGCGCCACGGCCAGACGCCATTTGAGCGAAAACACCTCCGAGCGGATATATGAACTGCTGGATAATACTCTGCCGGTCAGACCGTCGATGTCCGTTGTTGCGGCCTGCCTGGCAGTGATGTTCATCGTCTTTGCCATGGCCTGCTTTGCTGCGGCTGTTTTCGGCTCATCCTCTGCGAAGCTGGATGATGCGCAGGCAAATGCCAACGCCTGCAGCTCATATTATGATGCCGAAACAACGGCGACCGATATTCTGACGACTCTGGCGGCGGATAACGGAGCTTCTCTGACCGATGAAAACGGCGAGCTTAAATACGACGGGGACGGTAACATCGACGAGATCACCATCTCACACAACGGCGACGTCTACTCTTTCAGCGTTCCTATTGTCTCCGGGCTCACGCAAAACGATGCCGCCAATTCACAGGACAACGCTGCTGAAGCCGAATCGCTGCACGTCATCGCCAGGATCTCCGGCGGCATTATCACCCCTATCGAATGGTATGTCGAGACAGCGCGGTGATTCATCACACCGCTGCAGATGCCGCGCCGCCGCCAATTGGGCTCCTCTCGCTGTATCGCGCAGATGCCGTTTGTTAATATTCGCTGATCTACTGCGGTTTTTAACAAAATAGCGGCTTTCCAGGCTTCGTGACCGAGGCTGTTTGTTAATATCTTTCGTTTTTCTTGAGATATTAACAAGTTTCAGCTGTATCAACGCCGAACTAGTGTTAAAAACAGGCTGATATCATCCATTATTATCAACTGCCCCTCGCTTAGAGCGTCTGCAGAGCCGATAGTTGTTAAAACTTCAACTTTAATCGCTGATTTTATCAACTCTTTTTGTCGTATACCCCATCCCCCTTTTTAGTTTTCCCTGTAAGTTTTAAAAGCAACTTAAAACCGCTGCAACCATTGTAATTTTAACGATTG
>CASESB010000054.1 GCA_949290475.1 uncultured Bacillota bacterium
GCGATAGAAGCAGCGAGGAAGGAGCCGAATCAGGAGAACTCCATAAAACTTCTTAATGAAGTGGTGAGAGCGAGACTGCTGATTCCCGTATCCATGGACAGGGATCCCGAGTACGACGAGAAGCTGCAGGAGGTAGTGCTGGAAAAGGACACGCGCATCAGCTTCGAGCTGATAAAGGCGAAGAACGGCGATCTGTATTATCCGGTGTTTACAGACGGAGAGGAGATGCTCAGATGCGACCTGGACACGGATCAGCACAGCATGATCGTGAATTTTGACGATCTTGCAGCCATACTGCTGATGCCGCAGAGCGGGATCGCGGGGTTTGCCATCAATCCCATGAGCGATAATCTGTGCTTCAGCCGCGATATGGTGGCGGCGATGAAGCGCGATATGGATAACGAAAAGAAAAGAGAAAGCGAGGAGACCAAGTGAAGAACGCGATAATAATGATGTGGCTCATATTTGCAGCCTTTGTGATATTTCCCATGGCGACCGACTATATGTCCGGTGAGCCTGAGAGCGAAGTGCTCTCCATTATCGAGAGAGAGGCGGAAGCGGATGCCGTAACGGTCACGGCGACTGAGGCGCACGGCAACAAGGTGGTATACGCCTTTACGGTAGGTGAGAAGGATTTCGGCGCAGCTGTGTTTTCGCGTTTCGGCGACAACTATCACTATGACGAGGGCATGATGTCCAACGGTGAAAAGCATATAGATCTGAACGTGGATACAGGCTGGGATATATACGATTACAGCGTGACTGCGGAAGGCATACAGCAGACGGGGTATGAAAAGTTCGGCGGCGTATACAGGATCTATGCTATCGTGGCCGGGATCATGGTGATCCTCAGCGTTGCGGGAGGGATATACGGCGTCAGAGCCAACAGGAAGTATGAGGAACAGAGAAAAAAGGGCCTGACGGCCTGAGGCGATAAGGAGACAGGAGAAGATGGAAAAGAATTTAGCCAAGACGTATGATCCGAAGAAGTTTGAAGACAGGATATATGAGATGTGGGAGAAGAGCGGAGCTTTCAAGGCCGAGAGAGATCCGGACAAGAAGCCGTTTACGATCGTGATGCCGCCTCCTAACATCACGGGACAGCTTCATATGGGTCACGCGCTTGATCAGACGCTGCAGGACGTGCTGACGAGATTCAAGCGGCTGCAGGGATACAGTGCGCTGTGGCTCCCGGGAAGCGATCACGCCAGCATCGCTACAGAGGTCAAGGTAGTCAACAGGATCAGGGAAGAGGAAGGCCTTGAAAAAGAGGACCTGGGAAGAGAGGAATTCCTCAAGCGCGCCTGGGCCTGGAAGGAGGAATTCGGCGGCAAGATAACGAAGCAGTGCCGCAAGCTCGGAGATTCATGCGACTGGAGCAGGGAACGCTTCACCATGGATAAGGGCTGCAGCAGAGCCGTTAAGCACTTCTTCGTCCAGCTTTACAACAAGGGCCTGATATACAGAGGTAACAGGCTGATAAACTGGTGTCCGGAATGCGGCACCTCCCTGTCAGATGCAGAGGTCGAGCATGAAGACAGGAACGGCATGTACTGGTATTTCCGATACCCTGCCGCTGACGGCGGCGAGGGTATAGTGGTAGCTACGTCAAGACCGGAGACGATGTTCGGAGACGTGGCCATCGCCGTACATCCCGATGATGATAGATACAGGGATATGGTAGGCAAGAATGTCATCCTGCCTCTGGTGGGCAGGGAGATACCTGTAATAGCGGACCCTTATCCTGATCCGGAGAAGGGTACAGGAGCAGTTAAGATCACGCCGGCTCACGACCCTAACGACTTCGAGGTGGGACAGAGACACGATCTGGAGAACCTTTCCTGCATAGATCAGGACGCGACGATGAACAGTCTGGCCGGAAAGTACGAGGGCATGGACAGGTACGAATGTCGAAAGGCCTGGGTAAAGGATCTTGAGGACGCCGGATATCTCGTGAAGACGGAGGAAAAGGTAATCCCTGTGGGAGAGTGCTACAGATGCGGCACCGTAGTGGAGCCGATGCTGTCGGATCAGTGGTTCGTCAGGATGGACGAGCTGGCGAAGCCGGCTATAGAGGCGGCGAAGAAGGGCGATCTCATACACGTACCTGAAAGATTCGAGAAAACGTATCTGCACTGGCTGGAGGAGATCAGAGACTGGTGCATATCGAGGCAGCTCTGGTGGGGGCACAGGATCCCTGCGTACTACTGCCAGGAATGCGGCGAGCTGATGGTAGCCGAAGAGGCGCCGGATAAATGCACGAAGTGCGGCAGCACCGATATAAAACAAGATGAGGATGTACTGGATACGTGGTTTTCGTCGGCGCTGTGGCCGTTCTCGACGCTCGGCTGGCCGGATGAAACAGAGGATCTCAAATATTTCTACCCTACGAACGTGCTGGTGACGGGATACGATATCATATTCTTCTGGGTAGTGAGGATGGTGTTCTCGGCTCTGGAAACGACGGGCGAGGTGCCGTTCAGATACGTCTACGTACACGGACTGGTGCGCGACGCTCAGGGAAGAAAGATGAGCAAATCGCTCGGCAACGGCATAGATCCGCTGGAGATAATAAATCAGTACGGAGCCGATGCCCTGAGGTTCATGCTGACTACTGGCATAACTCCGGGAAACGACATGAGATTCAAGACCGACAGACTGGAGTCGGCCAGGAATTTTGCCAACAAGCTGTGGAACGCGTCCAGGTTCGTCATCATGAATCTGCAGGACGAGGACGGCAATTTCAGGGACATGGCTGATCTTACGGAGCTTGACGGCGTCAGCCTGCAGGACGAGGATAAGTGGATGATATCCAGAGTCAACGACGCCGTAAAATACATCACGGACACTATGGAGAAGTTCGACCTGGCGCTGGCAGGACAGAGGGCATACGACCTGATCTGGAACGAATTCTGCGACTGGTACATAGAGATAGTAAAGGGAAGGCTTTACGGCGATGATGAAGAGGATAAGAAGATCGCGCGGGCTGTGCTCGTAAAGGCGCTCAAGGATATGCTGAGACTGCTTCATCCTTTCATGCCGTATATAACGGAGGAGATCTGGACGTACCTGCCTGAGGAAAAAGCGACGAAGGACAATCCGGATAATTTCCTGATCAAGGAGAGGTGGCCTGTATACGATGAAGCGCTGACGTTCCCTGAGGAAACGGAAAAGCTGGAGATGGCCATGGATATCATCAGGAGCATCAGAAACATCAGGGCGGAGGCCGACGCCTCACCGGGCAAGAAGCTGAGAGCCGTGATACTCTGCGCCGACGGCAAAGAGCCTGTCGTGAGAGCGGGAGCGAGGTATATACAGAACCTGGCCAATATAACGGAAATAACATTTGCCGCCGGCAAGTCGGATGTGCCTGAAGAGGTCATGTCGGCAGTGGTGGTGGGAGCCGAGGTCTTCATACCGCTCGACGATATCATGGATTACGAGGCGGAGCTCGAGAGACTCAGAAAGGAAAAGAAGAAGCTCGAGGGCGAGGTGAAGCGCGTTGACGGCAAGTTGTCAAATGAAGGCTTCATAAGCAAGGCGCCGGAGAAGGTAATAAATGAAGAAAAGGCCAAGAAGGTCAAGTACGAGGAGATGCTGGCAAAGGTCTGCGACAGACTTGCCATCGTCGAGAAAAAGGTGAAATGAACGACATCATAGACAGAATACATGAATTCAACAGGTTCGGCAGCGTGCTGGGTCTGGAGCGCATGGGCACGCTCATGAAAAAGCTGGGCGACCCGCACCGGGAGCTCAATGTCATACACGTGGCCGGCACCAACGGCAAGGGCTCTGTCTGCAAGTTCATACAGGAGGGGCTGTCGTCATGCGGATATAACACGGGGCTGTTTTCGTCGCCGTACGTGGAGTGCTTCAACGAACGCATACAGCTGGGCGGGAGCAACATATCCGATGAGGATCTGGAGGACTTCGGCAGCCGTGTGCTGGAGGCGGCAGCGGAGATGGTGGACGAAGGGCTGGAATCGCCTACGGAGTTCGAGGTGGTCACCGCCATAGCGCTGCTGTACTTCGCTGAAAAGGAAGCCGACATAGCGGTGCTGGAGGTCGGACTCGGCGGCAGGGGCGACTCCACGAATATCGTGGAGAAGCCGCTCATATGCGCTATCACGTCGATATCCTACGATCATATGAATGTACTGGGAGATACGCTGGCGCAGATCGCATGGGAGAAGGCGGGGATCATCAAGCCGGGGGTTCCCGTGGTATCGAATGTGGATGACAGAGAGGCGGCATCCGTGATAGCCAGAGCCGCCTACGAAAAGGGCTGCCGGCTGTACGATGTATCGCGGATAAAGACGGAGGCGACGGACGAGGGGCCGGCTTCTCAGACCGTGACCATGGAGCTGTACGGTACTGACTACAGCGATGTGGAGATATCAATGGCGGGACAGCATCAGCGCGAGAACCTCAAGACGGCGCTGGCCGTGATCGAGGTGCTGAGGAAGGACAGGAAGATAAAGGTGGAGCGCGGAGCTCTGTATGCAGGGCTCAGAAGAGCCGCTCAGCCGGGACGCTTCGAGATCCTTTCCACGGAGCCGACGATCGTCATAGACGGAGCGCATAACGAGGCGGGAGCGAAGGCGCTGCTGGAAACGGTGCGCAGTCATTTCGCGGATAGACGCATCGTACTGGTGACCGGGATGCTGGCGGATAAGGCCGTAGACGACATACTGGCTTCGTTCGTGGAGATAACGAAGGACATCGTAGTTACCGAGCCTGATAATCCGAGAAGACTGCCGGCTGCAGAGCTGGCGGAACGTCTCAGGGGGATGGGGGCGGATCCCGCAGTGGCGTCCGACCCGTCGGACAGCCTGAGAATGGCTTTGGAACGCAGCAGCGATCACGACGTCATACTGTTTGCCGGATCGCTGTATCTCATAGGAGATATAAGGAGGATGATCGTAAATGGAGAAGAAGAATAACAAGATCTTGCTTTATTACAACGCGCATTCCGGAAGCGGAGTGTTCAAGAACAATCTCGATCATATAGTAGAGAGATGCCAGGATGCGGGCTATCAGGTGATACCGGTAAGGGCAGCCAAGGGGATCGCCATAAACAAGGTGATGGCGGAGATGGACGACAGCGAGTACAGCCGCGTGATAGCCGCCGGTGGAGACGGTACGGTGAATCTGTGCGTCAACGCTATGGTTAAGAACGATATACATCTTCCGCTGGCCATATTGCCGGCCGGAACGGCAAACGACTTTGCATATTATTTCGAGCTGCCGACGGATATAGAGTATCAGCTCGATATAGCGCTGGGAAAGAAGACGACGAAGGTGGATGTGGGCGTCGTGAACGACAGGTATTTTATCAACGTCGCCGCCCTCGGAGCGCTGATAGACGTCAGCCAGAAGACGGATCCGAACCTCAAGAACGCCATCGGTACGCTGGCATATTACCTGAAGGCTCTGACGGAGATACCGCAGATCAGAGCGCTTCCGGTGAAGCTGACCACGCCGGAGGCTGTTTACGAGGAGGAGATATATTTCATGGTGGTCATGAACGGCGAATCGGCGGGAGGCTTCAGGAAACTGTCGCCTGAGTCGTACGTCAACGACGGCAAGCTGGACGTTATCGCCTTCAAGAAGATGCCGATAGTGGAGCTGGCGCCGCTGCTGGTGGAGGTTATCCACGGCAGGCACCCGAATAACAAGCACGTGCTGTATTTCCAGACCGACAAGCTGACCATAGAGTCGGAAGAGGATATCAGCACCGATATAGACGGAGAGCACGGCGAGAAGCTGCCTCTCAGCTTCAGCGTCCTTCACAACAGGCTTGAGGTGTTCGTATCGGAGACTACGTGGAATTACGACTGATGGCAGACTGACAGACAACGACATGAGGAGGATATGGAAATGCTTAATTTTAAGATATCGGAAACGGAAGATTACGAAAAGCTGGTACCGTTTTTCATAGAGAACGAGCTGGAGTTTTCCGAGGAGGAGCCGGTGCCTACGGATCTGGAGAAGTGCTGGCAGATCGTGAAGAAGGACGAGGATGGTAATGAGGAGCTCATAGGAGCCTTTGTGCTGGCGAAGCGCGAGGGCGAGTTCATTGTGGACGGCATCGCCGTAGCGCCGGAATACAGGCAGTACAAGCTGGGCAAGACGCTTCTGGCCAAGGGCATAGAGGAAACTCTGAGGCTGGGCGGCAAGCGAATATTCCTGGTGGCGAGAGCGCCTGGCTTCTTCAGGAAGCAGGGCTTTGTGACCGTGCCGAGGGAGGAAGCGCCTAACTTTTTTGAATGTCTTACCTGCCCGCAGTACGGCGTGAGCTGTCACCCGGAAGTGATGAGACTTGATCTCGATGCGCCGGCAGAGCGATAGAGGACAGCTGGCCCGGTTCATTTCCGTGGGCATATTGAACACGCTGGTGGGTACGGCGGTGATGTTCTGCATGTATAACGTGTTCGGATGCTCGTACTGGGTGTCATCGGCAGCCAATTACATTTTAGGGAGCATCCTGAGCTTTGTGCTCAACAGGACGTTTACCTTCAGGCACAAGGGGAGCATCGCCGGCAGCGGCGTCAGATTTGTCGTCAACATAGCCGCGTGCTATTTCATAGCCTACGGAACAGCAAAGCCGCTGGTGTTCAGCATGCTGGAAACGTCATCGGAACGCCTGGGCGAGAACATCGCCATGCTGGCCGGGATGTGTATCTTCACGGGCCTGAACTATCTGGGACAGAAATTTTTCGTGTTCGGAGGCAGAGATATGGAATACAGGAAAGCGTACGAGAGATGGCTCCACAGCCCGCATCTCGATGATGACGAGAGGCGGACGCTGGCGGAGATGCCGGAGGATGAGATCGCCGATGCTTTTTACAGACGGCTCAGCTTCGGCACCGCGGGCATGCGCGGAGTCATGGGGCTGGGAACCAACAGGATAAACAAATACACGATAAGGATGGCCGCCAGAGGCATGGCGGAGCTGCTGGGCAGCGGTAAAAAAGTCGCCATTGCCTACGATACCAGAAACGGATCCGGATTTTTTGCGGAGGAAGCCGCACGTGTGCTGGCGGCATGCGGTATCAGAGTACTGCTCTTCGACAGGTACTCGCCTGTACCGCTGCTGTCATTTGCAGTCAGGGATCTGAAGTGCGACGGCGGTATAGTCATAACGGCGAGTCACAATCTGCCGATATACAACGGCTTCAAGGTCTATGATGAGACGGGATGCCAGCTCTGCAGCCGTCTGGCGGCGGAGATCGCCGGCAACGTGGATAAGCTCGACGATGAGCTCGATATAGCTGCGGCTGAGCTGACCGATGCGAACATAGAGTATATAGGACAGGAAGTTATCGACAGGTTCATGGACGCTGTACAGGGCTGCGGTATCGAACCGGGAAAAGGCGCAGCGGAGAATATCAGAGTGGTATACACGCCGCTGCACGGATCGGGCAGGGAGTATGTGCTGGAAACGCTCAGACGCGCCGACTTCAACGACGTGATACTCGTCAGGGAGCAGGCCGATTACAACGGCGATTTTCCTACGGTCAGGAAGCCGAATCCCGAGGAGACGGAAGTATTCCGCATAGCGGAGGGTATAGCGCGTGAGCGCGGCGCCGATCTGATAATAGGGACTGATCCCGACAGCGACAGACTCGGCGTTGGCGTGATGCATAAGGGAGAGATAGTCTATCTTTCCGGCAATCAGACGGGAACGCTGCTGGTGGATTTTCTCGGCAGCATGAGACCGTCGGCGGATAAGAAACTGATCACCTCGATCGTTACGGGAGACATGGGCCCTGAGGTGGCGAAAAACTACGGCGTCGATACGATCAGGACATTCACGGGCTTCAAGGATCTGGCGGCCGAGATGAACAAGCTGCCGGAGGATGAGGTACTGATGGCCTACGAGGAAAGCTACGGATATCTGGCGGGAACGCATATAAGGGATAAGGACGGCATCTCGGCGGCGCTGCTGATGTGCCAGATGGCGGCCTTCTGGAAGACGCGCGGCATGACGCTGATCGACGTGCTGGAGAAGATGTATCTGGAGTACGGTCACTATATAGATGATCAGGAATCCTTCGTGTTCGAGGGCGCTGCCGGCGCCGACAGGATCGCGGCTATCATGAAAAAGCTGAGGAGCGAGGGAGAGTCTGCGTTTGACGGCGTGGCGAAAACAAGAGAGCTGATCGATTACAGCCGGGGAGCTGACGGATCGGCGGAGGCCAACGTGCTGAAATATATCTTCAGCGACGGTTCATGGCTGGCGGCCAGGCCGTCCGGCACGGAGCCGAAGATCAAATTTTACTGCTGTGTAAGAGGCGACAATCGTGACGGCGCCGAGAAGCTGCACAGAGATCTGATGGCGGAGGTCAGGAGGATTGTTGAAGGAAGCTGAGGCGGGAAGCCGCCTTCACACAACTTTCACGGCCAAAAGATACGCATTTGTTGATTTAAGCGGTATCTGTTGGTATAATGGTCTGTAATGTGAAAGGAGCAGTCAGATGAGTGATGAACAGCGTGCCAGAGAGCAGGCTTACCGTGAATATCTGAAGCTGAGGGAAAAGAGCAGCGGCAGCAGAGGTCATTACGTTAAGGATGACACGCTGTACGGTGAATATTTTCCTTCTTCTAATAATACGGGGAATACAGGCGGCAGCAGCCGCAGCGAATATACGGGAGCGAGAGGCGGAACGGATTCGGCCTCCGGAAGAGTATCGGTCAGGAGCTCTATCGAGGATACTCCTTACGGCAGCTCTGATATGAGAAAGAGGCGTCAGCGGGAGGAGCTGGCCAGACAGCTTTACCTTGAGGAGCGCGAAAGAGCCAGACAGGAGGACAAGCAGAGGATAGCGAGACCGGGCAGAAAAAACAGAGCCGATCGTGACGAAAAGCCGCGTAAGCGCCGCAGGGATTCAAAAGGCGGCGGTGGCAGAGGCGGAAAAGGACTGAAGATCGCGCTCATAGTTACGCTCATACTCGTGATAGGCGTGGGAGCTCTCATAGCGGCAGGACTTACCGTAGTCAAGAATACGCTCGACAACGTGGGCCGTATAGAGCTTGACCCTGATATGATCGGCATAAATCCGCAGGTCGATTCTGAGCTGCGAAACTACAGGAACATCGCGCTTTTGGGTATAGACGCCAGAGATATGTCAAACGATGAAGACACCAGGAGCGACGCCATCATAGTCATGAGCGTCAACAAGGAGACGGGCGAGATCAAGATGTTTTCCGTCTACAGAGACACGATGCTCGATCTCGGTGAGGACGTAGGGCTCGATAAGGTCACCCACGCGTATTTTTACGGCGGGCCGACGAAGGTGCTGTACGCTCTCAACAAGAACCTCGATCTGAACATCAAGGAAGTAGTAGTCGTGAACTGGAAATCGGTGGCTGACACCGTAGATGCTCTTGGCGGCCTGGATATAGAGGTTCAGGAGTCCGAGATAAACGAGATGAACAAGTATATCCAGGACACCTACGACAACATAGGCGGATCTAACAAGAAGATAAAGTCGGCAGGCATGCAGACGCTCAACGGCAACCAGGCCGTGACATATGCCAGGATAAGGAAGGATGCGGCTACGGGAGATTTCAGACGAAACGAGAGGATGAAGATCGTGGTTCAGGCAGCCTTTGAAAAGGCCAAGACCATGAAACTGGGAGACCTGAGAGATATAGCCAACGATGTGCTTCCGGACATCAAGACGAATATGTCATCGGCCGACATGATGAGCATGCTGATGGACATAACCTCCTACAGGATGACGGACAGCGTCGGCTGGCCTTACGATCACAACGACTGGTCGCAGGGCGCATATTACAATGTAGCTGTGACACTTGCCAGCAACGTGACAAAGCTCCACGAGCAGTTCTTCGCTCAGGAGGGATACGATCCGACGCAGGATGTGCACAGCATAAGCGAGAACATTTCCTACAAGACGGGATATTATTGATAGCTGAAGGGACAGGACATGGCTGAGAAGATATCACTGGTGATCCTTTTCGGAGGCGTGTCGTCGGAGCATGAGGTATCATGCCTGTCGGCGGCTTCGGTGCTGGATCATATAGATAAGGACAGATACGAGATAAACGTCATAGGGATAACGAAAGCGGGGGACTGGTTTTTGACCGGTTCCCCTGCCGGTCGTATCAGCGACGGTTCATGGATCGAAGACGGAGGCAACAGACGTGCGTTTATCACCCCTGACAGGAGCGTCGGCGGGATAATGGCCGCAACGGGCGACGGCAGATATGAGCGCATCAGGGCCGATGTGGTCTTCCCGGTGCTCCACGGCAGAAACGGCGAGGACGGTACCGTGCAGGGGCTGCTGCAGATGTCGGGAATACCGTTCGTGGGCTCGGGGACGGCGTCGTCGGCCGCCTCAATGGATAAGGCCATCACGAAGGCCATGGTGAAGCAGAGCGGCGTCGTCGATCAGGCGGCCTGCTGCGTGATACACAGCAGCGTTTACGAAAGAGACTGCGATGCTGAGCTGCAGAGGATAACGGACTTTTTTGGCGGCTCGCTGCCGCTCTTCGTGAAGCCGGCAAACGCGGGATCTTCGGTAGGCATCAGCAAGGTAAAGGCTGCGGATGATCTGGCGAAGGCTCTGGAGACGGCGTTTGACGAGGACGATAAGGTGCTGGTCGAGGAAGCCATAACAGGCCGTGAGATCGAGGTGGCCGTCATGGGAAACGACGAGCCGCAGGCTTCGTGTATCGGCGAGATATTTGCGGCAAACGAGTTTTACGATTACAACGCGAAGTACGAAAACAGCATGTCAAGGACCGGCATAGTCAGGGATCTTGCGCCTGAAAAGGAAACCGAGATACGCGAAAAGGCCGTCAGAGTGTATGAGGTCATGGGCTGCGAGGGGCTGGCCAGAGTCGACTTTTTCCTGGAGGAGAGCGGCAGGGTCGTGCTCAACGAGCTGAACACGCTGCCGGGATTTACGAGCATCAGCATGTACCCCAAGCTCTGGGAGGAATCGGGCATTCCGTATGATCGGCTCATAGATGAACTTATAACGCTTGCGTTGGGAAAACATTATAAATAAGAGGTGAATGTGAAATGGCAAAGGAAAAGATAAACTTCGATGACGAGCAGGTCAGACTGCGGTACAGACATACGACGTCACATATCCTGGCTCAGGCTGTGAAGAAGCTGTGGCCGGACGCCAAGCTGGCTATCGGACCGGCTATCGAAAACGGCTTTTATTACGATTTCGATATGGAGCATAAGCTGAACGATCAGGACCTTCTGAAAATACAGAAGGAGATGAAGAAGATAATACAGGCGAACTATCCTCTCGAAAGATTCGAGCTGCCGAGAGAAGAGGCCATAAAATTCATGGCCGATAAGGATGAAGACTACAAGGTGGAGCTGATAGAGGATCTGCCTGAGGATGAGGTCATATCATTTTATAAGCAGGGAGACTTCGTGGACCTCTGTGCCGGACCGCACATGGACAGCACCGGCCAGATAAAGGCGGTCAAGCTGCAGAGCGTGGCGGGAGCATACTGGAGAGGCGATTCCGACAGACAGATGCTGCAGAGGATATACGGCACGTGCTTCCCTACGCAGCAGGAGCTCGACGACTATATACAGAAGCTGGAGGAAGCCAAGAAGCGCGATCACAGGAAGATCGGCAAGGAGATGGACATCTTCGCGCTCTATGAGGAGGGTCCCGGGTTCCCGTTCTTCATGCCTAACGGTATGGTGATCAGGAACGAGCTGGAGAGCTTCTGGAAGACGGAGCACAGGAAGAGAGGTTATCAGGAGATCAGGACGCCGCTCATCCTCAACGAACAGCTCTGGAGAACGTCGGGGCACTGGGATCATTACAAGGACAACATGTACTTCACCAAGATAGACGGTGAGGATTATGCGATAAAGCCTATGAACTGTCCGGGAGCGCTGCTGGTATACAAGCGAAAGATGTGGTCATACAGAGAGCTGCCGGTAAGGATGGGAGAGCTTGGACAGGTACACAGACACGAGCTGTCCGGCGCTCTGCACGGGCTTATGCGAGTAAGGACGTTCACTCAGGACGATGCTCATATATTCATGTTGCCGGAGCAGATCAAGGACGAGGTCATCGGCGTAGTGAAATTCATCGACGACGTCTACAGGATGTTTGGCTTCACGTACCACATCGAGCTTTCCACGAGACCTGAGGACTCCATGGGAACGGATGAGGAATGGGAGGCTGCCGAGACGGCTCTGAGAGAGGCTATGGAGTCCATAGGCGTGCCTTACGTCATCAACGAGGGCGACGGAGCGTTCTACGGCCCTAAGCTCGATTTCCATCTCGAGGATTCGCTGGGCAGGACGTGGCAGTGCGGAACGATACAGCTGGATATGCAGATGCCGCAGAGGTTCGACATCACCTATGTCGGCTCCGACGGAGAAAAGCACAGGCCTGTCATGATACACAGGGTGATATTCGGCTCCATTGAGAGATTCATAGGCATACTGATCGAGCATTTCGCAGGCAAATTCCCGCTGTGGCTGGCGCCGGTACAGGTCAAGCTGCTGACGGTGACCGAGAAGTTTGCAGACTATGCGCTGAAGGTGAAGGAGCAGTTTGAGGCGGCCGGTATAAGAGCGGAGGCCGACATCAGGAACGAGAAGATCGGCTACAAGCTGCGAGAGGCCAGAAACGAGAGGACTCCGTACATCTGCGTCATCGGCGAAAAAGAGGTCGAGGCTCAGAACCTCACCGTGAGAAATAACAAGAGCGGTGAACAGACGGAGATGACGCCTGACGAACTGCAGTCGATGATGCTGCAGGAGATCGCCGACAAGGCCATATGAAATCACGGTCTTGACGAACAGGCATATCGGTGATATCATAGATACAGTTTAATATTTCAAAACCGAAGACGGGGAAGTAAAACCGAGAGACGGTTTCACAGAGAGTCCGGGATGGTGGGATCCGGATAGACGCAGTTTCGGTAAATGGGCCTCCGAGGGCGAAGTGAAAGGAAACGAGTAGCTGAGACGCGATGCCGGCGTTACGGGCAGGGAGTGTGATGGCACTTCGCAGAGTGAGCGCTTTTGGCGCTAAACAAGGTGGCACCGCAGGCATACGCCTGTCCTTGAACGAGGACAGGCGTTTTATTTTTCGGTTGGAGGATGTATTCATTAAGGAGGAGAAGATGAAAAGGAAGAGCTTGGTTATACTGACGGTATTGATGATGCTGATGACGGCTGTGCTGGCCGGATGCGGCGGTTCGGGAGATTCGGGAGACGGAGATTCCGATACGGTGAAGATAGGTCTCGTACAGCTCGTGGAGCATACGTCGCTCGACCAGATAAGAGAGGCGATCATAACGCAGCTCGAGGAAGAGGGCTATGTCGATGGCGAGAACATCGAGATAGATTATCAGAACGCCCAGAATGAGCAGTCAAACCTGAAGACGATCTGCCAGGGCTTCGTGGCCGACGATGTGGATGTGATCGTGGCTATCACGACGCCGGCGGCGCAGGTAGCTATGGGCGAGACGGATGCGATACCGATCGTGTTCTCGGCAGTAACAGATCCTGTGGCGGCTGAGGTGGTGACGGACATGGAGCAGCCGGGAGGCAACGTTACGGGCACGTCCGACGCCATATCGGTGGAGAAGATCATGGAGCTGGCTGAGCAGATAACGCCGGGATTCAAGACGGTGGGTGCGCTCTACAATTCAAGTGAGACTAATTCCGTGGCCACGGTAGATGCCCTCAAGGCGTATGCCGAAGAACATTCGCTGGAGGTCGTAGATTCGGCGATAACGAGCGCCAACGAGATACAGACGGCGGCTCAGAATCTGGCGCAGAAGTGCGACATCGTATTCTCGCCTACTGACAATACCGTAGCCTCGGCCATAGCCACGGCCAATCAGGTATTCATAGACGAGGGCATACCTTTCTATGTAGGCGCTGACTCCATGGTAAAGGACGGAGCGTTCGCCACGTACGGGATTGATTATGATTACCTGGGCAGGGAAACGGCCAATATGGTCATAGAGATACTGAACGCAGCCGACCCGGCCGAGATGCCTGTCAGGACGATGGATGAGCTGGCCATATACGTGAACAGCGAGACGGCGGAGGCTCTGGGGATAGAGATACCGCAGGAGGTTCTCGATCAGGCTACTGATCTGGCCAAGGAGGATCTGTAACGAAGATATTTCATGAAGGAAGTTATGTAAGATGCTGATAATAATATTACTGGAAGCGCTGGAGCTGGGACTCATATATTCGATCCTGGCTCTGGGAGTGTTCCTGTCGTTCAGGACGCTCAATATGCCGGATCTCACGGTGGACGGCAGCATAGTTACGGGAGCGGCGATCTCGGCCGTCATGTGTACCGCTGCGGCCGGTATGGAGCCGGTCGCTCAGGCACTGATGTGCGTCGCCGGTCTGATACTGTCGTTCATATTCGGGATGGGAGCGGGAGCCATCACGGCGCTGCTCAATACGAAACTGAAGATACAGCCGCTGCTGGCCGGTATCCTGGTCATGCTGGGCATATATTCGATAAACCTGCGTATACAGGGCAAGGCCAACATCAATCTCAACAGCTCGCCTACGCTTTACGACATGGTGGAGGAGCTGATGCAGGGATTCGAGTGGAGCTCCATAGTCTTCGGGGCGATAGTGGCCCTCCTGGTCATCCTGCTGATGTACGGGTTCCTGAAGACGCGCAAGGGCTTTGCGCTCAGAGCTACGGGCGACAATGAGGAAATGGTCAGGGCCTACGGAATAAGCAGTGACAATATGAAGCTGCTGGGGCTTTCGGTGTCCAACGGTCTTGTAGGTCTTGCCGGCGGAATGCTGGCGCAGTATCAGGGCTATTCCGATGTCGGCATGGGTACCGGCATGGTAGTCATAGGTCTGGCGTCCGTGATCATCGGCGAAGTGCTCTTCGGTACGAAGAGCCTCATGCGGAGGCTGGTAGCGGTGGCGCTGGGAGCCATCGTCTACAGGATGGTCATAGGCGTGGCGCTCTACATAGGTATGCCGCCTACGGATCTCAAGCTCGTGTCGGCGGTAATAGTCACCATAGCGCTTGCCATGGGCATGATGGGAGACAGCTTCTCACTGAGGAGAAAGAGATCAAAGGGAGGCAGCGGCAATGCTTAAGATAGAGAATCTGACAAAGGTGTTCGGCAGGGGCACGATAAACGAGATGACGGCGCTGGACGGCATAGATTTCGAGGCTGCGCCGGGAGATTTCGTAACGATCATAGGCAGCAACGGCGCCGGAAAATCCACGCTGATGAATTCCATCGCCGGAGTATTCCCGGTCGACAGCGGTCGGATAACGCTGGACGGCGAGGACATCACGAGACTGCCGGAGCATAAGCGCGCGAAGATGATAGGCAGGGTGTTCCAGGATCCGTTAAAGGGCACGGCCTTCGACATGACGATAGAGGAGAACCTTTCCATAGCCTACAACAAGACGAGGAAGCGGGGATTTCAGGCCGGCATCAGCAGAGCCGACAGGGAGATGTTCGCCGAAAAGCTGCAGCTGCTCGGCATGGGACTTGAAGACAGGCTCAGGGAAAAGGTCAAGCTGCTGTCGGGAGGACAGAGGCAGGCGCTGACGCTTTTTATGGCTGTCATATCGGAGCCGAAGCTGCTGCTTCTTGACGAGCATACGGCGGCGCTCGACCCTTCGGCGGCCAGGAAGGTGCTGGAGCTCACCGACAGGTTTGCAGGCGGCGGCCGCATGTGTACGATGATGATAACGCATAACATGAAGGCTGCTCTGGAGCATGGCAACAGGACGATCCTCATGCAGGACGGCAGGATAAAGATGGATATCAGCGGAAGCGAGCGCGATGAAATGACGGTGGAGCGGCTGATAGAAAAATTCGAGATCGACAACGACAGGATGCTGCTCTGAGGGGCAGCATTTTTCGTGGAAGCTTCACGGTTTTTTGCTGTCATTTTATACCGATAGATGATATACTATAGAAACGATAACACACGTGATACCGCCGACGGTATCACCGGGATCGGAGGAAAATATTGAGACGCAATATAAACATTTCGTTCATAATACTGATAGCGATACTGGCGTACAACTCCTTCAGGAGCGGAGCCTTCGCGCATCCTGCGGACTGGCTGATGATGGAGCTGATGATGCTGCCGGGCATCATCATCGGACTGGCGTTTCACGAGTACGCGCACGCCGTAGTGGCCTATAAGCTGGGAGACCCGACGCCGAAGATGCAGGGCAGGGTGACGATAAATCCTCTGTCGCACATAGATCCGCTGGGACTGGCGGCGCTGATCTTCGCCGGATTCGGATGGGGTGTGCCGGTGCAGATAAACCCGTCGAATTTCAGACACAGAAGGCGTGACGAGCTGCTCGTGTCGCTGGCGGGAGTGGCTATGAACCTGCTGGTAGCCATAGTGTTCGCGATCATCGCCAAGATACTTTACATGACGCTGGGTGTGAGCTTCCTGGCGGGCGGCTTCGGATACAATCTGTGGCTGATGGTCATGTATGTGATACAGATAAATCTGGTGCTGATGATCTTCAACCTGATACCGTGTCCGCCTCTCGACGGATTTTCGATCATTTCGGAGATATTCAACATCAAGCACACCGGCTTTTACTGGACGCTCTACAGGTACGGAGACTGGATCCTGATAGCTCTGATAATATTCGGCATAACCGGTATGATCATATCGCCGTGCGTGAATTTCTTCATGAACATACTGAGCAGCTTTATATTCTAAAAGGACGGGTAACGACATATAATGGATTATTTGAGCAAACTGAACAAGGAACAGAGGGAAGCGGCTATGTATACTGAAGGGCCGCTCCTTATTTTGGCGGGCGCCGGCAGCGGCAAGACGAGCACGATGACATGCCGGCTGGCGTACATGATAGATCAGAAAGGCGTGGATCCGTACAATATCCTGGCTGTGACCTTCACGAACAAGGCGGCTAAGGAGATGAAGGACAGAGCCGAGGCTCTCGTGGGCCGCGGTCTGCCGTCATGGATACTGACGTTCCATTCGGCGTGTCTGAGGATTCTGCGCGCCCATGCGGAGGTGCTGGGGTACGGCAGGGATTTCACGGTATACGATCCGACGGATCAGAAGACGCTGGTGAAGAACATCATCAAGGAGCTCGCTATCGACGGCAAACGCTTCACGCCGGCGTACTTCCTGAGCATCATCAGCAAGGCCAAGGAGCAGATGATCGACTGGCGGGAATACACGCGGATATACGGGGACGATATCAAGGACAGGACGGCGGCGAAGGTATACGAGGCCTATGAAAAGGCGATGAAGAAGAACAACGCCATGGATTTTGACGATCTGCTGCTCAACGCCGTCAGGCTGTTTGAGCGCGACGAAGCCGTGCTGCTGAAATACCAGAACAGATTCAGATACATCATGGTGGACGAGTACCAGGATACGAACAGACTGCAGTATCTGTTCATAAAGATGCTGGCGGAGGCTCATAACAACATCTGCGTCGTGGGAGATGACGATCAGTGCATATATCAGTGGCGTGGAGCCGATATAAGAAACATACTGGAATTCGAGAAGGACTTTCGTGATGTGAAGATCGTGAAGCTGGAGCGAAACTACAGGTCCACATCGACGATACTCGATGCCGCTCACTCCGTGATCTCCAACAACCGCGGACGCAAGGCGAAGAAGCTGTGGACCGACAGGGAGGCGGGCAATAAGATCGTCTACTACAGGGCGGAGGACGAACGCGACGAGGCGTATTTCGTAGCCGGAGAGATAAACAGGCTGAAGACGTCCGACAGAGCTTACAGCGACTTTGCGATACTCTACAGGACGAATTCTCAGTCGAGAACGTTTGAGGAGGCGCTTTCCAGACGCGACATACCTTACAGGGTGCTGGGCGGTCTCAGGTACTATGACAGGAAGGAGATCAAGGACATCATGTGCTATCTCCGCCTGATACAGAACAAGGCTGACGATCTGGCGCTGACGAGGGTGATAAACGAGCCTAAGCGCGGCATAGGAGGCAAGACGCTGGACAAGCTGACGACACTGGCTCAGGTCAGGGGCGAGAGTCTGTTCGCGACCTTAAACGACAGAGAGGTCATCGCTTCCCTTTCCTCGAAGGCGTCGGCCGCCATCGAAGGCTTCGTGGAGATGATAAACTCATACGATGCGGAAAAGGACAGCATGAAGATATCGGATATCTACGACGGAGTGCTCGTGAAGTCCGGATATCTCAAAGCGCTCGAGGACCAGAACACGCTTGAAGCCGAGAGCAGGATCGAAAACCTGATGGAATTCAAATCGGTAATATACGATTACGAGGAGGAAGATCCCAATATATCGCTGGCAGAATTCCTGGAGAGGATAGCGCTGCTGGCGGAGGTGGACAACCACGATGCGGGAGAAAACGCCGTAGTGCTGATGACGATGCACAGCGCCAAGGGTCTTGAATTCCCGTTCGTGTTCATGCCGGGAATGGAGGACGGCCTCTTTCCGGGCTGGCGCGCCTTTGACAGGGAAGACGGCCTGGAGGAGGAGAGAAGGCTTTGCTACGTGGGCATAACGAGAGCCAAGGAACGGCTGTGGCTGACGAGCGCCGAACGAAGGACGCTGTACGGCAAGACGGATTACACGCGGGAGTCGCAGTTTTTGCGCGAACTCGATAAAAAGCTCATAGAGGGCGACGCCGTTTATGAGAAGAAGAAAAGCGCCGCTGACGGCGCTTTCAGGGACGGCGTCACGGAGAGCGTTTCCTTCAGGCCGTTCGATCAGCTGAAATACGCCAGACAGCAGACGAGAAAGAATGTGGAGAATATATCCGCCGATCTTGCTGTCGGAGACATGGTCTCTCATCCGAAATTCGGCGAAGGACAGGTGGAGGCCTCAGACGGCAAGATAATAACCGTGAGGTTTGCGGACGGCACGAAAAAGCTGGCGGCGGGCTTTGCTCCGCTGAAGAAGCTGTGACGTGCGAGTTGCGAGATTAGGAGTGGTAACGATGGAGGATAAGAGAAGGCTCATGGAGGAGAAGGTGACGTTTCTCAACAGAGCAGCCGAAGCCTATTACCGTGAGGACAGAGAGATCATATCCAATGCTGAGTACGACAGGCTCTACGATGAGCTGGAGGCGCTGGAAAAGGAGACCGGCATCATCCTGTCGGGAAGCCCCACGGTCAACGTCGGTTATCAGGTGGCGGACAGCCTGCCCAAGGAGAGACATCCGTCGCCGATGCTGTCGCTGGACAAGACCAAGGACGTTTCCGCGCTCAGGGAGTGGCTGGGCGATAAGGAGGGACTGCTGTCCTGGAAGCTGGACGGCCTTACGATAGTGCTCTCATATCGCGACGGCCGGCTGGAAAAGGCCGTTACGAGAGGCGACGGCATCACCGGCGAGGTCATTACGGGCAATGCCCGCGTATTTGACAATATCCCGCTGCAGATACCGGAGAAGGGGCCGGTGACGGTGCGCGGCGAGGCGGTCATCAGCTACGGGGATTTCGAGAAGATAAACGATACCATAGGCGATATAGACGCCAGATACAAGAATCCGAGAAATCTCTGCAGCGGCACCGTGAGACAGCTCAACAGCAGGGTGACGGCCGAGCGTCATGTCAGATTCTTCGCCTTTTCGCTCGCGGAGGGCAGGGAGGCGGCATACAGGCATCAGCAGATGCGGTGGATGCAGGAGCAGGGATTTCAGACCGTGGAATACGTGAAGGTCGATGCAGACAGCATAGAGGAGGCTGTGGCCGGATTTGAAAAGCGGATAGCCGATTTCCCGCTGCCGTCGGACGGGCTGGTGCTCATATTCGACGATGTGGAATACGGCAGATCTCTGGGAACGACAGCCAAGTTTCCGCGCGATTCCATCGCCTTCAAATGGAAGGATGAGATGAAGGAGACGAGACTGCGCGAGATACTGTGGAACGTTTCCAGAACGGGTCTGATAAATCCGATAGCCATATTCGACCCCGTGGAGCTTGAAGGCACCACCGTCAGCAGGGCGTCGGTGCATAATCTCAGCATCGTCAGGGAGCTGAAGCTGGGAGCCGGAGACGAGATAAGGGTCTACAAGGCCAATATGATAATACCGCAGATAGAGGAAAATCTCACCATGAGCGGCACGGAGCAGCCGCCGGACAGCTGTCCCGTATGCGGGAGCGCGACGGTGATCAAGGACGACAACGGAGTGGAGACGCTGCATTGTCCTAATCCTTCATGTCCCGCCAAGAGGATCAAGTCGTTCACGCATTTTGTCAGCAGGAACGCCATGAATATAGAGGGGCTCTCAGAGGCCACGCTGGAGAAGCTGGTGGACGAGGGCATGGTGAGGGAGTTTGCCGATCTGTTCGAGCTGAGCAGATGGCGCGACCGCATAGTGACCATGGAGGGCTTCGGAGACAAATCGTTTGACAATCTGGTAGCTGCGGCGGAGAAGGCGAGCCATACGACTCCTGCCAGGCTGCTGTTCGCGCTCGGCATACCGAATATAGGAGTGGCGAACGCCAGGATGATCGCCAGGGAGTGCGGCGACGACTGGGAAAGGATACAGTCGCTGAGCGAGGACGAGCTGACGGCGATAGACGGCATCGGAGACGTCATGGCGAAAGCGTACGTGGATTTTTTCCGCGATGAGGAGAAGCAGAGGATAATAGGAAATCTGCTGCCTAAGCTGGAGCTGGAGGGAGAGGACAGCGGCGATACGGGAAACAGCCTTGCGGGGCTGACGTTCGTCATCACCGGCAAGGTGGAACACTTCGCCAACAGAGACGAGCTCAAGGCGGCGATAGAGAGACAGGGCGGCAAGACGGCCTCGGCTGTCAGCAGTAAGACGGATTATCTGATAAACAACGACAGCGCCTCCGGCTCATCAAAGAACAGGAAGGCTAAGGAGCTGGGAGTGCCGGTGATAACCGAAGAAGAATTTTTGAAGATGACAGAGGGTTGATATTTATGCTTAAGACGGGAAAACTTGACAGCGATCTGCTCAGGGAGCTGGTGTTCGATAAGATAACATACAGGAGCAAGGACGTGAAGGTGAGGCCGGGGATCGGCGAGGACTGCGCCGTGGTGGACTTCGACGGCTGCGACTGCGTGATGTCCACGGATCCCATCACTGCGGCTGTCAGCGATATAGGGCGGCTTTCCATACACATAACCTGCAACGACATAGCCTCTAACGGCGTGCAGCCGCTGGGCATCATGCTGGCCGTCATGCTGCCGGAGGGTACGACGGAGGAGGATGTGAGTCATATAATGGGTCAGGCTGCCGAAACTGCGGGCGCTCTGGGCGTAGAGGTCATAGGCGGGCATACGGAGATCACGCCGGCAGTGAATCAGCCGGTCATCGTTTCCACGGCCATAGGCAAGACGGCGGCGGGATGCTATCAGAGCGGCGACGATATGGCGCCGGGAGACTGGATCATGATGACGAAGGCCATCGGACTTGAGGGCAGCGGCATCATATCCTGCGATCATGAGGAGAAGCTGCGCGACGTGCTTTCCGAGGGCGAACTGGCGCGCGCAAAGTCTTTTCTCGATCTCGTCAGCGTCGTGCCGGAGGGCGTCGCAGCCGGCAGGGTGGGAACGCACGGCATGCACGATATAACGGAGGGCGGCATCATGGGTGCAGTCTGGGAGATGTGCCAGATCTCAGGCCGTGGCGCACAGATCTGGGAAGAGGAGATCCCGATTGAGCCGGAGACGGAGAAGATATGCAGGTATTTTGATATAGACCCGACGAGACTGATCTCCAGCGGCTCGATGGTCATCATTGTCGCGGATGAAAAGAAGGAGCAGATGCTGGCGGCCATGGCTGAAGCGGGAGTAAGATGCTCCGTGATCGGCCGCGTCGAGGAAAGGAGCTTCGGGGTCATGAAGAAGTCTGCAGGCGAGATGTCGGAGATAGATCCGCCTTATGCCGACGAAATATACAAGGTGGTCGGAAAAGAGATCCCAAAACCTTGACGACAGCTTTTAAACATAATATAATCATATAGATAAATTGCCTTTTGATGGTTCCGCTTGCATGGTTTGGGTCCTGCGCAATAGGACGCCGTGAACCTTGTCAGGTCCGGAAGGAAGCAGCAATAAGCGGAAGCTCTTATGTGCCGCAGATAAGCCTTCTCCTACGCCTGCGGAGCTTTCAAAGGGCAATTTATTATATTTTGCTCATGGTCAGGTGTATTTTGCCTCAAGGCCGGGTTACCCCAAGGCCGGGTATATTTTGCCCCAAGGCCGGGCGCGAGAAAGACCCGCTGCGGTGCGGGAGAAAGGGAAACGATGTATACAGCGCTGTACAGGGCTTACCGTCCGGAGATCTTCGATGAGATCCTGGGACAGGAGCATATCGTAAAGATACTGAAGAACCAGATAGATACGGATACTACGAGTCATGCGTACCTGTTCTGCGGCACGAGAGGCACAGGCAAGACCACGACTGCCAGGATCCTGGCAAAGGGGCTCAACTGCCTCGCGGATGAGGGCGGCAGACCGTGCGGCCATTGCAGCACCTGTGTCAGCATAAAGGAGGGCACGTATATCGACGTTATCGAGATAGACGCCGCCTCCAACAACGGCGTGGACAATATCAGAGAGCTGCGCGAGAGCGTCAAATACCCGCCGGCCGTAGGCAGGAAAAAGGTATATATAATAGACGAGGTGCACATGCTGTCTTCCGGTGCCTTCAACGCGCTGCTGAAGACGCTGGAGGAGCCGCCTGAATACGTGGTCTTCATACTGGCCACCACGGAGCCGCAGAAGCTGCCGGCAACCATATTGTCGCGCTGCATGAGGCTCGATTTCAGGAGAGTGCCGGAATCGGTGCTGATAAAAGGCATGGCTGATATCTGTGCGAAACGCGGCATAGACGTATCGGAGGATGCACTGCGAATCATAGCGGCCAATGCCGACGGATCGGTCAGAGACGGACTCAGCATACTCGACCAGTGCATATCAGGCGGCGACGTCAGCGTCGATGCCGAGGACGTGCTGGGATTTCTCGGTGCATCGGGAGAAGAGGTCTTTATCGAGCTTACCGATATGGTGCGCAAGGGCAAGACCGCGGATGCGCTGGTGCACATAGACGGAGTGCTTGCAGACGGCAAGGATGTGCGGCAGTTCATCAAGGACTGGATCACGCATTACCGCAATCTGCTGATGGCTAAGTTCATCAGAGATCCGCAGGACGTGATAAGCATGTCCGTGGAAAACATAGAAAGGATAAGGAAACAGAGCGAGAGCACGGAGCTTGCGGATATCAACAGAGGTATACTGGAGCTCTCAAAGACGGCGCGCGAAGCCAGGTGGTCGACTCAGCCGAGGATACTGCTGGAGCTGGCGGCGGTGACGCTTTCGTCGGGCATGCAGACGGTTGCCGCGCCGCAGCAGTTCAGGACGACGCCTGCCGCGGTGCAGCCTGAAGCGGCAAAGCCCGTTATTGACGCGCCTGCTGCAGTAAAAGAGAGAGGGAAGAAGACTGCGGCCAAAGAAACTGCGGCGGCAGCGGACGAGGCAGTGTCAACAGGCGAGGAAGCGTTAACATGCGAAGCAGCGGCAAAGGATGATGCGGCGTTTCGCACAGGCGAGACAGCGTCAGAGGATGATGCGGCGTCAACTGGCGAAGCTGTGAGCAGTGCGGAGACGGCCGACGGTGAAGAGCAGGGCGGCGGCGAAGCGTTCGACCTCGACGCCCTCTGGAAAGCGGTATTCGAGGACGGAGAAGCGGCCAAGGGCAGCTTTTATATCATCGGCAGCGGAGCGCAGCTCACGGACGTCGGAGAATACGAGTTCACGATCACTGCCGGCAGCGATCACGTGAAGAACCATGCGGAGAACAACAGACAGCTTCTGGAGGATCTCATGGAGAAGCATACGGGAAGACACAGGAGCATGAAGGTAAAGGTCGAAGGCGGAGAGGTTCGCGAAGAAAAGACTGCCGAAGCTATAGCTAAAGAGGCCGGGGAGATACTCGGCATTGATGTTGAGATAAAGTGAAGCGCCGGCCGGCAGGCCGCGCGGTATGGAGGAAAGCGATATGGGAAAAGGAATGAGAGCAGGAAAGAAGCCTAAGGCGCCCGGCATGGGGAACATGCAGAAGCAGATGCAGCAGATGCAGGCCATGCAGAGGAAGATGGACGAGCTGCAGGCAGAGATAAACGAGATGGAGACGACGGCGTCATCCGGAGGCGGCGCGGTCACGGTCACCGTTACGGGCAAGAAGGAGATCAAGGACATCGTCATCAAGCCTGAAGTAGTGGATCCTGACGACATAGAGATGCTGCAGGATCTCATAATGGTGGCGGCCAACGAAGCTCTCAGACAGATGGAAGAGATCTCGCAGAACGAGATGAACAAGCTCACCGCCGGACTTGGCATACCGGGGCTGTAGGATATGAAGTATTACGCGAAACCGTTGAACAGGCTCATAAACGAGCTGTCAAAGCTGCCCGGTATCGGGGGAAAGACGGCGCAGAGACTGGCTTTTCACATACTTTCCATGGATGACAGATCAGCTCTGGAGCTGGCTGACGCCATAAGCGACGCCAAGAAGTCGATGCGCTACTGCTCCGTATGCGGCAATCTCACGGATACGGACCCCTGCGCCATATGCGCGGACGATACCAGGGATAAAAGCGTCATATGCGTGGTCGAAAGTCCCAGGGACGTCGTGGCGATGGAGAAGATCAGGGAATATCACGGGTATTATCACGTCCTTCACGGGGCCATATCGCCCATGGACGGCATAGGACCTGACGATATAAATCTCAAGAGTCTGATCGTCAGACTGCAGGACGAGGCTGTCAAGGAGCTGATAATCGCCACCAATCCCAATATCGAAGGAGAGGCGACCGCCATGTATATAGCCAGGCTCATCAAACCGTCCGGCATCAAGGTCACCAGGATAGCTCACGGCATACCTGTGGGCGGCGATCTGGAATATGCCGACGAGGTGACGCTCCTGAAAGCCATGGAGGGCAGGCGCGAGCTGTAGGAACGACAGAGAAGAGAGGTGCATTTTGCGCCTCTCAGATTATAGACATAACTCTGGTCATAAACCAGGGTTTTTTGTTTTTGCAGTTGTTTCATAAACCAGAGTTTTTTGTTTTTTGCAGTTATTTTGCTTTTTTGCCTGAATGACTGCAAAAATCAATGGGTTTGAATGATTTTGAATGATGTAGCTCGCTTTGTAGAGGGCTTGAACGGGCTCATCCGAGGCCTTAAACCTGCAAACGTACAAGATTTTGCAGTCGTATGCAAAGAAATATAAAAATGACTGCAAATGTACAAAAACAATCAAAAACAATCGAACGCCGCATAAAGGGCTTGCTGCTTTATCTACAGCCTGCGGAGCGCATTTTGCGCCTCTTTTCTTTGCGCGGACAGCCCTGCAGAGAAGGTGGTATTTTCTTGCTGAAAAATCTTACTTTAAAGGCTTTTTCTGACAACTATTTTTATACGAAAAAGTGATGTGTTTGCTGGATTATTTTTTATTGTCTAAAAGTAATGACAATTCAATCACGGGTGGTATAATACCCCACGTAATTATCGCATTCTTAGTAGAGCTAGGAGGGGAAATATGAGTCAGCAAAAGAGTCAGGCTGTTGAAGTGCAGGATCACGGACTCAAAAAACACGACATCAAAGTCTCAACTGTTGTATTTATGATTTTCTGTCTCGTGGCCGCGGGATGCTACGGTATCGAGGAGATGATACCTGAATGCGGACCTGGTCTGACGATAATCATGCTTTGCGTATTGCCTTTCGTATGGGGTCTGCCGTTCGGACTGGTAGCTTCCGAGCTGGGATCGGTAAGACCGCAGGAGGGCGGATATTATAAATGGGTTCAGGAAGCCCTCGGTGAATTCTGGGGATTCCAGGCCGGTTGGTGGAGAACCATCTCCATCTACATAGACAATACGCTCTATGTGATACTGGCAGGCGGATATGCTGCTTCCCAGTGGGATGTCGGCGGCGTCGGCGAGTTCGCCATCAAGGCCGCCATGATCATAATCTTCACGTATATCAATGTGCGCGGAGTCAAGGATGTGGGCATAGTCAGCACCATACTTTCGATATTGGTAATGGTTGCCTTCGGTCTGGTAGCCGTCTGCGGATTCATGCACTGGGGAGAAGGAACGGATATATCCTTCCAGATAACCGCATACGAAGCTAACGGCATAGGCGACTGGTTCTTCTTCATCGCCGGAGGCATCTCCATAGGCATGTGGATGTATTCGGGATACGAATCCATGTCGACGATAGCCGGTGAGGTGGCTAATCCTCAGGTGATACCTAAAGGCACGCTGATCACCGTACCGCTGATCATGGCCGTATACATTTTCCCGACCATAGCCGGACTTGGCTCCATGGGCATGTGGGAAAACTGGGGCACAGAAGCAGGCATGGTAGGATATGCCGATGTGTGCGAGATGTTCTGGGGCCCTGCCATGGGAGTGTTCTTCGTGGTAGTCGCCATCCTGGCGCAGTGCTCGATATACAACACGTACATCGCATCGGGATCGCGAGGCTTCTTCTCGCTGGCGGATGACCACCTGGCGCCGCCGATACTGGTGAAATGCGATAAAAAGCACGGCGTACCGTATATATCGGTACTGTCCGTCGGCATAGTCAACCTCATCCTCTGCATGCTGCCGTTCGGTTTCATAATCGTATTGGACGTCTGCCTGCTGGTAGCCTCGTACATCATGGTATATATTTCAGCCATGATACTGAGGAGAAGGATACCGGCGGAGGAATACAGGTTCAAGATACCGGGAGGATACGGCTTCCTTTCGCTCATCTGTATAGTGCCGATCTGCGTGGCCGTATTCGCCTTCTTCATCAACGGCTCGGACTACTACCTCGGCGGTATGGTGGGCATACTCACCGGTCCGGTACTCTATACGATATGGAGAAAGAGATACGGCGGACTTACGAAGAAGGATCCTGCTGCCTACCCGGCCAATCCGAGGACGGGCCTTGCGGAGGGAGACACGAGAAGGATGTCGTTCCTGTTCCTGCTGATGACGGTGATGAACATCGTCGCCTGCCTGTTCATGCCTTGGTATGAGGGCTGGGGAACTGCGGATGCCTGGGAATCCGGCGACTATTTCGACGGTATTCTGGAAAACTTCGATGTGGACGCGATAGTGAACGTCATAGGAACGGGCCTCTATATACTTACCGCCGTGTGCGCGGTGGCGTGCATAGTGCTGTTCCTGATCTCCAGGAGAGTAGAAAAAGCCAAGAACTGATTTCGATATAAAAACTTAACACAAAAACAAGAGGGATAAACTTTAGAGCGATATTACGATTGAACAGAGCAGCCGCGCCGACGAAAACGTCGACGCGGCTGCTCTGTCTAGTTATTAATGTTGACAAACTGGACAAAGGGGGATGACTTTGAAAATATATTCGGTATGCGCCCTGAGGAAGTCGCTATTGAGGTCCACCGCTCCGCTTTTTCCCAGCCGGGGCAGAATAATGGCATTTCAAAGAAGAAAATAGATGCGAACGATCTGACGATCGCATGGGATGAGGAGACCGACATTGGCGCATGGTCATACACGGTGACCGCTGACGGCGACACCCTGGAGAAGTATGCGCCTAACGGTATGCCGTGGAAATATTACGTCAAGGAAATAGTTGATAAGGACAGCGAGTACACCGTCAGCCCGTCCGGCGATGAAGTGAGCGCTCTGGCATCGGCAGCAAAAGGCGATGTATTGACGCTGAATAATATAACGAATTCCATCGCTGCCTCCATACCTTACAGCAAGATATGGGTGGATGAAGACGGCAGCGAGATAGATGAAGATAATATCGGTAAGGATATCACCGTAGAGTTCAGACTGCAGGTAGCCGAGGAACCTTTAAATGATTGGCAGGACGCCGAGACGTATTTCAAAGGTGATGCGGAGAATGGCACCGGCGCTTTGTTAGAAGAAGATTATAATGAGATTTTTTCTGATTATAAATTCACCTCAGAAGTGACAGGACGCATCGACGCAGACGTATGGGGCGATAACAGCTTCGATGACCTGCCGAAGCTCATAAAAAAAGCTGGTGATGAAAATACGACCCAGCTCAAGTACTGCGTAGTCGAATCATCAATAAAATACGGAGATAAAACGCAGACCGTTACGGTCAAAGACGCGGCGGACGGCAGCTATACATACGAATTCGGAACGGGCATGTTCACGCCGGCATATCCGGACGGACAGGACAGCTACAGCGATGCAGACAAAGCCATATATAACGGGCTGCAGACCGTCGATCTGAAGGTAACGAAGGAATGGCGCGGCGTAGACGATCCGGATCGTGAAGAAGTCACGGCATGGCTATGGTGGACTGACAGCGGAATGTTAAAATAAACGCAGAAATCTAGGATATTAACAAAAAGATGGAAATAAAAGGCAAATACTTGTTAATATCGTCATAGAAATTTATCATTTTAACATTTCGCCTCCGAATACACGACAAAAAAAGGCGTAAAAGTGTTAAAATCCCTTGCAAAATAAAATATTTTAACATTTCGCCGGCCGTGACCACCGACACGCCGGCCGTAATCACCGACACGCCGGCCGTCACCGCCTAGACACCGGCTGCAGCTACTGACAAACCAGCCGCAACGACAAATTCTAACGACCCGACAGGGCGCGGACATATCACATGTCCGCGCCTTTGCCGTATCCGGGATTACAAAATTGTTTTATTGCCTGTATAAACTTGCGAAATAATTAACATGCGCCGCAGCGCCGGGAAATACAACGGAAAGCGCATTTTTCAGACTATTCCGCATATTGGTTTAAACTTGATTATCACATATATATGTATGTATAATAAACGTGAGAATTTTATAGTTCGGTTAGTTTTTGTAGTTTTATTAGGAGGATTGTATGGGCACTATTCTTTTTCTTATTGGTTTTCCAATAATTATTGCCTTGATTCTTTTAGTAAGTAAAGGGGATAAGGTCAGAGACGTGGTTGTCAAGCTGGCTGCGATCGTCATCGCCGCCGCATCCATCGTCGTGGCTGTCCAGTATTTCAAATCAGGGGGGACTACGTTCCAGTTCCACGCTGAATTTGTGAACTACATTATGATGGCTATCGAAGCTCTGCTTGCGATATATATCATCATAATCGGTATCAGGCACAAGAAATACCTGGCGTCCCTTTTCGCGCTCATCCAGACGCCGCTGTTGATCTGGTTCGAGCTTACTAAAGTGCACGGCATGGAAGTCAGAAGCAACATGTATGTTGACAGACTTTCGATAATCATGATCCTGATTATCGGTATTATTGGTTCTTTGATCACAGTTTATGCGCTGGGTTACATGAAGGATTTCCAGCATCACCACGCGGATCAGCCTGACAGAAGGCCGTGGTTCTTCTTCGTGATGTTTATCTTCCTCGGCGCGATGGTCGGACTCGTTACTTCAAACAACATGATCTGGATGTACTTCTTCTGGGAGATCACCAGTCTGTCCTCGTTCTGGCTCATCGGATTCACGAAGACGAAGGAAGCTACGAACAACGCGTTCAGAGCTCTGATCATGAACCTCCTCGGCGGACTCGGATTCGCGGTGGGAATCGTTATACTGGGAACTGTATTCGGAACTATCGAGCTGGATATGATGCTGATGATGGGATCCGTTTACGGCGAGATCGTTGCCATACCTGCGGCATTCTTCGCTTTCGCGGGTATCACCAAGGCGGCGCAGATGCCGTTCAACAGCTGGCTGCTGGGCGCTATGGTTGCACCTACGCCTACATCGGCTCTGCTTCACTCGTCGACAATGGTTAAGGCCGGCGTATTCATGATAATCAAGCTGTCGCCGGTTCTCGGCATGAGCAACTTCGCCGGCATCATGACGATCATGGTAGGAGGCATAACCTTCCTCATGGCGTCGTTTGCAGCTATATCACAGAGCAACGCCAAGCGCGTGCTGGCATATTCGACTATAGCTAACCTGGGCCTGATCGTTGCATGCGGCGGCATAGGTACGGCTGAAGCCGTATGGGCCGGCATCATGCTGATCATATTCCACGCTGTTACCAAGTCGCTCCTGTTCCTCTGCGTAGGTACTGCAGAGCACAACATCGGCAGCAGAGACATCGAGGATATGGACGGACTGTTCGTGAGGATGCCTAGACTGGCAAGCTTCATGCTCATAGGTATAGCGGGAATGTTCCTGGCTCCTTTCGGCATGCTCGTTTCAAAGTGGGCTGCCATGACTTCGTTCGTTGACTCCGGCAACTTCATCCTGGTAGGAATAATCTGCTTCGGAAGCGCCGTGACAGCCTTCTACTGGATCAAGTGGATGGGCAAGCTCTCGGCTATAGTTGCCAACGAGAAGAACATACAGCAGGATGTGCATAAGGAAGAGTGGTTCGTACAGGGAACTCTCACGGTGCTTACTATCGTGGTATGTCTCATCTTCCCGCTCATTTCCATGTACATGCTCGTTCCTTATCTTGAAGGAGTATTCGGCGGTCTGGCTACTTCAGTGCTGTCGTCGAACAACATGATAATCATGGTTGTTATGCTGGTGGTACTCGTTATCATCACCGGCTTCTGCTTCGGAAAGTCCAAGAAGAAGATCGTTCCTATATACCTTGCAGGTGTAAACGAGGGAGACAACAGGACATATCATGGTTCCATGGGCAAGGACGTTGAGTTCACTTTGAGAAACTGGCACATGGAAACTTACTTCGGTGAGAAGAAGATGAATCTCATAGGCGGTATATTGACTACTGCTATGTTGGTAATAGGGATCGGCATTATGATCGGGACCCTTGTCAGCCTGATGGGAGGTGTTGCATAATGATTACTAATATAATATCAATCATCGCATACCTGATCCTGGCGCCTCTGGCCGGAGGTCTTCTGGCGGGTCTTGACAGAAAGCTGTCGGCAAGGATGCAGAGAAGAGTAGGACCTCCTGTGCTGCAGCCTTTCTACGACGTATTCAAGCTCTTTGAAAAGGAAAAGCAGACTGTAACGAGAGTTCAGGACTATTACGTTCTCGTGTTCGTTATATTCGTGATGGCATCCGGAGCTATATTCTTCGGAGGCGGGGATCTGCTGCTGGTAATATTTACTCTGACGGTAGCCAGTGCGTTCCTCATCATCGCCGCCTTTTCATCAAATTCGCCGTATGCGCAGGTCGGCGCTGAGCGTGAGCTGCTGCAGATGATGGCGTATGAACCGATGGTACTGATGACGGCCATAGGCTTCTATATGTACTGCGGAAGCTTCACTGTAAGCGACATACTGAACGGAGTATCGATGCCGTTCCTGCCGCTGATCGGTGTATTCATCGGATTCGTATTCATCCTGACCATCAAGTTCAGGAAATCACCGTTTGACCTCAGCATGTCTCACCACGCTCACCAGGAGCTGGTAAGAGGTCTGACGACGGAGTTTTCCGGCAGAACGCTCGGATGGATAGAGATATCCCACTGGTATGAGAATATATTCCTTCTGGGCTTCGTGTTCCTGTTCTTTGCTAACGGCACGATCCTGGGAACCGTTATCGGCGTAGTGGTATGTATCGTGACTTACTTCTTCGAAGTGCTCATCGACAACAGCTTCGCCAGAATGAAGTGGCAGTTCGCGTTTAAATCGGCGTGGATCGTCGCTCTCATATGCGGTGTGATAAATATATTCGTATTGTATTTGATAGTATAAAGGAGGTGTAGAAATGTCATATATTGCGAAATCACCATGGGTCATACATTATGACGGCTCAAGCTGCAACGGATGCGATATAGAAGTTCTGGCATGTCTTACACCTATGTATGACGTGGAAAGATTCGGTATCATCAATACCGGAAATCCGAAGCACGCTGACGTATTCCTCGTTACCGGCTCAGTAAACGAGCAGAACAAGGATGTCGTAAAACAGATATATGAGCAGATGCCTGAGCCTAAGGTAGTTGTAGCTGTAGGTATATGCGCCTGCACGGCGGGTGTGTTCAAGCAGTGCTACAACATCATGGGCGGCGTTGATACCGTTATACCTGTGGATGTGTACGTGCCTGGATGCGCGGCCAGACCTGAAGCCATCATCGACGGCGTAGTAAAGGGACTGGCAGTGCTTCAGGAAAAGAGAGACAAGCTGGCGAATGGCGAAGACGCTGCAGAAGAAGCGGCTGAGGAGCCTGCTGCCGAGGCTAAGGAAGAAACCGAAGAAGGAGGGGAAAACTGATGAGCGAAAGAGTAAGCGTTGAGCAGAACTTCAATCCTGTAGAGCTTTCCCAGCTTCTTTCAGAGGTCAAGGATCTCAAGGCGGAAGGCTACAGATTCGGACAGGCGTGCGCCACGGTAGTTGACGACACGTTTGAGATCATCTATTCCTTCGATAAGGATCACGTTCTCAAGAACCTGAAGCTCGTGATCGCCCAGGGCGACGAAGTGGAAAGCATAACGGGTATATACTGGCCTGCATTCATATACGAGAATGAAATGCACGACCTGTTCGGCATCAAGTTCAATCATATGGAACTGGATTATGAAGGCAACTTCTTCAAGGTTGTCGAACCAACTCCATGGAATCCGAAGAAGTAGGAAAGGAAGGTAATGATATGGGTAAGAAAACTATAATTCCTTTCGGGCCACAGCATCCGGTACTGCCGGAACCTGTTCATATCGACCTTGTTGTCGAGGATGAAACAGTTGTAGAAGCCATTCCATCTATCGGATTTATCCATAGAGGACTGGAAAAGCTGGTGGAAAAAAGGGATTACACCCAGATGGTGTATGTAATAGAGCGTATCTGCGGTATCTGCAGCTTCGGTCACGGATGGGGAGCATCGGCCGCTATCGAAGGGGCGATGAACATCAAGGTGCCTGAAAGAGCGGAATATCTCAGGACGATACTTCACGAACTGTCAAGGCTCCACAGCCATCTGCTGTGGCTCGGTCTTCTGGCCGACGCCTTCGGCTTCGAGAGTCTGTTCATGCACTGCTGGAGAGTGAGAGAAACGATACTCGACATCCTCGAGAAGGCTACCGGCGGAAGAGTAATCTTCTCCATCTGTAAGGTAGGCGGACTCAGGAAGGATATCGATAACGAAGAGCTCAAGGAGATCGTTGAGAAGCTGCAGGGCATCAGAGAAGAGGTCAAGGAGATCACGGATGTCTTCATCGAGGACGATTCCGTAAAGAACAGAATGTGCGGCGTAGGCGTGCTTTCCAAGGAAGACGCCATGGAGCTGTGCGCTGTAGGACCTGTTGCCAGAGGATCCGGCGTGCCTCAGGACATGAGAATGATCGACGGACACGGCGTATACGGAGAGCTGGACTTCGAGCCTGTGCTCGAGGAGGCGGGAGACTGCTATGCGAGATGTAAGGTAAGGATCGGAGAAGTGTTCCAGTCCATAGACCTCATCACCAAGGCTGTCGAGAAGATTCCGGACGGTCCTGTAGACGTACCTGTAAAGGGAAATGTTGAAGGCGAGTTCATGGCGAGACTTGAGCAGCCTAGAGGAGAGGCTTTCTACTATGCCAAGGGCGCGGGAAGCAAATTCCTCCAGAGGATGCGTGTCAGGACACCGACCAACATGAATATACCGGCGCTCGTTAAGATACTGCAGGGATGCGATCTGGCCGACGTACCGATGATGGTGCTGACGATCGACCCTTGCATCAGTTGTACAGAAAGGTAGGTGAGAGTTAATGGGAGCTTTTAAAATTGCGAAGACAGTATTAAAAAGCGCGTTCAAAAAGCCTGCGACTCTCATGTATCCTGTAGTGGAACGTGAATGGCAGGAAAGGACGAGAGGCAGCATCGATATCGAGGCTGACAAGTGCATACTCTGCGGCATCTGCTCGAAGAGATGCCCGGCTGACGCCATAAATGTTGACAGGAACGGCGGCAAATGGGAGATCCACAGGATGCAGTGTATCCAGTGCGGCGAATGCGTAGAGGCATGCCCTAAGAAGTGTCTGCACATGAACCCTAAATATACGGAGCCGGGTCCTGAGAAGATCGTGGATTCGGTAGATGTCGAGGTGAAGAAGCCTGCAGCAAAGAAGGATGATGCGAAGGCCGCAGATGCGCCTGCAGCGGCAGACGCTTCCGGTGAGGAGAAGCTCATCTGCGATCTCGATACGTGTATCTATTGCGGACTGTGCGCCAAGAACTGCCCGTGCGACGCTCTGGAGGTCGACAGGAAGGAGAAGGTCTGGAAGGTCGACGACGACGCCTGCGTCAAGTGCGGAGCATGTGTGGACAAGTGCCCTAAGAAGTGCCTGACGATCGGAGATCCGTCGGCAGCGGCGGCCAAGAAGGAAGATGCGGTTGATGATAAGGCTGAGGAAAAAGCTGAAGATAAGGCTGCAGACAAGACCGAGGATAAAGCTGAGGAAAAGGCCGAGACTAAGTCGGTTCCTGAGGTCGATACCGATAAGTGCGTTTACTGCAACGCATGCGCCAATGAGTGTCCGTCGGACGCCATATCGGCTGAGGTAGACGACTGGAAGGTCGACGAGGAGAAGTGCATAGGCTGTGCGGCATGTATAGATGTATGTCCGGCAGATGCCCTCAAGATGACGGAGAAATAGACACTGATCATATATCGACGTATCAAGGTGGTATGCAGACGGCGAAAGCGCTGTCTGCATACTTTTCTTCTAAAAAATCTTGACATTGACAACGCTGTAATATACAATTATTTAGCGACTTTATGTGAATAACCGGATAAGGGCAGCTGTGCTCTTACTTTTTTAAATTAAACGGAGGACTATAACATGAGAGTAAAGGTTACGCTGGCATGCACGGAATGTAAGCAGAGAAACTACAATACTATGAAGAACAAGAAGAACACGGCAGACCGTATAGAGATGAACAAGTACTGCAAGTTCTGCAAAAAGCATACGCTTCATAAGGAAACGAAGTAAGGGAGAAGGATTACTATGGCAAAAGCGTCAAAGGGTAAGGATACCGGTACGACAAAGCAGACTGCCAGACAGCGCGCGATGGCTGTTTCGTCCCAGAAGAGGAAGAGAGGAAGTCTGAAGGAATACTTCAAGGGCGTGAAGCTGGAGATGAAGAAGGTAGTATGGCCTACCAAGAAGGAGCTGGGCTCATTCACGGCTATAGTGCTCGCTACCTGCGCTGCGTTCGCTATCGTTTTCTGGGCGGTAGATTCAGGCGTACTGGCGGCTATCAGAGCCGTATGTTTCTAGTTGGTATGATAGGAGCTTTTAAGTAGGATGAGTGAGAACAAAGAGGAGAAAAAGCTGGATCTTGAAGGGCTGGAAGGCCTCAGAGGCGACGGCGAAGCCAAGTGGTACGTGGTTCATACTTATTCCGGCCACGAAAACAAGGTAAAAGTCAATATAGAGAAGATCGTAGAAAACAGAGGAATGCAGGATCTCATTCTCGATGTGATCGTACCTACAGAGGACAGAGTGGAAGTCAAGAACGGACAGCGCAAGGTGAAGACGAGAAAGATATTCCCGGGCTATGTCCTCGTTAAGATGATAGTAACTAATGAATCGTGGTACCTGGTCAGAAACACTCAGGGAGTTACGGGATTCGTAGGTCACGGTTCGGATCCTATACCTCTCACCAAGGAAGAAGTGAGAAGGATGGGAATAGAGAAGATATATATCGATCTGGATATCGATGTGGGCGATACCGTGAAGGTCATCAACGGACCTTTCGAGAACTTCATGGGCGTCGTGGAAGAGGTCAATATGGAGAAGCAGACTCTTCGCGCCAAGGTATCCATGTTCGGAAGAGATACGCCTGTGGAGCTTGATTTTGCACAGGTAGACAAGATATAGCACAGCTATGGAAAACGGAGCGCGCTTTGATGGCGCTTCGCAGTGAAAACAGAATGTAACCGGGCCTCGCCGGCCTCGTGCCGGGCAAGCGCTCTGTTTACAATATATCCCGAGCAGGGAAATCTTAAGAAAGGAGAGAAACGACGTAAGATGGCAAAGAAGATCGAAGGATATATCAAACTTCAGATCCCAGCTGGAAACGCAAATCCTGCACCGCCTGTAGGACCGGCATTAGGTCAGCACGGTGTAAACATCATGGATTTCTGTAAGCAGTTCAATGCCAAGACTCAGGATCAGCCGGGAATGATAATCCCAGTGGTTATTACCGTATATGCGGATCACTCATTCTCGTTCATCTGCAAGACGCCTCCGGCAGCAGTACTGCTCAAGAAGGCGGCAGGACTCGATGCAGCGTCCGGTGAACCTAACAAGACTAAGGTAGCTACGCTGACGAGAGCACAGGCTGAGGAGATCGCCAAGACTAAGATGCCTGATCTTAACGCAGCCAGCCTGGAAGCGGCTACGGAGATGATCAAGGGAACTGCCAGAAGCATGGGAATAGTTATTGAAGATTAGTGTTATGTGGGAGACTTGAAGGCTGCGCCAGACAGCCGGCCGTGAAAGTCGTCGGTACCACGAGGAGGAAAGAAATGCCTAAAAGAGGAAAGAAGTATCAGGATTCCGTAAAGGAATTCAACAAAGCAGAGGTTTACGACGTTGAAGAGGCTATGGAGATCGTAGTTAAGACGTCGAAGGCTAAATTTGATGAGACGGTCGAGCTCCACGCCAGACTCGGTGTTGACGGAAGACATGCCGATCAGCAGGTAAGAGGCGCTATCGTGCTCCCTCACGGAGTAGGAAAGAGCAAGACGGTTCTCGTATTCGCAAAGGGGCCTAAGGCTACGGAAGCAAAGGAAGCCGGCGCTGACTTCGTAGGAGCCGAGGAATTGGCTCAGAAGATCCAGAGCGAAGGCTGGTTTGACTTCGATGTAGTAATAGCCACACCTGACATGATGGGCGTTGTCGGAAGACTCGGTAAGCTGCTGGGACCGAAAGGACTCATGCCTAACCCTAAATCCGGAACAGTTACCATGGATGTGGCCAAGGCTATCGAGGAAGTCAAGGCAGGTAAGGTGGAGTACAGGCTCGATAAGGCCAATATCATCCACACGCCGATAGGCAAGGCTTCGTTCGGAGCTGAAAAGCTGACGGACAACTTCAATGCCATAATAGGCGCCATCATCAAGGCGAAGCCTGCGGCAGCAAAGGGTCAGTATCTCAGGAGCGTAGTCGTTTCATCGACCATGGGTCCGGGAGTCAAGATCAACGCTACGAAGCTGGGCTAGTCCGGAAAATTAAAAGAGAATACAATAGGCCGTAGACAGCGGGAGGAGAAGCCGGAGCGCAGATCCTTAATATTTCCCGCCGAGGTACAATGTAAATACATTTGCCTTGTCGTCCTGCGGACAACAGGGCTTTTTATATGGTACCTTAAGGACACGTCCGGCTGCGCCGGACAACTCTAAAGAACCCCAGAGGCTGGGTAACCTTAATGTCCGGCTGCGCCGGACAACTCTAAAGAACCCCAGAGACTGGGTAACCTTAATGGTTTCCTGCGGAAACCAAATCTATGAAAGGAGAATGCTCGATAATGAAAGAAGCTTATAAGCAGAAGCAGGTAATAATCGACGAGATAAAAGACAAGTTTGAGAGAGCTGAATCAGTTGTAGTCATCGATTACATCGGCATAACCGTAGCTGAAGCTGACGAGATGAGAAAAAAGCTTCGTGAGGCCAACGTAGACTACACTGTTTACAAGAACACTCTCGTGAACAGAGCTGTGGAAGGCACTGAATACGAAGCGATCAAAGACATACTCGCCGGACCTAGCGGATTTGCCTTCAGCTATGACGACGCTACAGCGCCGGCAAGAGTTCTGAACGGAGCCATCAAGGAATACAACAAGATGGCGTTCAAGGGCGGTATAGTAGAAGGCGAGTACTACGACAGTGAAGGCCTTCAGAAGCTGGCTGCCATACCTTCAAGGGACACGCTCATTTCCAAGTTTATGGGAAGCATTCAGTCCCCTGTGGCAAACTTCGCGAGAGTCATTGCTCAGATCGCGGAGCAGAAGGAAGCGTAAGCATTTTGAAACTGACCGGCAGATGCCGGTATATGAGATCATTTAAAAATTTTGTAAAGGAGAAAAAAGATGAACAAGGATCAGATCATAGAAGCTATAAAAGAAATGTCCGTTCTGGAACTGAACGAGCTGGTTAAAGCGTGTGAAGAGGAATTCGGAGTATCGGCTGCAGCAGGAGTAGTTGTAGCAGCAGCAGGCGGCGGCGAAGCAGGCGGCGGCGAAGAGCAGAGCGAATTCACAGTAGTGCTCAAGGAAGTTGGCGCTGAGAAGATCAAGGTTATCAAGGCTGTAAGAGAGATCACAGGTCTCGGACTTAAGGAAGCCAAGGAACTGGTTGACGGAGCTCCTTCAAACGTTAAGGAAGGCTGCGAAAAGGCAGAGGCTGAAGGCTTCAAGGCTCAGCTGGAAGAAGTCGGCGCTGTTGTTGAACTCAAATAAGAGGACGACCGAACGACATACAACGCAAAAGCATATCAAAAGCTGCATACCGGTAAGCAGAGAGCTGCCGGCGTGCAGTTTTTTTATTGCCAGCATGCACGAATCATAAAACAATTAAGGGATTAGTAGATTTTGTTGTGTGTGGTAATATGGTATAATTTCTATAGGCAGAATATTATGTGTTTTGACAGAATTGTGTTTTGGGGATATGTAATATGAAAGATGTTATAAACGATATAAGCATGTATTTATATCTGTTTGCATTTATATGCGGCGCGATCACGATAGTATTAAATATAGTTGTTTATCAAAGCAATAGAAGCGTTGGATTAAAACGTAATTTGCTGTTTCATATATTTTTTTTCATATATATAATTTTTAATTTTATTCTTTTTTTCGGTAGAGTATTTAGCTGGGAAACGAGCGCTCACTTTTCAATTCTTATAGCATATGATATATCATATATATTTGTGCTTATCAGTTATGTCAAATGTATAAGCTACAATGAAAAGGTTAATGTTACAGTCGTTGTGACGTGTGTACTATATGTATTAATATGGGGCATAGTCTATGTGCTTTCTCTTGATGATGCGGGATATATTATTACACCGATAGCGCAGTATATGGCATTTGTGACGGAAGCGGCTTT
>CASESB010000055.1 GCA_949290475.1 uncultured Bacillota bacterium
GTCGGAGTATATAAGGTGGGTGGACGTCTGCAAGACGGTCGATGCCTGATGACAGATGAATAACACTGGCTGCCTGACTGCGGTCAGGTCGGGCAGCGGCGGGCGGTGCGCGCGGGCCTGCGAATGATATATCCGTATGAGAGACAAGGGCTGTTCGGGATGACTTGAAATGTCATCCCGAACAGCCCTTTTATCAGGCGCCGATATTGAAGCGCCGCGTATGCTATTTATTGTCTTATCGTTTCTATCAGCTTCCTGAAATCCGGCTCCGTCCAGTATACCGGGGTAGGATAGAGCGGGTTGGCCTCCTTTATGGCCCAGCTGATGATCTGTGGGATGTCTTCATCCTTGATAACGTCCAGCCCCACAGGTATATCCATTTTTTCCTTGAGCTCCTCGATCCAGCTGATGAATTTTTCGGCCTTTTCCGCGTCGTTCTTTCCTGTCATCTGACAGACCTCGGCAAGACGTGCCAGCCGTTCGTGAGCCGCAGAACCGAACTGACGCATTACGTGCGGCAGGATGACCGACATGGCCAGCCCGTGCGGAGTGCCGTAAAGCCCGCCCAGCGTATGGCCGACGGCATGTACGTAGCCTACGCAGCCTCGCGTGAAGGCGCGTCCGGCGTAGAAGGCGGCTTTCTGCATGTTCTGCCGCGCTTCGATATCGGAGCCGTCGCAGTAGGCCTTGTAGAGATTGTCGTGGATGAGGCGCACGGCGTCTTCGGCCAGCTTGTTTTCGAGCTTGGAGTCGTAGGTGTGGTTGGTGTAGGCTTCCACCGCGTGGCAGAGAGCATCCATACCTGTTGTGGAAGTGACGTGCGGCGGCAGGCCGACGGTGAGCTCAGGATCGAGCACTGCATATTTCGGCATCAGACAGGTATCGTTCATCGAAGCCTTGTGGTGGGTGGCGTGATCGGTGATAACGGCGGCCACGGTCGTCTCGGATCCCGTGCCGGCCGTTGTCGGTACGGCGAAGATAGTCGGGATCTTGTGGAGTACGTGAAACAGTCCCTGCAGCTGTTCTACCGTCTTGCCCTTGCGTGCGTGAACAGCGCCGATGCCCTTGCAGCAGTCCATCGAAGAGCCGCCGCCGAAGGCTACCATGGCCTCGCACCCGTTTTCCTCGTACAGCTTGAGTCCTTCGTTCACGTTGATGTCGGTCGGGTTAGGCTGGACGCCGTCATAGACCACGTACTCGACGCCGGCCTCCTCCATGGCCTTGAACATGCTGTTCAGAAGTCCCAGCTCCATCAGCACGCTGTCGGTAACGACCAGGACTTTATTGAAGCCCTTCTCTTTGATCAGCGCGGGCAGCTTGGTGACGCAGCCGGCGCCCTCCAGAGTTTCAGGCATGCCCCACGGGATGATATACATACCGATTTTGAACAGCGCCTGATATTCCTTGGCATAGATCTTTCCCATAATACGTCCCTCCTATTTATTGGATTTATAGCGGATCGCGTCTATAGGGCATACTCGGCCGCATATATGGCAGCCTATGCAGTCGTCGGGTCTTACAAGTTCAGCTATTGTCCTGATATCGCCGTGAAAAGCCGGCGCGGAGATCACGAGGCAGTCGGCGGGGCAGTTTTCCACGCAGACGGAACAGCCTGCACAGAGGCTCCCGTCTATCACGGGTTTTTCCCATTCGTCCTTTGGCAGCCTGGTGATCGTATGGCCGTCGGGATCCGTGATCGCGCTCTTCGGGCACAGCCTGCCGCAGAGGCCGCAGTCGATGCAAAGCTCGCTGTCTATGACGTGTATCTCCTTGATGCTGCCGGTGATCGCACTGACCGGACAATTTTTAGCGCATATATGGCATCCTATACACGCGTCTGTTATCACGTGTGACATAAAATTCTCCTTTCGCCTGTACGTTTGATCCGGATTATCCGCCGCCTGACGGCGACATGAGGATGAGCTCGTCGCCTTCATTCAGAGCTGAGGAATATTTGGCGTGCCGGCCGTTGATGACGAACAGGCAGTTTTTGAATTCCTTTTTATCGTAGCCGGTGGCGCGTGCCAGAAGACCGCAGGCTTCGGATACGGAAGAGGCGTAGGCCTGCATTTCCCTGAAGCCGGTCTTGAGGCGCAGCGAACCGAACAGTTTTATCGTTACCATATCCGATCACCTTCTTTCATGAGATGTTATATGGTACGCCGCGTTGCTATGGCGGCGCGTTCGCTTATCGCGTGATGCTGATGCTGCTCGGAGCAGTGATTATGCCTTGAAGTCTCCGCGGCGGAATGCCTCGCAGGTCTGATCGTAGCTTTTCAATCCGCAAAGCCCCAGCCTTTTCAGTGTCCTCGGAGTAGGAACAGCGTCCTGCGTCCATCCTCTGGCGCGGTAGTAAACGGTCTTCATGCGTTCGAGAGGCACCCTGGTCTTTTCATTGCCGGGGATCTGCGGCACGTCTGTCAGCCTGGCGGGCAGCGAGTCGTCCTTGCGTCTGATGCCGAACCGTACATTGATGTGGCGTTCCAGAGTATATGCGCGCTTGCCGGCCTTGAAGAAGCTGCCGAAGTTCACAGGCATGCCCGTAGCGTATCTGAGGGCTTTGGACTGGTTGAATATCACAGGTATGTTGAAGCACATGATGCCGGGGAACTTGTTCAGAAGCCTCAGTACAGGACCGATAACCGGTACCGCCCTGCAGAAAGCCTTCGTGTACCAGGCGTGCGGCTTGCGTATCAGCGGAGGCGGGAAGAACGCGTAAGTCGTGAACAGGCATTGTCCTGCCGCTGAGACAGCCTCCATCAGATCCTGGAACATGACCGTCATATCAGGCTTGCCGTGCGGCGTCTGCGGATCGACGTTCATGCTCAGTCCCTCCAGCAGTATCATGTAGCCGCCGTTGAGGTGACATCCTCCGCGGTTGGAGACGGCGTATCCGAGGCCGAGACCTACTGCGCGGCGCGGCTCGTAGGCCGCCAGCTCCATGCCCTTGGCGTTGATGGCAAACTCCCTGCCGCCGTATTTATCGGCAAGCCAGCGGCTGCCGTTGGCGAGCTCGTCGCCGATGCCTCTTCTGTATGCGATGTCTTCCCAGAGCTTCGATATGTCTTCGGTATCGCCGAAGCTCAGACCGTTGGCCCACAGTCCCTTTTCGTTGGCCTCCATGGCGTAGGCCAGGGTGCTGGCCGCCGAGATGGTGTCCATGCCCAGCTCGTCCAGCTCGTAGTTCCATCTGAGGATAGACTTCAGATCGTTGTTGAGTATGCCGCCGCCGAGCAGGCCGAGCGTTTCGAGCTCCGGCCCCTTGACAGGCTTGCCGTCGACCTCTACGGTGCGGGCGCATTTGATCGGGCAGGTGAGACATCCCTTGTTGACGATGTTGTATTCCTCGGCCAGCGTTTCACCGTTGACCTGCTCGAAGTCGTCGTACTGCCCGTAATTGTAGTTTTTCGTGGAAAGCTGACCGTTCATCTGCATAGTGGAGACAAGTCCTGCCGTGCCCAGACGCGGGAGCTGATCACCGGTCAGCGGATGGCTGCGCAGATATTTGAACCATTTCTTGTTGAGCTCGCGCATTTTTTCCGGATGGGCTGCGCGCACCTGATGATTGCCGCTGGCAGTAATGGCCTTGACGTTTTTCCAGCCCATGACGGCGCCGGTGCCGCCTCTGCCGGCCACGCGCTCGTTGCTTACGATGGCAGAATAGAGGACGAGATTTTCACCGGCAGGCCCGATGACCAGCTTGCCGTTTTTGACCGCTCTGCCGGAGGCCTCCGACAGCTTGTCGTCGAGAGCCCTTTGTGTTTCGCTCGTCGTAAGACCCCATATGTCGCGAGCGTCGTTGAAGATGACGGAGCCGTTTCTTATCTGCAGCCAGACAGGACTTTCGCTGCGCCCTTCGATCACAATGCCGTCAAGGCCCGCCTTCTTCAGGTAATAGCCGAAATTGCCTCCGCAGTTGGATGAAGTTATGATCTTAGTCTGTGGTGAAAGAGTGGAGACGTTGAAGCGGCTGGAGCTCGGCGCTCCGGTGCCGGTCAGAGGACCGGTAGTGATGACGAGCAGATTTTCTTCGGAGAACGGTTCCGTCGTGCTCTGCAGCTGATCGCCGAGGATCTTGGCAGCCATGGTCTTGCCGCCGATAAAAAGCCGACGTTCATCATCAGACCACGGGTATTCCGTGACCCTGCGCGTAGAAAGGTTTATTTTCAGGACTTTGCCCATATATCCGCCGTATTCTGTAGACATAATGGTGCCTCCTTATATTGCATATATTATAGCACCAATTTTCCCAAAGAAAAATTGTTATTTTAACCAAAATGACGGTCTGCGGTGAAAATAATATGATAAAAACCCTTGAAATTTCAATGATGATATGGTAATATAGCCACGATGTAGCTAATGACTTTCAGTGAGAGTGGGTGAAAAACCCACTCTTTACTTTTGTAAACGGCAGGGAAAGAGCCGCGATAGGATGTTGAAAGAGAGATTTTTATGGCAGGTAAAAGGATAACGGATACGGTAGAGGAGATCCTGGTGGATTTTCTCCGGCAGGAAGGCTACGAGCTGTACAACTGCGAGTTCGTGAAGGAAGGAAGGGACTGGTTCCTGCGGGTGTACGTGGATCGCGCCGTACAGGGTGAATACATAGGCACCGAGGACTGCGAGAAGGTCAGCCGCTTTCTGAGCGAAAGGCTCGATGAGCTCGATCCCATAGAGCAGAACTACTATCTGGAGGTGTCGTCTCCCGGCATGGACAGGAAGCTGCTGAAGCCGGAGCATTATTCGAGGTATACCGGCAGCGAGGTGGAGATCAGGCTTTACCGAGGCAAGGACGGAACTAAAAATATACAGGGCGTTCTTGACGGCATAGAGGGAGACGTGGTCACGGTGACGGACCATGAAGGCAAGGTTTGGAAATTGGAACTGTCGGAGATAGCGAAAGCGAATCTGGCTGTTTTGATATAGATGTTTTAGGAGGATATACGAAAATGAACAGTGATTTTATACAGGCCATCGACGATCTGGTGAAGGAAAAGGGGATCTCCAAGGATGTCCTCATTGAAGCGATAGAATCGGCGCTGGTGTCAGCATATAAGAAGAATTACGGAACGGCTCAGAACGTGAGGGTGAACATAGACAGGGATGCGGGAGACGTAGACGTGCTCATGAGAAGAGACGTAGTCGATGAGGTCGAGGATGAGTTCACGCAGATATCCCTTGAGGAAGCGCTGGAGATAGACCCGAGATACGAGGTCGGAGACGTGGTCGAGTATCAGGTAACGCCGAAGGATTTCGGCAGGATCGCTGCCCAGACAGCCAAGCAGGTGGTCGTGCAGAGGATAAGAGAGGCCGAGAGAGGAATAGTTTTCGACAATTACATCGACAGGCAGGGCGAGCTCATAACGGGCGTCGTGCAGAGGATAAGCAACGAGACGATATTCGTCAATATGGGCAATACCGAAGGTATCCTGGTGGCAGGCGAGCGAGCCTCCAATGAAAGATACAAGGTCAACGACAGGATCAAGGCGTACATCATGGATGTAAGAAAGAGCACCAAGGGGCCGCAGATATTCCTGTCCAGGACTCATCCGGGATTCGTGGAGAAGCTGTTTGAGCTCGAAGTGCCGGAGATAGAGGACGGCACTGTGGTTATAAAGAGCATCGCCAGAGAAGCGGGGTCGAGGACGAAGATCGCCGTCTATACGGAGGACGAGAACGTGGATCCTGTAGGCGCCTGCGTGGGAACCGGCGGTTCCAGAGTCAGGAACGTGGTTGACGAGCTGTTCGGAGAAAAGATCGACATCACCACCTGGGATGACGATCCGAAGATTCTCATCAAGAATGTGCTGAGCCCGGCGAAGGTGGAAGAGGTCATGACCGATGAAGAGGAAAAGGCCGCGACCGTAGTCGTTCCGGATTATCAGCTCTCGCTGGCTATAGGCAAATCGGGACAGAATGTCAGACTTGCTGCCAGACTCTGCGGATGGAAGATAGATATCAAGAGTCACAGTCAGTATTTCGGAGATCCTGAGGACGAAGAGTACGACGAGGAATATGAGGAGTACGAAGAGTATGAGGATGACGGTATAGAATACGTTGACGATGATGCCGAGGCTGCGGAGGACATGTCTGAGGAGGCTGAGGACGAGATGATCGAAGACGATGAGATCGAGACGGAGGAGCCTGCGGAGGAGGACGATCCGGCCGGCGATGATGGCGATGACGCGGAGACTGAGGCGGCCGACGATGATGACGATGCCGTTGATGAAGACGATGAAGACAGGGGCGAGGAAGTTGAAAAGTAAGAAGATACCCATGCGCAGATGTGTCGGCTGCATGGAGTCGAAGCCCAAGAGCAGCCTTATCAGGATCGCCTGCTACGAAGGAGAGGTGAGCGTCGATCCTGCCGGCAAGGCTAAGGGAAGGGGCGTTTATCTGTGCCCGGACAGAGCGTGTATGGAGAAGGCGAAAAAGAAGCGCGCCCTGCAGAGAAATTTCGACGCGGATATAAGCGACGAGAAGCTGGAGGCGCTGTTTGCGGAAATAGAAAAGTATGAGAAGAAAGATAGATAGTTATCTCGGCTTCGCGAAAAAATCAGGCAATCTGATATCGGGAGTAAACACATGTACCTTCGGTATGGCCAGAGGCAGGGTAAAGCTGGTGATACTGGCGGAGGACATCTCGGAGAACAGCGAAAAGAAGATAATGAAGGAAATAAGAAGGTACGGCGTGCGTTACGTCAAATACGGTTCGGGTGACGAGATATCCCATGCGGTGGGAGAAGCCGGACGGAGCGTGTTCGCCGTGTGTGACGATAATTTCGCGAAAGTTATTTTGGATGAGATAGAGGGAAGATCGGAGTAAAAGGAGGAAGTGCTTATGAAAATAAAGGAGCTGGCGACCGAGTTGAGCCTTACCGGCGGAGAAGTCCTGGAAAAAGCCAAATCTATGGGGATAGCGGTGACGGATGTCAATGATGAACTGTCCGATATCGACGCTACTTCGGTGAAGAATACGATCACCAAAGGCGGCGCTCATGCCGAGACGAAGGTGATAAAGGTCAGAAACAAGAAGGCTGAAAACGAAAAGAAGGACGGAGAGCCGAAGGTCACTGTCAAGGCTGCCAATATCAAGCTGCCTGAGGTAAAAAAGACTGCCCGGGCGGCGGCCAAGACCTCCCAGAAAAAGGCGGCGACGGCCAAACCGCCTGCAGGCAAACCGATCGTTTCCAAGGAAGTGGAGAACAGAAAGAAGCCGCCTGAAGGCAAGCCTGTAGTTTCCAAGGCAATGCTCGAGGAGAGACTTGCCAGAGAAAAGGCGGAGAAAAAAGCGCCGGCATCCGAAGCAAAGGCCGCGGACAAGGCTGCGGAGAAGACTGCGCCGGCTGCGGCTGCCGCTGAAGCGAAGAAGGCCGAGGTGAAAACTGAGGCTAAGGAGGCTAAGACCGAGCCGAAGAAGGCCGTGGCGGAGAGCAAGGCTGAGCCGAAAAAGGCGGAGGCTCCAAAGAGAAGGAGCAGGCTCAAGGTGATAAAGAAGGCCGAGGACATAAAGCGCGAGGAGGAAGAAGCTGCGGCTAAGCGTGAAGCGGCCAGAAAGGAAGCCGAGAAGAAGAACGCTGCGCAGAGGGGCGACGAAGGCAGGAAGAGAACCGAGAGAAAGCCGGCTGACAGAAAGCACGCCGGAAAAGCGCCGGACAGGCGAAGTGACAGAGGCGAGCGGCAGGAGAGGCCTCAGCGGGCTTCATCGAGGCGTGAAGGCGGAGCCTCCGACGTTATGGCGACAAAGCCGGGCTCTCACAGGTCGGATAAGAAGAACAGAGACAGGGATAAGGAACACGATAAGTTTTCCAAGCTGGAGAGAGGCGGCGGCAAAAGAGCTATGAAGGCGCCTAGATCCCTCGAGAAGCAGGTAAGAAACAAGAAGCACAACAAGCCGAAGCCTGCTCCGGAGCCGGAGGTTGAAGCGGTTGAACTGCCGGCAGGAACGGTGCTGATAAACGTGCCGATAACCGTGGCCGGATTCGCAGAGCAGACGAAGACGACGGTTTCGCAGATAATCATGACGCTGATGAAGATGGGCGTCATGGCCAACATAAACCAGAATCTCGATGAAGACACTGTCGTGCTCCTGGCCGACGAGATGGGCATCCAGGTAGCCATCGGCAACGTGAAGGAAGAGATCGAGGAAGAGGGCATAGAGGATTTCGAGGATAAGGAGGAGGATCTGAAGCCTAGAGCGCCGATCATAACCGTGATGGGTCACGTAGACCACGGTAAGACCTCGCTTCTCGATGCGATCAGAAAGACGAATGTGACGGCTCAGGAATCGGGCGGCATCACTCAGCACATAGGTGCGTCCGAGGTAGAGATAAACGGACAGAAGATAGTGTTCCTCGATACGCCGGGACATGAGGCGTTTACGGCCATGAGAGCAAGAGGCGCGCATGCCACGGATATCGCGGTGCTCGTAGTAGCGGCCGACGACAGCGTCAAGCCGCAGACTCTGGAATCCATAAGCCATGCCAAGGCTGCCGGAGTGCCGATGATCGTTGCCATCAATAAGATAGATAAGCCGGGAGCCAATCCGGACATCGTGAAATCGGATCTGGCCAACAACGGTGTGCTCGTGGAAGACTGGGGTGGCAACGTAATCAGTGTTCCCGTGTCGGCCAAGACGGGAGAAGGCATCGTCAATCTGCTGGAGATGATACTTCTGCAGGCCGAGGTGCTGGAGCTCAAGGCCAATCCTGACAGGCTTGCGCTGGGAACGGTGCTTGAAGCGCGTCTCGACAAAGCCAAGGGACCGGTGGCGAGTCTGCTGGTTCTCAACGGTACGCTGAGAACGGGCATGAGCATCGTGGCCGGTACATGCTCCGGTAAGATCAGGAAGATGACCAACTCCAAGGGCGAAACGCTCAAGCAGGCGGGCCCGGCTACGGCAGTAGAGGTGCTCGGTCTTACGGACGTTCCTTATGCGGGAGACACCTTCAATGCGGTCAAGGACGACAGGCTTGCCAGAGAGATAGCAGAGAACAGACAGCTGAAGCTGAGAGAAGAAGTGCTGGCCAGAAATTCGAGCACGACGCTCGAGGAGCTCTTCAGTCAGATACAGGAGGGCGAGGTCAAGGAACTGAACCTGATCATCAAGGGAGACGTGCAGGGCTCAGTGGGCGCTATAGTTTCGTCGCTTGAGAAGCTTTCAAACGATCAGGTGAGGGTGAATATCGTCCACACCGGAGTCGGTACGGTAACGGAGTCGGATATCATGCTGGCCGGAACATCGGAGTCCATCATCATCGGCTTCAACGTAAGACCGAGCGCGGCTGTAAGCACCATTGCCGAGCGCGAGGGCGTACAGATAAGGACCTACAGGGTGATCTACGATATAATCGACGATGTGGAAAACGCCATGAAGGGTATGCTCGATCCTGAATTCAAGGAAGTAGTCCTGGGTACGGTAGAGATAAGAGATACGTTCAAGGTACCGGGAGTGGGCATAGTCGGCGGCGGCTACGTTACGGACGGCAAGATCGTGAGAAACGAGCAGGTGAGACTGGTAAGAGACGGTATCGTCATACACGAGGGCAAGATCGCCTCACTCAAGAGATTCAAGGACGATGTGCGTGAAGTGGCTCAGGGATACGAATGCGGTATCGGCATCGAGAATTATAACGACGTCAAGGAAGGCGACGTGATAGAGTGCTTCACCATGGAAGAAATAGAGAGAAACTAGGAGACTGATATGGCAAAGGGATACAGGCAGGGCAGACTCGGCGAGGAAATCAAAAAGATCATAAGCGAGATGCTCATCAGGGAGCTCAAGGATCCGAGACTGTCGGCCATGATAAGCATAACTGCTGTCGAGGTGACGAGCGACGGCAGCTACGCCACAGTGTATCTGTCTGTCCTGGGCGCCGATCCGGGAAAGGAGACGGCCGAAGAGCAGCAGAAGGAAACGCTGGCGGCTCTCAACAATGCCAAGGGCTTTATCAGGAGCGAGATAAGCCACAGGATAAAGCTGAGGCATGTGCCGGATCTGGTGTTTAAGATAGACAGATCTATGGAGTACGGCAGGCATATTTCAAAGATAATAGATCAGCTCGATATAGATCACAGCGACGATGACGGCGGAGAAGAACGATGATAAACAACGCTTCACTCGGAGAAATCGGCAGGATGATGCTCGAGGCAGATACGATATTATTATTCCCGCATGTCAGCCCTGACGGCGACGCTCTGGGCTCATGTGCGGCGCTTTGCCGTGCCCTGAGAGGAGAAGGCCGGACGGCGTGGATACTGCTCGACGAGCCTGTACCGGAATACCTGTCCTTCATGGATACGGAGTACTGTACCGAGGACATGGATGTCGTGAACAGCCCGGATATATGCGTTTGCGTTGACTGCAGCGAGGAAAGCAGATTTGCCGATCGTGCCGGGAAATTCAACGCAGGAAAGACTAAGATATGTCTCGACCATCACGCTACATCGGGCAGCTTCGGCGATTACTATTACATCGACGGCGAAGAGGCCGCCACGGCGCAGATAATATTCAAGCTGCTGAAGGAAACGGGGCTGCCAGTCAGCCCGGATGTGGCGGAATCTATATATGTGGGCATAAGCACAGACACCGGCAGCTTCCAGCATTCCAACACGACCGCCGATACGCACAGGATAACGGCGGAGCTCTTCGAGCTCGGCATAGATCATACAAAGCTGGTGGTGAACCTGTATCAGAGCTCCAGCTACAGCAGGCTGAAGATGGAGAGCGAGATCATGGGGAAAATGGAGCTGCTGTCTGACGGCCGTGCGGCGATGTCGTACGTCACCCAGGAAATGCTGGACGAGAATGAAGCGCTGCTCGAGGACTGTGAGGGCGTAGTAGATATACTGCGCAACATACGCGGAGTAGAGCTGGCAGCCTTTCTCAAGGAGAAGAACGGCGAGATCAAAGTCAGCATGAGGGCAAAATCATACGGCAATGTCGACAGCATCGCCGTAAAGTACGGCGGCGGCGGACATGTGAAGGCGGCCGGGTGCACTCTCAGCATGTCCATGGACGAAGCCAGAGATCTCATGAGAAGAGAGCTGTGCGAGTACTGGGAGAAATGAACGAAAGACGGAACGATGAATGAAAGACGGAATTTTGATTATAGATAAACCTCAGAACTGGACTTCTCACGACTGCGTTGCGGTCTGCCGCAGGGCGTCGGGGGCAAAGAAGACGGGGCACGGCGGGACTCTCGATCCCATGGCGGAGGGAGTGCTGCCTGTTTTCATGGGCCGGGCGACGAAGATAATGGAATATCTGGATCTTGACAGCAAATCCTACAGCTGCACAGCGAGGCTGGGAATAGAGACGGATACGCTCGATATCTGGGGCGAGGTGCTGGAGGAAAGGCCGGTTTCGGGTATAACGCCGGAGGATATCATCGAGAGGATTGATATGTTCCGGGGGGATATCAGCCAGATGCCGCCCATGTATTCGGCGGTCAGGGTGAAGGGAAAAAGGCTTTATCAGTATGCCAGAGACGGAGAGGAAGTGGAGGTAAAGCCGCGGAGAGTCCATATCGACAGCATCGACGTCACGTCCGTGGATATGGAGCGGGCGACCGTAGCTTTTGACGTCACATGCTCCAAGGGAACGTATATCAGGAGCATATGCGCCGACCTGGGAAGGGCGCTGGGCTGCGGCGCCGTCATGGAATCACTTAAAAGGACGGCCAGCGGTGTTTTTACGCTCGACGGCGCACTGAAGCCGGAAGAGATAAAACAGATGAGCGCAGAAGAGATAGAAAAGCGGCTTTTGCCTGCGGACATGCCTCTCGGGCACCTGGGAAAAGCCTGGATGAGCAGCGACAGAGCAAGGTACTTCTGCAGCGGCAACAGCATCAGGTGGGCGCAGATAAGAGTCGAAAGAGAGCCTGAAAGGGCAAACCACGACAGATTCAACAGCAGAGGAAGACGTTACAGCAGCATATACTGCGTTTATGAGACGGAAACGGGAGAATTTCTCGGTATCGGATACCGGGACAAGGCAAACAGCGTTATGAAGGCGGATAAGATATTCGCCGATGCGCAGCGGGAGAGACGATAGACATGGAGATTTTCAATTCACTGGAAGAAGTAAAGGATATAAAGCCGACGGTCGTGGCTCTCGGCAATTTTGACGGAGTGCACAGAGGGCATCAGCAGATAATCGAGAGAACGGTCAGAAGCGCGGCGGCGATGGAGCTCAAGAGCGCTGTATTTACGTTTTCAAACCACACCAGCACGCTTTTGAAAAATCTCCCCGAGGTGAAGAATATACTGTATCCGGAAGAAAAAGCGAAGCTCATAGAGGATATGGGCATAGATTACCTGTTTAATATACCGTTCACCGAGGAGATACTGACCATGTCGCCGGAGCGGTTCGTGAAGGAGATCCTGGTCGATACTTTCCGCATCAGGGAAGCGTACTGCGGCTTCAATTACAGCTTCGGCTACAAGGCTAAGGGGACGCCGGAAGTGCTCATGCACGAGGGCCTGAAGCACGGATTCGGCATCCACGTACAGGAACCGTACGAAATAGACGGCATAGTCGTAAGCAGCACGTATATAAGGCAGCTCATAGCGGAGGGCGATATGGAACGCTGCACTAAGTTCATGGGCAGGATGTATTCCATCGGCGGCGAGGTCGTCGTAGGCAACAAGCTCGGCAGGACCATCGGCTTTCCGACCTCAAATATCATGATAGACGAATCCATGGCTACGCCGCCTAACGGCGTCTACATAACGTACTGCACGTACAACGGCGTCAAGTATCCGAGCGTTACCAACGTGGGAGTAAAGCCCACCATCGGCAGCAGCTACAAGAAGAACATCGAGACTCACATTTTCAATTTCGACAGAGAGCTGTACGGCAAGAATATACGCGTAGAATTCATTAAGCGGACCAGAGAAGAGAAAAAGTTCCCAGACATAGCGGCGCTGAGCAGACAGATAGAAAGCGACTGCATAATGGCCAAGGCGTATCACAGGGAGAAGGGGTCGCTGTAAAATAGAAACTCTATGTGGATGAGAAAACATTCGCATAGAGTTTTTTTTGTCGGCTGTCCGCCGTATAGCTCCTGTTGCCTTGTTCGCTACATAGCGTCCCGTTGGCTACCCGTCTCATGGCTCCGGCGGGCGTTGCTATGTTGCGACCTTTGCCTTGCCCTGAAATGATGATTTTTTGTGTTTTTGGATGACATTTTGAAAAAAGTGCACATATAGCAAGAAAAAAGCAATTTTACGTGCAACAGCGCATGGGAAATAATAGATTGAATTCAATATAACCCCATATAAATGCACATATATCAATGATATTGGTGTGATTATGTGCAAAATGACAGAGCAGATGATCAGAACGCCCCGCAATCGTTGCCCTTAATTCATCTAAATTAATGATAAAAGTGCATTTGACATGGTAAATATTTACAATAGCGCCTTGCGCAGAACCCGACCCTCCTTTTGTTGTAGAGCGCATGAATAACATGTTGCTAACAGCAGATGCATTCGAGGCAAAATGTGATAAAATAGCGATAGAAGCAAAGGTACGAGTGATAAATGTCAATTACGAAAAGGGCTCTGAGATCTTAAAGAAGAGCAGAGCGCTCAATGAGTACAGCAGGTTCATCCACATGGTGCGGGAAAAGCACGAGAGGATGGACATAGAAGAAGCTGTGCGAGAGACTGTGAGAGAATG
>CASESB010000056.1 GCA_949290475.1 uncultured Bacillota bacterium
AAAGTGCATTTGACATGGTAAATATTTACAATTATACCTTACACAGAGCCCAATCCTCCTTTTTTGTAGAGCGCATGAAAAACATGTTGCCAATAGCAGATGCATTTGAGGCAAAATGTGATAAAATAGCGATAGAAGCAAAGGTGCGAGTGATAAATGTCAATTACGAAAAGGGCTCTGAGATTTTAAAGAAGAGCAGAGCGCTCAATGAGTACAGCAGGTTCATCCATATGGTGAGAGAAAAGCACGAGAGGATGAACATAGAGGAAGCTGTGCGAGAGACTGTGAAGGAATGCCTGAGCGAGGGCATACTCACGGATTTCTTACAGAGAAACGGCGGTGATATCATGGATTTTGTAAATCTTGAACTTACGAGAGAGGAATGCGAGGCGATAAGAGAAAACGACGGCTATGAGCGCGGGCTTGAAGAGGGGATGGCCGAAGGAGAAGTGAAAAGCCAGAGAAGGATCGCCATGGATATGAAGGCTCGCGGAATGGACGCAGGCTTGATCGCAGACATCACAGGCCTCAGCTTGGATGAGGTAAAAGCATTGTAAAATCAGTCAATATAATCAACATAGATAGAGAACATACGCCTCCCGCGCTCTATTGAGAGCTGCGGGAGGCTTTTATACTGTTGAGATGTTGTTGAGCTGTCGATTGTAAATGCTTTATCGTTGTCACAACATGAGCCCTGCGCAGCAATAAAAAACCGAAAGGCGGATAAAAATCGACAAAAGTCTGACCTATACAGGCGCGCAGGTAGTATAATATGGGTAACAGATACGAGTGACGTTAAGTAAGCGTTAAGGAGGATATATATGAAGATACAGTTTTGCGGGGCATCGACGGGAGTGACGGGCTCCTGCCATCTCATAACGACGGAGAAGCACAAGGTGCTGCTGGACTGCGGACAGTTCCAGGGCGGCAAGACACAGGAGGCGCTGAATTATGAAGAGTTCCCTTTTGACCCGGCGGAGATAGATTATCTGATATTGAGTCATGCTCACATAGATCACTGCGGCAGGATACCGCTGCTGGTGAAACGCGGATTCAAGGGCGCCATATACTGTACGGACGCCACGGCGGATCTGCTGGAGGTCATGCTGAAGGACAGCGGCTATATACATGAGAAGGAAGCCGAGTGGAAAAACAAGAAAAACGAGAGGGCCGGCAGACCGAGGGTGGAGCCGCTCTATACGCTCAACGACGCTGTGGATTCGCTGGCGTATGTGAAGCCCGTGCTTTACGATCAGCTCATAGAGCTTAACGAAGAGATGAAAGTAGTCTTCAACGATGCGGGACACATACTGGGGTCGGCGATAATAGAGCTGTGGGTAACGGAAAACGATAACGTTTCAAAGATCGTATTTTCAGGGGATCTGGGCGTGATGGAGAGGCCGATACTGCGGAACCCGACCATCATCAAGAAGGCGGATTACGTCATTATGGAGACGACGTACGGCAACAGAGTACATCCTGAAAACTCGATGGACGTAAAGGCGCTGATGGATATAATCCTGGAAACGGCAGCCAGGGGAGGAACTACGGTCATACCGTCGTTTGCCGTGGGCAGGACGCAGGAGCTCATATACGAGCTCAACAGGGTGTATGAGACGGACAACGAATACCGCAAGGCGTTCGAGGATATCATGGTGTACGTGGACAGTCCGATGGCGACGACGGCGACGGAGGTTTTCAAGCGCAACGCTCAGGTCTTTGACGACGAGACTAAGGAGTTCATAACCAGGGGTGACGATCCTCTTGACTTCAAAAATCTTAAATTCACGAGGACGAGCCAGGAGTCGATGTGGCTGAATTCGGATCCGGAGCCCAAGGTGATCATTTCAGCCAGCGGCATGTGCGACGCGGGAAGGATCAGGCATCACCTGAAGCACAATCTCTGGAACAGGAAGTCGAGCATCGTTTTTGTCGGCTTCCAGGCGGAGGGCACGCTGGGACGCATGATCCTGGACGGAGCCAAGGAAGTGACGCTGTTCGGCGAGAAGGTACAGGTAAACGCGAAGATACACAATCTCGAAGGTTTTTCCGGTCATGCCGATATGAACGGGCTGCTGGGGTGGCTCAAGGGCTTCCGCAAAGAGCCGAAGCATATATTCCTTGTACACGGAGAGAAGGAGGCCAAGGCGGATTTTGCGGCAACGGTGGAAAAGGAGCTGGGATACCATCCTATAATCGTAACGGGAAATTCGGAATACGTGCTGGAAAACGACGAGGTCGTGAGCATGGAGCAGGCCATGAAGGACGAGGTCGACGAGGAAATGCTCAACGGCCTGAGGACGAACCTCTTCGATATCCACAGGAGGATAGAGGATATCCTTTACAATACCAAGCTGGCGGTGGGCGAGAACATGTCGCCTGACAAGCTGAGCGAGATCAACAATATGGTGCTGGCTCTGGAAAAGTCCACGATCAATCTGGGCGCCGCTTTAAGCGATGTGGACAGCGAGGATTACGACGCTGAAGGCGAGGGCGATACCGTGCCGGAAACTGCCGTGGCAGGCGCTGCGGAAAGCGGCCTGAGCACAGGTGCGGCGCAGCAGTGAAAAGTGTATCGTATTTGAGAAAAAAACATCCAAAAACATTTTAAAACGTTTTGCAACTCATGCCGTATATGTTAAAATAAAGACAGGTATTTAGAACATATTATATTTGATAGGTGAGATGAATGTCTGTTTTAAGCGGCATCAAAGAAAGCGTGCAGCAGGTTGCTGAAGCCATCAGCATCGCTGTGGGTCTTGAAGTGGAGATCGTTGACAACAAGCTGAGGATACTGGGAGGTACGGGCTTTTACCACGGACAGATAGGAAAAGAAGAAGAAGACGGCAATCTTGAGGGTAACTACCTGTATGCCAGGGTCCTTCGTACGGGCACGACTCAGTATGTAGAGGATGCACAGAATTACAAAGGCTACGATACCCCTGTAGTAGGCAACACGAGGCTGGGCGAGCTGGCCGAGATATGTACGCCGATAGTACTCAAGGGAGAGATCATAGGCATAATCGGTCTGGTGGCATTTTCGGCGGAGCAGAGGCAGATAATCCTCTGCAAGCGCGAGAGCATGACGGTGTTCGTAGAAAAGATGGCGGATCTTCTGGCGGCCAAGGCCGACCAGCAGGCCAGTCTGGAGAACGCCGAGGTTTCCAGAGACGAGATGTCGACTGTACTGGAGACGGCTCACGAGGGTATATTCGCTCTCGATCGCCGCGGCTACGTCAAGCACTGCAACAACAGAGCCGCAGCGCTTTTTGGAACAAACAAGGGAGATCTCATAGAAAAGCACCTCAGCGACATAATGCCGGGCAGCCCCGCGATCAAGGTTCTGGACACCGGCAGAGGCTACATTGAGAACGAAGAGATCTTCAAGGTCGGAGGCAAACAGCATCATTTCATCGTCACGGTCAAGCCGTTCATGTCGGGAGATGAGATAGACGGCGTAGTAATTTCTTTCAGAGATATTGAAGAAGCGCAAAAACTTGTGTATAATTTCAATACGAGGAAGATAAAAAACACCGTAGATGATATAATAGGAATCAGCGAGAGCATCATGCTGGCCAAGAAACAGGCCATGATAACTGCCAGGAGCAATTCGACCGTGCTCATCACGGGAGAGAGCGGCACCGGCAAGGAGATGTTCGCGAAAGCCATACATTACGCCAGCGCCAGAGAGGACAAGCCTTTCGTTACGGTGAACTGCGGAGCCATCCCGGAAAATCTTCTGGAGAGCGAGCTGTTCGGATACGAGAAGGGAGCCTTTACGGGAGCCAGCGAAAAGGGCAAGGAAGGTAAATTCGAGCTTGCCGACGGAGGAACGATATTCCTCGACGAGATCGGAGACATGCCGCTGCATCTTCAGGTGAAGATACTGCATGTGCTCCAGAACATGAGATTCGACAGGGTGGGAGGCAGCAAAAGCATCCTCGTGGACGTGAGGGTCATAGCCGCCACCAACAAGGATCTGGAAAAGCTCATAGAAGAGGGCAGATTCAGGGAGGATCTGTATTACAGGCTGAGCGTCATACCGCTTTCCATACCGCCTCTTCGTGAAAGAAAAGACGATATCAAGCTGCTGATGTACCATTTCCTCAGGAAGTACAACAGCTTCATGAACAAGAACATAGAGAGATTCGCTCCCGAGGTGGAGGAGCTCTACATGGAGTACGACTGGCCGGGCAATGTCAGAGAGCTGGAAAACGCCGTCGAGTACGGCACCAACATGGCTTTCGGCAACGTCATCACCATGGAGGAGGTTCCGGGCAGGATACTGAAAAACGAAGAGGAGATGGAGAGGTTCAGGAACTTCGACCGCCCTCTTTCGGAGCAGATCAAGATCTACGAGCGGGAGATAATCACCAAGAAGCTCAAACAGCATAACGGAGTCAAGGAGACGGTCGCCAGAGAACTGGGACTTTCGAGAGCCACGCTGTACAGGAAGCTTGCCGAACTAGATATAAATTAATTTTTATATAATTTTATTTTATGGAGGTTTGTTATGTTAAGAGAAGCATTACCTAAAATCGTTACCGGAACATTACCTGGTCCTAAGGCAAAGGCTGTGCTGGACAGAAGAGCTGCTGCAGTTCCTAACGGAATCGGAACGGCTTACAAGGCAGTTATCGAAAGAGGCGAAGGCGCTATGTTCGAAGACGTAGACGGCAACATCTTCCTCGACTGGGTAGGAGGCGTTGGTGTACTCAACATCGGATACAGCAATCCTGAGTGTATCGCAGCAGTTAAGGAACAGGCAGACAAGTTCTTCCACTCCATGTTCAACATCACTACTCACGAAGGCTATGTAAAGCTGGCTGAAGAAATGAACAGGATCGTTCCAGTTAAGGGCGACAAGAAAAAGACTATGTTCGTTTGCTCCGGATCAGAGGCTGATGAGAACGCTGTAAAGATCGCAAGAAACTACACTGGCAGACCTAACATCATCGTATTTACAGGTGCGTTCCACGGAAGAACAGCTCTTACTATGACAATGACGGCTAAGAAGGCTTATGCAGTAGGCATGGGACCTTTCCCTGACGGCGTTTACAGAGCTGAGTTCCCTAACCTCTACAGAGCTCCTGGTAACATGAGTGAAGAGGAAGCTATCAAATACTACATTGGCAAACTGGAAGAAGTCTTCATCGAAGCTACTCCATATGATTCCTGCGCAGCTATCGTATTCGAGCCTGTACAGGGCGAGGGCGGATTCATTCCTGCACCTATCGAATGGGTTAAGGCCGTTAGAAAGATCTGCGACGAGCACGGAATCCTGATGGTTTGCGACGAGGTTCAGTGCGGATGGGCAAGAAGCGGTAAGATGTTCGCTTCCCAGTACTTCGCAGATGCAGGATGCGCTCCTGACATCATGACTACAGCTAAGTCCATCGCTGCCGGACTGCCACTCTCCGCAGTAACAGCAAGAGCAGAGATCATGGACGCTGTAACAGGCGGAACTATCGGCGGTACTTTCGGTGCTAACGCTGTATCAGCTGCTTCGGCTCTGAAGGTTATCGAGGTTATGGAGAAGGAAGACTATCCTGCAAAGGCTATGCACATCACTGACGTAGCAATGAAGAAGTTCAACGAGTGGAAAGACAAGTTCGAGTGCGTTGGCGACGTAAGAGGTCTGGGAGCTATGATGGGTATCGAGTTCGTTAAGACCAAGGCTGGCAAAGAGCCTGCTGCTGACCTGGTATCCGCTATCGTACAGGAAGCTATGAACCACGGTCTCATGCTGGAAGCTGCAGGTACGTACAACAACGTTATCAGATTCCTCTGCCCTCTGTGCGTAACTGACGCTCAGCTGGAAGCAGGTCTGGAGATCTTCGAGAATGCTATCGCGGCTTGCGCAAAATAAGCGTTAACAGATCAGGCAAAGTTTAGTAATGTACTTAAAATGACGGTGCGGTCTCCGCACCGTCATTTTTTAGAGATTGGTGGCCATATATGCAGGTGGATCTGACAAGAGGTTCTGTGACAAAGGGGATATTGATATTTGCCTTTCCCATGATATGCGGCAATCTGCTGCAGCAGACGTATAACGTAGTGGATACGCTTATCGTGGGCAGGTTCCTGGGAGCCGGCGCGCTGGCGGCGGTGGGGTCTTCGTATACCCTGATGACGTTCCTGACATCGATACTGCTGGGCATGTGCATGGGCAGCGGCGCCATCTTTTCCATAAGATACGGCGAACGGCGCACCGATCATCTGAAGGGCAACATATTCACATCGTTTGTGATGATAGCGGTGTTCTCGCTGGCGATCAATGCCGCCGTGTACGCGCTGACCGATACGATACTGGAGCTGCTGGCGGTCCCGGCCGAGGTATACGATCTGATGAAGGCGTATCTGCTGGTGATATTTGCCGGCATCATGGGCACGTTTCTCTATAACTTCTTCGCCTCGCTGCTGAGGGCGGTGGGGAATTCCATGACGCCGCTGATATTCCTGGGCATAGCCGCGGTCATGAACATCGTGCTGGATCTGCTGTTCGTGCTGGCGTTCGGATGGGGTGTAGAGGGGGCGGCCCTGGCGACCGTTATTTCACAGTGGTTTTCGGGAGTCGGGTGTATGATATACACGCTGAAGAAGTGTCCGCAGCTGATGCCGGAGCGCCGCCATATGAGGATAAGCTGCGCGGGGCTGGGAGAAGTCGCCGGAGCGTCGTTTCTCACCTGTATGCAGCAGTCGGTGATGAACTTCGGCATACTGATGGTGCAGGGGCTGGTGAACAGCTTCGGAGCCGTAGTCATGGCAGCCTTTGCCGCGGCTACCAAGATCGACGCCTTCGCATATATGCCGCTGCAGGATTTCGGCAATGCGTTCTCCACCTTCATGGCGCAGAACTACGGCGCGAAGGAGAGACAGCGCATCAGCAGGGGCATGCGTGCGGCCGTATTGTGCATGCTGATATTTTCCGCTGTCATCTCGACGGTGCTGTTCATATTCGCCGGGCAGTTCATGGAATTCTTTGTGGGAGCCGGTGAAGCGGAGATCGTAGACACGGGAGTATCGTATCTGCGTGTCGTGAGCCTGTTTTACTTCGGCATAGGAGGGCTCTTCATGCTCTATGGCCTTTACAGAGCCTTCAACAGGGCCGGGATGTCGCTGATCCTGACGGTGATATCGCTGGGAACGCGCGTGGCTCTGGCCTATTGCCTGTCGGCAGTTCCTTTCATAGGTGTTACCGGAATATGGTGGGCGGTGCCGATAGGCTGGATACTGGCTGATCTTACGGGCGTCATATATTATATGAGAATCAAAAAAAGCCTGCTGGATTTCGTATAGGGCGCGCGGGCAGTTCGCCGGTAGTTCGACGGTCAGTTCATCAGTATGCCCTTGTCTGCAAGAGCGGCTTTGATGCGGTCAAAGGTGGCGCGGTCGCGGCAGCCGACGGAGTGGAGGTGTATGCCTCCCGTAAGCGAGCTGATGGGAGCCGAGTTTTCTTCGCTTTCCACCTTGGAGACGAACTGATCGACGTCATACCTTGACGAAAGGTCCAGCTTGGCCGAAATCTCGCCGTAGATGGCGTGCTCGATGGTCACGTCGATGACGGTAGCGCCGAAGTCGACGATGGTATAGAGCTCGTCCTGCAGTTGCTCCTTGCCGTGTTTGCAGGCGATGATGCCGGTGAAGGGGTAGCTTTTCTCATCATCTTCGGTCACATTCATGATATAGCCCTTAGGGGTTGCCAGTATATCGAGCCCGGAGGCGCGCAGCAGCGCTACGTCTCCGACTATTATCTGGCGGCTGACCGAAAGCTCGCCGGCGAAGCGTGCAGCCGTCACGGGCTCCGCTGCGTGTTCCAGCGTTTTTCTGATATGCTCTCTGCGTTCGGATGCAGTATGTTCACCGGCGTTATGGCTCTTCATTACATTTCCCTCCAGTATTTTAATGATAAGATGATGATAACACAGCGTGCGGCGGCAGGTAAAGGAAAAACCCGCGCAAAACGAAAAATATCTTGATATGTGTCTTGACATCCATATATACACTCTGTTAAAGTCATACGGTAGGCTGTTTTTAAAAGTACCCGGCCGTGCCTTGTGCCGGGAGAGAGAAAGAAGTATATCATGGAGAATAATGCAAGTATTGAGAAGAAGGAGAGCTTTTTTAAGAGAAAGGATATCGAGATCTCGGTGAAGCGATACCTGCAGGACGCGCTGTCGGCGATGGCGCTGGGACTGTTCGCATCGCTTCTGATAGGAGTGATATTCGACACCATAGGCGAGCAGACTGCTAATCTGTTCGGAGAGAACATGGTGTCGTCGTTCTTCGTCGAGGTCGGCGGCATAGCACAGCAGTACATGGGTGCGGCGATAGGCGTAGCCGTGGCCTGGAGCCTCAAGGCGCCGCCGCTGGTTCTGTTTTCCAGCGTGGTGACGGGCATGATGGGCGCGACGATGCTGGGCTTCGGTATAGATGTGGCCGGAGGTCCGGCTGGAGCCTTCCTGGCAGTCGCCGTCGGTACGGAATTCGGCAAGATGGTATCCAAGGAAACCAAGGTTGACATACTGGTCACTCCTGCGGTAACATTGATAACGGGAGCCATAGTAGCGAAGCTGGCGGGGCCGGGAATCGGCTGGTGCATGATGAAGCTGGGAGGCGTGATCATGACGGCCACGGAGTGGCAGCCGTTCTTCTTCGGCATCGTGATCTCAGTCATCGTCGGACTGGTGCTGACGGCGCCGATATCGAGCGCGGCGCTCTGTATCATGCTGGATCTCAGCGGTCTGGCGGCGGGAGCGGCTACTGTCGGATGCTGCGCCCAGATGGTAGGCTTCGCTGTGGCAAGCTACAGGGAAAACGGCGTCGGAGGTCTCGTGGCGCAGGGCATAGGCACGTCCATGCTGCAGGTTTCCAACATCATAAAGAATCCGTGGATACTGGTTCCGGCTACGCTGGCGGGAGCCATCATCGGACCTATATCGACATGCGTGTTCAAGATGACGAACATCCCGGTGGGAGCCGGCATGGGAACGTCGGGACTCGTAGGACAGATAGGTACGTTTACCGATATGGGATTCACGTTCGATACGCTGTGGAAGGTGCTGCTGCTGCACATAGTGCTGCCGGCTGTACTTTCACTGGTAATAGACAGGCTGCTGAGAAAGGCAGGAAGAATCAAGGACGGCGATTACAAGCTGGAGCTGTGATGCCGTGACAGGAGTTCGGAAATGATAGATAAGGAGCTTTGGCAGAGAGCCGTGGAATTTCACGGGCATACGTGCGGCGGACTGGCGCTGGGAGTGCGGGCGGCCATGGAGGCGCAGAAGCGGTTCGGCAAGTGTCGGGCGTCGGACGAGGAGATCGTCTGCGTTACGGAAAACGACGCCTGCGGTGTGGACGGCATACAGTTCATTCTGGGCTGCACCCTCGGCAAGGGTAATCTCATATATCACGGTACGGGCAAGTTTGCTTTCAGCTTCTTTGACAGGAGCACGGGCGACAGCTTCCGTCTCTATGCCAGAGACAAGAAGGAAGGCCTTCACGGTGAGAGGTATATCGAGTACGTGCTGACGGCTCCGATAGACGAAGTGTTCTGCGTGGGGAAACCGCGGATCGGGCTGCCTGAGGGCGCCAGGTCTCTCAATTCCGTTGAATGCGCTATATGCGGCGAAAAGGCCGCCGAGACGAGGATGCGGGTGATGGACGGCAAGCCGGTGTGCATAGACTGCTGGAACGAGAACAGCGGCAGCTATGACAGGGGCTGGAAATAGACAGGACGCGGCGCGCCCGCGGGAAAGGAAACGGATATGAACATAGCGGTCGTAGACGGACAGGGCGGAGGAATAGGCAGAGCCATAGTGGAAAAGGTAAAGAAGGCGTTCCCCGGAGAGACTGTTATCGCTCTGGGCACAAATTCGACGGCCACGGGGCAGATGCTCAGGGGCGGCGCCGATGAAGGCGCTACCGGTGAAAACGCCATAGTGCACAACATGCAGCATGCGGACGTGGTCATGGGCGTCGTGGGCATATTAAATGCCAACGCCATGATGGGCGAGCTGTCGCCGGCCATGGCGGCGGCTATAGGCGGCAGTCATGCGTATAAGATACTGCTGCCGGTCAACAGGTGCAATATCCGGGTAGTGAGCGTGGAAAAGCTCGCCGCAGGCGAGCATATCGACAATGCCGTGAAGGCGCTGGGTGAATACCTGGAGCAGGAACGGGCATAGCAAGGACCTGGAGGAAAGCGTATTTTCGGGATTTTCCAGATATAGAACAAAAACCGATAAAAACCGCCGCTACCGTTTGAGATTCAAACGGTGGCGGCGGTTTTAGCTTGCCTTAAGCGGGATGCGTTCCGTATATCAGCTATATCAGATCGCGGAAGTGGAACTGAGATTTGCCGTTTGAGTAGTCGGCTACGATCTGGCCGTTGCCCTCGAGCTTGTACTTGTAGGTGACGAGCCCGTCAAGACCTACAGGGCCGCGGGCATGTATTTTGCCCGTGCTGATGCCGACCTCGGCTCCGAAGCCGTACCTGAAGCCGTCGGCAAACCTGGTGGAGCAGTTGAGATAGACGCCGGCCGAATCAACGAGCGACATGAATCTCTCAGCGGAATCCTTGTCCTCGGTGATGATACAGTCGGTGTGATGCGAGCCGTAACGGTTTATATGATCTATGGCTTCATCGATATCATCTACGATCTTGACGGAGAGTATGTAGTCGAGGTATTCCGTGGCGAAGTCCTCGTCAGTAGCCGGCTCCGAAGGCATGAGAGCGCCAGATCTTGCATCGCATCTGTACTTTATGTTGCTGCCGGAAGCGTCTGCCAGCATCGGCAGCAGCACATCGGCAATATCCCTGTGGACGAGCAGCGTCTCGGCGGCGTTGCAGGCGGCCACGTACTGCGTCTTGGAGTCGATGATTATCGGAATGGCCTTCTCGATGCTGGCGGCGCCGTCCACATACACGTGGCAGATGCCGTCGGCATGGCCCATGACAGGTATCTTGGAATTATCCATGATGTACTGCACGAACTGGTTGGAGCCGCGCGGGATGAGAAGATCGACGTAGTCGTGGCACTTGAGCAGCTCGCTTATCTCGGCTCTGCCCTCAATGAGCACAGCGAAGTGCTCCGGCAGACCGGCGGCGACACAGGCCTCGTAGATGGTGTCGAAGAGTATCCTGTTGGTGTGTCTGGCTTCGCTGCCCCCTTTGAGGATCGTGCAGTTGCCGCTCTTGATGCAAAGCGAGGCGATCTGTACCAGCGCATCCGGTCTCGACTCGAATATGACGCCGATAACGCCGATCGGGCAGGTGGTCTTGGTGAGCACGAGATCCTTATCGAGCTCGCGCTTGAGCAGATCCTTGAAGAGAGGATCCTCGAGATCTATCAGGTCGTAGATGCCGGTTATGCAGGTGGCGAGCTTCTTGTCGTCGAATTTTAGCCTGTTGACGATGGGCTGAGCCAGCGAGCTTTCCCTGGCGGCCTGAAGATCGGCCTCGTTGGCGCTGAAGATGGCGGCCTTGTTCTTTTCGAGCGCCTTTGCCACCGCTTCGAGCGCGTTGTTCCTCGTATCCTCGGAAAGCGAGGCCATGGCGAAGCTGTCATCCTTGACTTTTCTTATACTGTCGATAAAATCCATTTTTTAATCCTTTCTCAGATGTTACTGATGAATCCTTTGATAAACGATCTTATTAAGTGGTTGATCTCCATGTAGTTCCTGTTGTCGTGATCCTCCAGCACCAGGAATCCGCTGCCGAACGTCGGATAGACGTCGAATTCGTCGCTGTCGAGACCGAGCGCTTCAAGATCAGCCACGGCGAGTCCTGAGTTCCTGATAATGGGGAAGCTCAGGTAAAAATCGGAACGGCGGCTGTCGAGACGGATCTCAGCGCCGCTGCCGTCGAGTGAAAAATACGAGTAGTCCGCCGAGATCGAGCGCTGACTCCCCGTGACGGTCACAGCCGAGGCGCTCAGTCTTATCCTTTCCACGTTGAGCGGTCCTGCTGGAAAGCCCAGGTGGAACATAGCACGGTGGAGATCCGATTTTTCCAGCACCCTCATCAGGCGCGTCAGCTGTACGACGTCGTCGCTGTTGTGGAGAAGGATCCTGCGGGCAAGCTCCTCGTCGCCGCTCTTCTCGTAGCGGTCGTAGAGCTCCACGCTCTCCGCTCCCGATATCTCGTCGGTTCGCGACTGCCACAGCCCCATGTAGCTTTCCAGCGTCTTCTGCTTGAGGTTGGGCACGAATTTTCTTATCGGCGAGTGTCCGTTCACGACCTGATATATATCAAGATCGTACGGGCGGCAGCTGCCGGCGGAAAAGGCTGCGAGACGGCGGTTGATGAAGGGCATGTCAAAATGCCTTCCGTTGTAGGTGATGACCATGTCCAGGCCGGACACCAGATCTGCGAAGGCGCGCAGCGTTTCGCGTTCCTCACTGCGGCTCTCGGCAAATATCTGATGCACCGTTTTCGTCTGTATGTCCAGCAGTCCGCCGAGGATGAATTTGTTGCGCGCGGGATCGAGCCCTGTGGTCTCTATGTCCAGCACGCCTGCCTTCAGTCCGCCGAAATACGAGCGGTACATGGTGCCGGAGTATATATCTCCGTCGTACTTTAACGTCAAATGTCTCATGGGTATAGTATACCAAGGGGCGGAGATAAAATAAAGGGGATAAGGCGATTTACGGCGCTAACGGTGCGGCCGAGGCCTTGGGCATGAGAAGTTTTCCTAAAACAAAAGAGACCTTAACGGTCTCTTTTGTTAAAAGGGGTATTGGGATTAGAGATTAATGAGGCTATCAGGGGGATAACCTCAATAGAATTGTAACTTAAAATTCTAAAAAATGCAAGCGAAAGTTAAAAAAATACAATATTATACTTCTGCTTTGTACTACTCACCTTGCCGTTGCTTCGTCTTTGTTGTATAATTTTCTGGTCGATAGGAGGTCATCGTAAAGAAATGGAACAACTGAAGGAGCACATCCTGGACAGCAGGAAGATCGTGATAAAGATAGGCAGCAACGTGCTGTCAGACAGCGACGGCGCTGTGAACAGGCAGGCGATAAAAAATATAGTCGATCAGGTGGAAACGCTGCTGGACATGGGCAAGCAGGTGATACTGGTGTCATCGGGCGCCGGGATCTGCGGCGTGGGCGCGATAAACAAATGGAGCCGGCGCGGCGATATGAACTACAAGCAGGCGCTGTGCGCCATAGGTCAGGTGGAGCTGTTGATGGCATACAAGGAGTATTTCGGCGCACACGGCGTGCACGTGGCACAGATGCTTTTGACGCGCGACGATTTCAAGGATCACCACCGGACGCTCAACATAAGGAACACCATGTTCACGCTCATAGATGAGGGCGTGGTGCCGATAATCAACGAAAACGACACGGTATGCGTGGAGGAGATAAAGATCGGAGACAACGACACGCTGGCGGCGCTGACAGCCATACTGTGGAACGCCGATCTGATGATAATACTCAGCGATATAGACGGCGTCTTCGACAAGGATCCCAAGGCCAGCGATGACGCGCAGCTGATAGAGACGGTCGAAAACGCCGAAGAGCTGGCATCCTCGATAACCATAGGCAAGAAGAGCGCCTTCGGCACGGGCGGTATCGAGACTAAGATAGATTCAGCCGCCAGGGTAAACAAGTTCGGGATACCGATGATCCTGCTGAACGGCTCGAAGGCTGATATCATCAGGGACTGCATAGGGGGCAGCGGCAGAGGTACGCTTTTTCTGGGCACGATAGGGAAATAGAGGAGCGGCGCCGAGACCGGCAGGCGATGACGGAGGTAAAAAAATGAAGAAAATCGGATTCATAGGCATAGGAAATATGGGGGGCGCTATCCTGGCGGGATATGCAGCCTCGGGAAAGGCTGACGGCAAGGAGCTGCTGGCCTTTGATATGAACGGAGAGCTTTGCCGGAGGACGAAGGAGGCCATACCGAGGCTGACGATATGCGGCAGCGGCAGCGAGCTCTGCGGAGCTGCCGACGTGGTGATACTCGGTGTGAAGCCGCAGGTGATCGAGAGCGTTCTGGACGAGATAAAGGCGGCCTACAGCAGCGACAAGACGGTGATCTCGATGGCGGCGGGAGTCAGCATCAGCCTTTTGGAAAAATATCTGGGAAAGGATGCCGGCATCATCAGGATCATGCCGAACACGCCGGCCAGAGTCGGAGAGGGCATGATAGCCATGTGCAGGAACGGCAACGTCGATGATGCGACGTTTGACGAGGCGACGGAGATATTCTCCGGGATCGGCAGAGCGGAGCATATTGACGAAGGCCTGATGGACTGTGTGATCGGCGTCAGCGGCAGCAGCCCGGCATACACGTACATGTATATAGAGGCGCTGATAGACGCGGCCGTCGCCAACGGCATGGAAGCCGGTAAGGCCAGAGTGTTTGCGGCGCAGTCGGTGCTGGGCGCGGCGAAGATGGTGCTGGAAAGCGAGGAATCGGTGGAACAGCTGAGGATAAACGTCTGCTCGCCTAACGGCACGACGATTGAGGCCGTGAATAAGCTCTTTGATAACGGTTTCATGGACGACGTCAGAGAAGGGTTCCAGGCGGCCGTAGACAGGTCGATAGAGATGGAAAAGGAGAAAGCATGATCTTTGAAGAAAAGAAGATTGACAGTCAGAGGATATATGAGGGAGCCATACTGAACGTCAGGCGCGACAGGGTGACGGCCGTTAAAGGACAGGCTTTCCGCGAGATCATAGAGCACAACGGAGCGGTAGCCATAGTGCCGATCAAGGACGACGGCAGCGTGATCATGGTGGAGCAGTACAGGTACGCCTGCGGCAGGACGGTGCTGGAGATCCCGGCGGGCAAGATAGACAAGGGCGAGACTGACCCTGAGCAGGTGGCGGCCAGAGAGCTGCGTGAGGAGACGGGTTATACGGCGAAGGATATAATGTATCTGGGGAAGATAAACACCAGCGTCGCCTATTCGGAGGAAGTGATACACATCTATGCCATGACCGGTCTGACGGCTGGGGATCAGGAGCTCGATGACGACGAGGCGATAAATGTGGTGGAGATGCCGTTTGCCGAAGCGTGCGAGCTGGCTTCGGGAGGCAGGCTGATCGACGCCAAGACGGTGGCCGGACTTTTCATGGCTAAGGAGCAGCTCGCAAAGGCGGGAATCATCGGCTGAGGCGCTCGTGCGCCGGGCATATGCGGATGTAATGCGGCTTACGCGGGCGCACCGGGCGTTCCGGAATAAGGCTGATGACATGTTGTGTCGAGACGTGCAGATCTTTTGCGAGATCTGCGCTTTTGATTTCAGCCTCTTTGTCATATAACCCTCTTTACCATATGACCCGGTCTGTGACGTAGTTGTTAAAAATAATCAATAAGGCTGAGATATTAACAATTATCGGCTCTGCAGACGCTCTGCGCAAGAGGCAGTTGATAATATATGGGCCTTATACCCCTGTTTTTAACACTAATCCGGCTATGATGGGTCTGAAACTTGTTAAGATCTCAATGAAAATAAAAAATATTAACAAATCGTCGCTGTGGTGAAACCTGAAAAGCCGATATTTTGTTAAAAATCGCAGTAAATCAGAAAATATTAACAAGCAGACAGAAGAAGCGCCTGCGGGTGGGATTCATCAACACTTTTTACTCTACACCCTCTTTAATTTGGAGAGGTTTAGTATTGAAAGAATAGGTAGTTTATGTTAAAATGAACATCAAACACCGTTGTAAATCGGTGAGGGGAGCGTTATAATCTTTATACGCTTTCTTACTATCTGCGCCGGAGGGAATATTATGTATACTAAGGATTTCATAGAGTACCTTCAAAAGGAAAGAAAGATGTCAAAGAACACGCTGGAGGCCTACAGCCGCGACGTCCTCGAATTCGTGGGCTTTGAAGGCTCCAGAGGTATGAGTGACATCCTGGAGACGTCGAGCACCGAGGTCATTGCCTTTCTGCATCATCTGAAGATGTCGGGCAAGGCGGCAGCCACCATCAACAGGAAGCTGGCATCCGTGCGGGCTTTTTTCAATTATCTGATGGAATCCGGGCTCATCAGCGAGAACCCTACGGCTGACATAAGATCTCCGAGGATAGAGAGAAAGAACATCGAGTACCTGGAGATCGAAGAGATCGAGAAGCTGCTGGCGATGCCGGACGATTCCGTTAAGGGCGTCAGGGACAGGGCTATTCTGGAGGTGCTCTACGCGACAGGCATCAGGGTCAGCGAGCTGATAGACGCCAACGTCGAGGATATCAATATGAGGATGGGCTTCATAACGTGTGCCGGCGAGCACAGCAACCCGCGCATCGTGCCTCTGGGCAGACCGGCGCGGGCGGCTCTTGAGGAATATATATATGAGGGACGCCGTAAG
>CASESB010000057.1 GCA_949290475.1 uncultured Bacillota bacterium
CTCATATCATAGCCCCACAGCTCCTGCAGATCGGCCGCCAGCAGTATGCCCTCTCCCAGCCTCAGCAGATTTATCCTTGCCGGCAGATTGCCCTCTATTATTCTCGGCAGCGTGCTCGTCGCTCCTCCCGATATGAATTCCAGCTCTCTGCCAATGCGAGCCTCTACAGCTTCCGCACAGTCCACAAGCTCCTGCAGCTTTTCCGGCGTCGCGGCAATGGCTCCGTAACAGCCGAGATTCGTTCCGATCCCCGCAAGTCTGAGGTTGTGGAGCTCGTTTTCAGTTAGCAGAGCGGCCTCCATCAGCTCATCTCTGTCCCAGAAGCCCTCCCGCAGATCGCCGAGATCTACCATCAGTATCACCTGATGCACCTTGTCCTGTATGCCAGCCTCCTCGTTGAGCTCCCTGAGGACTGCGATCTCGCTGTTAAGGCTTATATCGGTTATACGCACGACATCAGCCGCTTCACTGAGCATCGGCACTCTGATCATCATCAGCGGCGTCTGTATGCCGTTTTCGCGCAGAGGCTCAAGCTGTTCCAGCCTTGACGAGGCTATAAAGCGGCATCCGGCCTTGGCAAACTGCCGCGCACATTCCGTGAGGCCCGTACAGCCCTTGATCACTCCGGCTATCTCCACGCCTCTGTCGTCGCACTCCGTTTTGATCCTGTCTATGTTGTGGCGCAGCTTGTCGAGATCCACCACCAGCTTGGGATACCTGCTACGTCCCTCCATATTCATACCTCCCTGCTTACCGTCGAGTCAATCCTCTTCCTCACGAGTCAACCATCTTCCTGCGGATCAATCCTCTTCCTCGCGAACGGCGCTGCCCGTTCTCCTGATCTTCCTGGTAGACGTCTTCTCGAATTCCTCGCTTCGCAGCTTGAAGCGCTTGATACGCTTGTATGCCGGCATTTTGTCGTTGACCTGCTCTATAGCGTGCTTTATGGCCTCCGAAAGTCCGGCTTCGTCGATATCTCCCAGAGCTTCCTTTATATTTTCAATATTAGGGAATATCTCCGCCTTGACTACGATATCGTCGTTCTTCCTGTCCAGCACGCCGTAAACTACGACCTCTTCGATGAACGGATCCTCGAGCAGAAGATATTCTATCTCCTCCGGGAATATATTCTTGCCGTTCTTGGCGATGATCACGTTTTTCTTCCTGCCGCATATGTAAAGAAAGCCTTCTTCGTCGAATCTGCCGTAATCTCCTGTAAACAGCCATCCGTCACGAATAACCTCTGCCGTAGCCTCCGGATCGTTATAATAACCCAGCATAACGGACGGACCCTTGCAGATGATCTCTCCGACGCCGTTTTCATCCTTGTTTAATATCTTGACCTCGGTGCCCGGCATCGGCTTACCTACCGAGTCAGCCTTGCTGTAATTATCCCTGTTTACGGCTATTATCGGCGCATTTTCCGTCATCCCGTATCCCTGTATCATCGGTAATCCCAGAGCCTCATAATCCCTTATCACCTGCGGGTTTATGGCGGCGCCTCCCGATATGAACAGTTCGATATTGTTTCCCAGACTCATATGGATCGCGGAAAATATCCTGCGCATCACATCCTGGTTGTTGAAGAGCCTCGTTCTGCGGGCGACTGCCATCATCTTACGCATACGCCCTGCCAGTCCGGAAGCCTCCGCCTGCTTCCATACTCTCTTGTGCATGGTCTCGAACACGGCAGGCACGCCCAGCATGACCGTAGCGCGACTCTCTTTAAGATTCTGCTGTATATATCTCAGCCCTTCACAGATGGCTATGAACATGCCCTGATAGAGCCCCGTGAACACGTGACATGTGAGCTCATACGTATGATGCATAGGAAGTACGGAAAGCCCGCCTCCCGGCTCTCTTATCCTGACGTATTTCGACATGTTGTATACGTTAGCGGAAATATTCTTATGCGACAGCATAACGCCCTTAGACATTCCCGTAGTACCCGATGTGAACAGCAGCGAGCACATTGCCTCGCGATCTATTATCGCATCGACAAAGCCGCGGTCTCCGTTCTGCAGCAGCTCTTCGCCCTGCGTCAGCAGGCCGTCCCAGCTGAGGAAGCCGTCAATATCCTCATCGGCATCCATATCGATCCTGATATCTACGCCCTCCGTTTCCTGCAGCGCCTCGACCACCTTGGCCTTCAGCTTTGCGGAACAGACTACTGCCTCCGCCTCTGCGCGCTTCAGGAGGTTGCCTACCTCTACCGCCGTCAGCTCCTTGTCGAGCGGCACTATAACGCCTGTACCGTTTACTACCGCCAGATATGTAACCACCCATTTATAGCTGTTCTCGCCTATCAAGGCGACCTTTTTACCTTTGAGCCCCATATCCATCAGCTTCGTGCCGAGGGAATTTATGTCCTCCTTCAGCTGTCTGTATGAGATCGGGCGGTATTCTCCGCCCGGAACATCCTTTACTAGAAACGCCGGTTTTTCATCGAACATCTCGGCGCTTGAATATATCAGATCTCGGAGATCATTGATATACCGCATCCTGTAAATTATGTCTTTATACTTCCTGCTGTTCAATCAATGCACCTCCCTAACCTTTCTGAGCCAGGTACTCCTCCAGCAGCTCCGCCGCATCCTGCACGCAGCCGTCGCAGCTCCTGATGACCTTTTTCGTATCAATGCCCTTTAATTCCCGGCAGATGACGGTTCCGTTCTTTTCCTTGAACTTCTGCGTCAGCTCCTTCATCGACTTATAGCAGTTCTTCTTGGTCTTCGGATCGCTCAGCGCGCCGTCAGACTCGACCATTCCCACTACAGCCGCCATAGCCGAAACCGCTCCGCATGTTCCCATCGTACCCATGCCGAGTCCGAAGGCCTCCATCATCTCAAAGACCTCCTTTTCGTCTCTGCCCAGCTTATCGCAAAAGGCGCACGCCACCGCCTGCGCACAGTTGTATTTTTTCTTGTGATTTGCCAATGCCTTTACTGCCAATTCTCCCATAGTCTCATTCCTTTCCTTCGTAAAATGCTAAAATCTCTAGCCGCTGTATTTTTCCGCCAGTATTCTGCCTACGTATACGCCGCTGGCCGAAGCCTGCGAAAGCGAGTGGGTAACGCCTGATCCGTCTCCCAGCGCATAAAGTCCCGGCACCACGGTCTGCAGGTTCTCATCCACAGCTATCTTGGAATTGTAGAATTTGACCTCGACTCCGTACAGCAGCGTGTCCTCGTTGGCCGTTCCCGGCGCTATCTTGTCGAGCGCATATATCATCTCTATTATGTTATCCAGCTGTCTCTTGGGGATAACCAGGCTGAGATCTCCCGGAGTGGCCTGCAGGGTAGGTCTTGTAAAACACTTTTCCATCCTGCGCTTGCTGCTCCTGCGTCCCTTTACGAGATCGCCGAATCTCTGCAGCAGCACGCCGCCTCCCAGCATGTTGGAAAGTCTGGCTATCGACTCGCCGTACTCGTTGCTGTCCTTGAACGGCTCCGTGAACTTGTTCGATACCAGCAGCGCAAAATTCGTATTCTCGGTTCTCAGCTCCGGATCCGCATAGCTGTGCCCGTTGACCGTAACTATGCCGTTAGTGTTTTCCGCCACCACTTCACCGTAAGGATTCATGCAGAACGTCCTTACCATATCGTTGTATTTATCCGTCTTATAGACGATCTTACTTTCGTACACATCGTCCGTTATATGCTTGAAGATCTCCGCAGGCAGCTCCACCCTGACGCCGATATCGACGCGGTTCTTCTTCTGCTCGATCCCCAGCTCGTCACATATCTCGGAGCTCCACTTTGATCCCGAACGCCCCGTCGCCAGCACGAGATCGCTGCATCTGTACTGCTCTCCCTTATCGGACGTCACGATGAAAGTGCCGTCGTCATCGACGTCCACCTTCTCTATGGTAGTGTAAAACTCCATGTCTATCTTATCCTTGCAGTAATCGAAGATCTTCTCCAGTATCTTCATGTTCCTGTCGGTGCCGAGATGTCTTACCTTGGCCTCGAGAAGATGAAGATTGTTTCTCAGCGCCATGGTCTTCAGCTCCGAGCTGGCCGTGGAATAGAGCTTGGCGTCAGCGCCGCCCATGCTGCACAGCACTTCGTCCACGTATTCCATCAGCTCAAAAGCCTTCTCCACTCCCACGTAATTGTGAAGATCTCCTCCGAACTGCGTCGTTATGTTGTACTTTCCGTCAGAAAGCGTTCCCGCGCCGCCATAGCCGTTCATGATATGGCACGGCGAGCATTTCATGCACGTCTTCGCGCCCGCCTTGATCGGGCACTGCCGCTTCTGCAGATACGCTCCCTTATCTATCATAAGCACTCTGGCCTTCGTCTCCAGCCTCGCGAGCTCATACGACATGAACACTCCGCTGGCTCCTGCTCCGACTATTATTATATCGTATGTCTTCATACCAACCCTCCGGTAATCAATGGCATATATAGATTTTATATCAAATCGTACAAAAATACTATGGTGTATTTTTATCGCTTCACTGTGGCATTGAAAAAACCGGCAAGCCATGTCATAACCGCCTGCCGGCTATATCGCCAATATATATCCGCCGGCCTATACCTCTTCTATCGCCAGCTTCTCAAACTCGGCAACCACCTTGTTGAACTCATCGTCATCGGTGATGTCTATCAGCTCGTATTCGTCGTCGCTCTCCTCATAGCCGTAGATATAGACATCCTCTGTTCCCAGCGGATTGAGGGCTATGTACTCCTTGCCCAGTGCATCGAACACGCCGAGCGTACCGCATTCAACCTCTTCGCCATCATCGAATTCAAGAGTGATTATATCCTCTTCCTGATAACCGTATAGATCCTTTTTATCTGCCATAGCTTTCCTCCGTATAATTTGATTGATTACTGATATCGTTACTATACCATCACGCAGGTGTTTTAGCAAGCAATTCACGATAAAATCACATGATCCGCAGTACGCATCGTATCATGTATGAAAATACCGCCAAACGGCATCAGCCGCCCGGGCGTTCATCTGCGGCAGCTCCGCCATTTCCTCCGGCGTTGCTGCTTTGATGGCCTCTACGCTCTTGAAGTGTTCCAAAAGGGCATTCTTCCTCGCAGGACCAATGCC
>CASESB010000058.1 GCA_949290475.1 uncultured Bacillota bacterium
ACTGTAAACGGGCGCTTCGCACATTTTGCAGTCATTTTTAAAAATTTTTACATATGACTGCAAATTGTTGTGCGTTTGCGGGTATAAAGCCTCGAACGAACCCCTTCAAGCCCTCTACAAAGATGGTCCACGTCGTTCAAAATCACTCAAACCCATTGATTTATGCAGTCATCCAAGCAAAAAATCAAAATGACTGCAAAACAAAAAACCCTAGTTTATTACCGGAGTTTGACTTTTGTTTACAGTCTAAAGGGACGGCAAATTGCCGTCCCTTGTTTATCTTATTTAAAATCTACGTCATTACTTATTTCTTAGCCGCAGCTGCTTGCTGTGCAGCTACCTCGGCTGCGAAGTCCTCTTCCTTCTTCTCGATGCCTTCGCCAACCTCGTATCTGATCATCGACGCGATCTCCATGTCCTTGCCGGCTTCCTTAGCCACGCTGTCGACATACTGCTTTACAGTCATATCGCTGTCCTTGACGAACTTCTGATCTACGAGGCATACCTCCTTGAGGATAGCCTTGATCTTGCCCGGTATGATCCTGTCCAGAAGCTCCGGCTTCTTGCCCTCGTTGAGGAGCTGCTGCTTGGCGATCTCCGTCTCGGAATCGAGCCATGCCTGGTCTACCTGTGATTCATCGAGGAACTTAGGATTCATGGATGCGATCTGCATTGCCACGTCCTTACCTACTACAGCGATCTCGTCTGCACTGGCTTCGGTCCTGAGGCCTACTATTACGCCGATCATACCGTTGCTGTGGATATATCCCGTATAAACCACTCCCGGCTCGTTGAACTTCTTGAATCTTCTGATGCTCATATTCTCACCGATCGTAGCGATCTTGTTCGTGAGAACATCCTGTACCGTACCCTCGTCGCCGTAAGGGAGCGCCATGAAAGCGTCCATGTCGGCAGCATCGCTTTCAAGAGCCATCTGAGCCAGCGTCTCTACGAAGGTGATGAACTCATCGTTCTTAGCTACGAAGTCGGTCTCCGAATTTACTTCTATGATAGCGGCAGCCTTGCCGTCATCGGCAAATGCAGTCTTTACAAGACCCATTGCCGCGATCCTGCCGGCCTTCTTTGCCGCCTTTGCGAGTCCCTTTTCTCTCAGGAGCTCTACAGCCTTATCCATATCGCCGTCCGTCTCCACGAGGACCTTCTTGCAATCCATCATGCCTGCGCCTGTCATCTCACGCAGTTCTTTTACCATCTGAGCTGTTACAGCCATTTTTATTCCTCCTAAAAAACTATCCTTACTCCTCAACAGCCTCTTCGGTCTTATCCTCTGCTGCCTCGGCTACGTCTTCCGCTTCAGCGGCCTCGGTCGAGCCTGCTTCCTCTCCTTCGTCGAAGCTCTCGCCCTGCCTTGCCTCGATCACTGCATCGGCCATGCACCCTGCTATCAGCTTGACAGCTCTTATAGCGTCGTCGTTAGCAGGGATGATGTAATCCACATCGTCAGGATCGCAGTTCGTGTCTACGATGCCGACAACCGGAATACCCAGTATTCTGGCTTCCTTGACAGCGATCTTCTCTTTCTTCGGATCGACTACGAATATAGCTCCCGGCATTCCCTTCATATCCTTGATGCCGCCGAGGAACTTCTCCAGCTTTTCAAGCTCCAGTCTCAGCTTGATGACTTCCTTCTTTGAAAGCTTCTCAAACGTGCCGTCTTCTTCCATCGTCTTTATATCGTTGAGTCTCTTGATCCTTCCGGAAATCGTCTTGTAGTTGGTGAGCATACCGCCGAGCCATCTCTGATTTACATAGTACATGTCGCATCTCTTGGCTTCATCCTCGATAGCAGCCTGAGCCTGCTTCTTCGTTCCTACGAAAAGCACCGGCTTGCCGCTGGCGGCAACGTCCTTCATGAATTCATAGGCTTCATCTATCTTCTTTACGGTCTTCTGCAGGTCTATGATATAGATGCCGTTTCTTTCCGTAAAGATGTACGGAGCCATCTTAGGGTTCCATCTTCTCGTCTGGTGTCCGAAATGCACACCTGCTTCAAGCAACTGTTTCATTGAAATTACTGACATTTTGTTTCTCCTCTCGGTTTTTCTCTTCCACAGCAGTTTATATACGCAGGACAACCATCGCCCGCCTGATACGCTCTGCGCGCGAAGGCACCGATCCTCGCGGCCGCTGCCGTGTGTGAACTGTAAATAATAAATGGTCTCGAAAGTAAGACCAGCTAATACTATACTACAAAACGCAACTGATTTCAACGTTTTTCGCAATATTTAACAGCATTTTTCACCCGATTTTCAGGCATCGCGTCTTTTGTCCGTGATTTGTCGAGAAGATACCCGCTGAATATCTTCTTTGCCTCCCTGTACGTCTCACGCCCCATGTATATTTCCTCGTTCGTTTCAACGTAGATGGTATTCCTGTCCATCCACACTATCCTGTCCATGTTGATTATATAGCCTCTGTGACAGCACAGAAAACGCGAGTCAAGATACGGCTTCACATCGCGGAACCTGCCGTAAAATTCCAGGCATGAGCTTTGGCCTCCCTGTGCGGGACACATATGGATCTTTATTTTTCTGAGAGCCTTCTCCATATACAGGATATCCTCCAGCTGTATCACGTATATGCTGCTGCTCTTGCGTATCACCATGCTTCCTGACATAAAACATCCCCCTTCCTGTGCCTGGTATAATTCTCGCACAAAAAAGGGGGATATGCTGCTCGTATTTACGTCAAAATGTCCGTATCGCGATCAAATCGTGCTACATGCCGCCTTCCCTGTAGGTGATGAGATCTTCGGCGATCTCATTGGCAGCGATCGACACCGGCTTTTCAACATCCGCCTCCGTCAGCTTCGGCATGCCTTCTATGACGTCTCTGGCCCTCTTGGCTGCCAGTATCACCAGCGTATACTTGCTGTCGGCTTTTGTCCTGATTTCATCTATCGATGGGTATAACATTATAATTCCTCCTTGTACCTGTTTACTATCCTCTCTACCTCTTCGCCGTTCAGCTTGCACTGTTCGGCTGTTATTATCGCTCTTACTCTGTTTATCGCTGTTTCCAGATCCTCGTTTATGACCCGGTAATCGTACTGATCTATAGAAGCAATTTCCTGCAGCGCCGTGCCGAGCCTTCTGGCCATGCTCTCTTCGGTCTCGGAGCCTCTTCCCTTTATCCTGTTCTTCAGCTCCTCGATGGACGGCGGCAGTATAAATATGAATACGCCCTCCGGATATGATCTCTTGACCTGCATAGCTCCCTGTACGTCTATCTCCAGAATTACATCGATTCCCTGTTCAAGCCACTCCAGCACGTTTTTTCTCGGCGTGCCGTAGAGGTTGCCGTACACGTTGGCATACTCCATGAAGCCGTCTTCACCTATGAGCTTCTCGAACGAATCCCTGTCGACGAAGTGGTAGTGAACCTTGTCCACCTCGCCTTCTCTCGGACTGCGCGTCGTCATGGAAACCGACATCCTGATGTTTCTCTCCGCATCCAGCACTTCCTTGCAGATCGTTCCCTTGCCTGCACCGGAAGGACCTGAGATCACAAATAATTTACCCTGAGCCATATATCTACTCCCGCTAAGATCTGAGTGCGCCTACTTGTCTGAATAAGTATTATACCACCAATTTCGATGTTCATCAAGAAAAATCGGGAGGCTCTGCGAGCCTCCCTCATCTCATATCGCTATTCATCATCAGGTATCGGATCCACCTTCTTGCCGACGATATGCAGCACTGCGCTCAGCACCAGCATGATGGCGCCGATCCACGTCAGCAGCGTTATCATCAGGCTCCAGTTGCTGATCAGACCAGAGCCGTACAGATCCAGATAGTAATCAGGACCCCATCCGGCCTCGTACCATCTCAGGAAGAAGGAACCGCCAAATGCCAGCACGCCGAATATCAGGAAGAATCTTCCGAACCTTACGAGGTCGCCCTGCGCAAGCCCCGTCTTAGGATTGACAGGATTGAGAGTCGGATTTTCAACGGAAAGTCCGCCGTATACCTTCTTGCAGATGATATACATCAGCAGTGCGAAGAGTATGAGCACATATCCCAGCAGGAAGTATTCCGTTCCGTTCATCAGTATGCCTACGACACCGATTATCATCATCGAGATCACTATGTAGTAAGGCGAGAACTTGCCCTTTACATAGTAGAGATCTCCTCTCTTCTCAACAGGATACAGCTTCCTCAGCTTGAGGAACGCCACTGCGAAGCCCGCATAGCATACGAAGAGCAGCGGCGACAGTATGATTACCAGGATCTCGAAATCCAGGTTTACCAGGATCACGTTGAGCACCGCCAGGATCACGATCGGCCAGATAGGAACCTTGCGGTTCTTGGATACGGTCGACAGGAACTTAGGACACAGATGGTCCTTTCCCAGGATCATGAACGATCTCGAAGCCGTAGCCGTAGTGGCGTTCAGAAGCGCCAGCTGCGAAATAACGGCGGTGATCATGAATGCAACTCCGGCCCATTTGCCGACATATGTAAAGAGTACCGTCGAATAGTCTATCGTGGATCCCCATTCCGTCCAAGGTCCCAGAGATACGATGCCGCCCAGCGTCGGAAGTATGTAGCTTACGACCATCAGAACGATACACCACTTCATGCCCTTAGGTATTATCTGCGGGTTCTCTATCTCGCCGCCGAGATTGGCTATCGCAGTATATCCGCAGAACATCCATACCCCGATGGCTATTCCTACGCCCAGACTGGAAAGCGCACCCTGCTCAACATTCATGAACGGGTCGAACGGGTTGTTCTGCCAGTTGGCAAGTCCCACGATCGCTACAGCCAGGAACGCCGCCAGGATTATGAACGTGAATATGGTGTTTACTACGTTTACCTCCTGGAGTCCCAAAAGGTTTACAACCGTGAATACCAGTATGATGGCAACCTTGACCGCCAGCTCCACCATAGGACTCATCTCGATATACATGCCTATGTAGTCCGTCGCCAGAACTATATAGGATGCTCCCGTCAGATACCAGGCCACAGCCATCCACAGGCCGAAGGCGAATCCCCAGAATTCACCGAATGCCATCTTGACCCATACGTAAGGTCCCGAATCGACCGGCGCCAGGTTCGTCAGCTCAGATACGTACAACCCCATCGGCAGAGCCCACATGAGCGGGATGATGATGAGGAGCATGAGCGTCATTCCCGGACCGGAAGACGGTATGATCGACTCGATACCGAATGCTCCGCCGCTGACCGAACAGAATATAAAGAACAGCACAGCGGTGAAGGAGAATCGTGTCTTTTTCAGACCGGGCATGACGTCTGTCAGCACCTGGCCTCCTTCATAATTGACTTTCATTGCAATGCCTCCCCAATAAATCACATAATGATAACGATTTCGGAATCATTGTAACATTTTTAGTGATATCGACATACGATATTATTGCCCAATGTCTGACAATTGTGACAGGACACGCTCTGTTTTTTCAGAACATTCGTTTATTGGCCGGTATTTCCTCTGCTTACATAGCAACTAAGACATCTTTTTGCCATCGTTCTACTCTATGTTCTGTACCTGCTCCCTGATCTTCTCGATCTCGCTCTTAGCCTCAAGCATCAGCGAGGTTATCTCCAGATCGTTGGCCTTCGATCCTATGGTATTGGCCTCACGATTCATCTCCTGTACGAGAAAATCCAGCTTCTTACCCACCGGACTGGCTTCAGACGTAAGGATCTTCTTCAGCTGCTCCATATGGCTGTCGAGCCTTACCAGCTCTTCGGTAATATTGGACTTGTCGGCGAATACAGCCGCCTCGACAAGTATCCTCTCCTCCGGTATATCCACCGCATCCTCGGTAAGCTCCTTTATCCTTCCGCGCAGCTTTTCCGTGTAATCTTTGACGACCATCGGCGCCCTCGTCTCGATCTTCCTGACCGTTTCCCTGACGAGTTCTCCTCTCATGAGCAGATCCTCAGACAGCTTCCTGCCCTCTCTCTCGCGCATCTCGTCCAGCTTTGCTGCTGCGGCAGCCACAGCGTTCTCCATGGCGAGCGAGACCTGCTCCTCGTCCTCCACCTCCGGCACCGTCCTCATCACATCAGGCATATTGGCTACCAGCCCGATGTCGATATCGCCGCTCAGCCCATACGTTTCCTTGAGCGTTCTGAGATTTTCCATGTACTGTCCCGCCATCAGAGTATTGAGTCTGACGCTCATGTCATCCTCCGTTATATTCTCTACCACGATGGATACCTCGGCTTTTCCGCGCTTCATCTTTTCCTTGACGGCCGCCTTTATCCTCTCCTCGGCAAACGAATACCTCTTAGGCATTTTCACGGTTATGTCCGCATATCTGTGGTTCACCGTCTTTATCTCCGCCGTTATGCTTCTCTTTCCGTCGGAATACTCGCCTCTTCCGAAGCCGGTCATGCTTTTTATCATATTTTCACCCATTTCTTTCCCTTGTGTGATAATATTATTACCGTATAACGACTTTATTATATCACACATGAATATGGGAGGGAACAGACATGTCCTTTGACGGCGTGGCGACATATGCCGCGGTAAAAGAATTGAAAGACAGCCTCTTCATGGGGAAGATAGAAAAGATATATCAACCGCAGCCGGAGCAGCTGCTGTTCATCATACACACGAAAAACGGCAAAAGGAAGCTCTTCATGTCCTCAGGCAGCAATCATTCCGCCGTATATCTCGTCGATGAGACTCCCGAAAACCCTAAAAACCCGCCGGTCTTCTGCATGGTACTGAGAAAGCACCTGGGGGCGGCCAGGATAACCGATGTGCTGCAGCATGAAAACGACAGGATAATCGAGATCCTCATGGAAACCGTCAACGAACTGGGCTTTTCGGTCAATAAGAAGCTGGTGATAGAGATCATGGGCAAGCACAGCAATATAATGCTGGTCGATATGGACACCGGCAAAATCATCGACAGCATCAAACACGTATCAATCGATGTCAACAGAGCCAGACAGATATTGCCCGGCAAGCAGTACGAGTATCCGCCTGCCCAGGACAAGATACCGTTCTGCAGCGTCACCGAAAATGACATGGAAGCTATGCTGGCAGGACAGGCGCAGCCCGAGAGGAGCCTGCTCAACAACATTCAGGGCATTTCACCTGCGCTGGCCGAAAGCATCGCTCTCTGCGGCGATCCGGCTTCGTGTTACGCCAGGCTCCGCCAGATCATCGCTGCGATCGACAACGGAGCGGCGACTCCTGTCGTATATATAGATGAGGATGATAAGCCGCTCGATTTTCACGTGACTGCTCTGAGCGCCCTGGAGGGTTCCTGCCGCCGTCTGGATTTTGACAGCTTCAGCGCGGCTGCCGGCTATTTTTTCAGACACAGGGAAACGTCCAACACCGTGAAGCAGAAGGCCAACGATCTGCTGCGCCATATCAACGGGCACCTCAGCAAGCTGCGTCTCAAGACCCAGCGCCTCAACGAGGATCTCCGCAAAGCACAGAATTCCGATCGCTACAGGCTGTACGGCGAGCTGCTGACCGCCAATCTCCACGCTGCGAAATCAGGCGACGACTCAGTGCAGGTCACGAACTACTACGACGGAACTGCCGTGGATATCCCGCTCGATCCCAGATTCTCACCGGCGAAGAACGCTCAGAATTATTACAAAAAATACAGCAAGGCCAAGACTGCCGTCAAGGAGAAACAGATACAGCTGGAGGAAACACACCGCCAGATCGCTTATCTGGAATCCGTCGCCGCCTATGCCGAGCGCGCCCGTACAGTGGAGGAAACGGAGCTGCTGCGCCAGGAACTGACCGATGCCGGATTCATACGTTACAGAAAGACGCGCAGCGGACAGCAGAAAAAGAGCAAGCCGCAGCCACTCAAATACACGCTTTCGTCAGGCAAGACCGTGCTGGTAGGCAGGAACAACAGAGAAAACGACTGGCTGACTCTCAAACGCGCCGCCTCATCGGATCTGTGGTTTCACACCAAGGACATACCGGGCTCACACACGGTGCTGCTTCTCGACGGAAGCGAGCCTGAGGAAGGAGATCTCTTTGAAGCCGCGTCCGTTGCCGCCTATCACAGCAAGGGGCGCGATTCTGAAAACGTCCCCGTCGACTACACGAAGATCCGCTACGTAAAAAAGCCGGGAGGAGCAAATCCCGGCATGGTCATATTCACGCACAACAGAACTCTGTACGTAGATCCAAAGCTCCCGGAATGATCATCCCGGGAGCTTTTCAGTCCAATCCACAGTTCGGGCAATCACCTCATCACCTGTACTGACATCGCTGCCGTTGTGTATCTCGTGATAAAGCCCTTCCCACTCTATATACGTTACTTTATCGCCTCGCTCTTTCAGCCTTCGCGCAATACGCCGGCTGCCTTCGATATCGCATATGCCATCCTGGCTGCCGTGCATGAGGAGCATCGGTATATCGGCTGCACGCCGGTCATCATCGCATTGGCCGTTTTCCATCGCCAGTCCCGTCTCAAACCCGTCTACTGCACACTGCAGCGATATCCTGGTGTGGACCCTGGGGTTATCGACGAACGGCTTCACCTGCTCCGGATTTCCCAGCAAACTCTCATCGATGCTTGAGCCTATGGTGAATGAAGGCGCGAGCCCGGCCAGCAGCTTTACCGTCCTGTAAAGCGCTTTCGGTATCGGTCTCACCAGCCTTATCCACGGAGCCGAGATGATATACCCCGCCGGGCGGTCGTTCAGCAGTCCGCGAAATCTGTAATCGAGAGCGATATTGCCACCCATGCTGTGCCCGTAAAGCACCAGCGGCACTCCCGGATATCGCTTCCCCGCCAGCTCTATCAGCGAGCTCACGTCATCCAGCACATCCTTTCGCGGTGCGCAGTGACCTCTCCTGCCGAGCGATCCGCCATGGCCCCTGAGATCAAGCGCCAGCACGGACATCCCGCGCTTTCTGAAGGCTTCGGCGACTCTGTCGTATCTACCGCCGTACTCTCCTATGCCGTGAACTATGCAGACGACCTTTCGCGGCTTTTCCAGAGGCCATTCGTACCCCTGTATATTTCCTTTTTCGGTTTTTCTCAGTATAAATTCCTCATACATCGTATCTTCTCCGCTTCCCTCTGCAGGCGGATTGCCGCCATATGCTACCATAATATTCCAATAAAGTTCATGTTTATTACAATTGAATATATTCTTCTTGTATTATCCTTCCATCTGCAATAAACTCAGTATACTACTCCATTATCACTGGCCGGCGAGAAATGGAAGGCCCATTATTCTCGGGAAAGGAGGACGCGCTATGAAAAAAGCATGTACGCTTTGCGGCTGCAAATACGGCAATATGCACGTATTTAAAACCGGATACGTATGCGAAGACTGTCTCCAGTATCTGAAATCCGATTTTCAGATCGACAGCCAAGTGCGTACAAACCGCTGACCGATAGCGTCCCTCACCTTCCTCGCCGGCCTCTCCTGATGGAGTTCTTTCTTTTTTCCGCTTCGATCCGCTTTCTCGTCTTTTTCTTCATCACCGAATATCCGAATCTGCCGATCTCCTGTCGTTTCAACGCATAATAATGACCGTGGTTATAGGCCACCAGCCCGGCTTTCTCCAGCATCAGTCTTCCGTTCTCATCCAGCAGCTCTTCATCGACCGACACGCTGACTATCTCGGCTATGAACATATCGTGAGTTTGGTATTCCTTCTTCTCCATGACCCTGCACTCTATGTTCACCGGAGATTCACCGATCGAAGGGCAGCCTACGACGACGCTTTCCGATGGCGTGAGCCTCTGTTCTCTGAACTTATCGACATCCCTTCCCGATTTCACACCGCAGTAGTCCGCCGCAAACGCGAGCTTCTCCGTCGTCAGGTTTATCACGAATTCCCCGCTCTTCTCTATTATATCGTGTGAAAATCTCGATTTCCTGACTGACACGTAGGTGATGGGCGGATCAGAATTGATTATTCCCGTCCACGCTATCGTTATTATATTCTTCACCTCGCCGTCTCCGCAGGAGACCATCACCGCCGGAACGGGATTGAGCATGGTTCCCGGTTTAAAAACTGTCTTTGCCATTTATATACCTGCCTTCCTTAATTTCACCAGCACCGCTTCAAAGTCATCGGGCAGTGGGCTCTCAAATTCCATATACTCACCGCTCGCAGGATGCACGAAGCCCAGCACTCCCGCATGGAGCATCTGTCTGCGTGCGCCCAGCTTGTTGTTCTGCGGGCCGTAAAGGCTGTCTCCCAGCAGCGGATGCTTCATATATGCCATATGCACCCTTATCTGATGTGTGCGCCCCGTCTCGAGGCTCGCCTCTATAAGTGTGAAATTGCCGAAGCGCTCCAGCACCCTGTAGTGCGTGACCGCTCTTTTGGAATTGATCTCGGTGACGGCGTTTCGCAGCCTGTTCCTGGGATCACGGCCTATCGGCTTGTCGACAGTGCCATCGTCTTCTTTGATATTGCTGTATACTATGGCTTTGTACCTTCTCGTTATCGAATGCTCGGACAACTGCCTCGAAAGCTCTCCGTGAGCCGCATCGTTCTTGGCCACCATCAGCAGTCCGCTCGTATCCTTATCGATCCTGTGCACTATGCCCGGGCGTATCACACCGTTTATCGACGACAGCTTATCTCCGCAGTGATACATGAGCGCATTCACCAGCGTTCCCGAATAATTGCCCGGCGCGGGATGCACTACCATACCGGCAGGCTTATCAACCACCAGCAGATCGTCATCCTCGTAGACTATATGGATAGGTATATCCTCAGGCTCGACATCGATGATCTCCGGTTCCGGTATGATGACCTCAACCTCATCGCCTGTCGCCGCCTTTTTCTTTTTCTCCGTGCACACCGACCCGTTGACGATGATACCGCCGTTTTCAAACAGCTTCTGGATGAAGCTGCGCGAATAATCCTCGAGCGCCGAAGATATTACGGCGTCCAGCCTCCTGCCGCTCATCTCGTCCGTGATCGTCAGCTTTTCAGTTTTCTCAGCGCTGCATTCGCCCATTTTTTTCTTCTCTCTTTCCTTCAAGTACTATCACGTCCAAAAGCAGCAGGCCGCACCCGATACAGATGAAGATATCGGCCACGTTGAAAACCGGAAAATCAAACAGCGGAAAAAATCTGCAGTCAAACATATCGACCACGAATCCGCGCGATATGCGGTCTATGAGATTTCCCAGTCCGCCTCCGCATATGAATGCTATGGCTACGAGCATGGGACGGCTCCATTTATTGCGTTTCATGAACATCAGCACCAGTCCCGCGCCTATGGCGAGCAGCGGGATAACTATCAGCACCAGCCATTGCTGCTCCCACATGCTAAAAGCGGCGCCGCGGTTCTGAACGTATGTTATGTGAAAAATGTCCTCTATCACCGGTATGCTCTCGCCCGCGCTCATACCGGAAAACACCGCATACTTTACGAGCTGATCGAGCAATATTACAGCTGCGACAACAAAAAAATATATCATACGGATATGAAAACGGGGCGTTGCCGCCCCTCCTCCTTTATCGGATCTACTTCTTGATATTCCTCATCGTTCCCTGCCCGCGAACATCTCTGCCGGCTCCAGGATAATACTGAGTTCTCGCGTTCTGCTGGGAACCGTTCTGCTGCACAGCATTCTGCATTACAGCCTCCTGCGGCAATCCTCCCGGCAGATCGTCAAAATCATCTATGCCCAGCTCAGGGAATATTTCCCCGCTCAGAGACTCGAACCGCTGCAGCTCCGACTGAAGCAGCTGCTTGTATTTAGTCCTGAAATCGATGAACCTGTTCTTCATAGCCCGGCTTTCTTCCGCTATCCTGTCGGCCTCGTCCTTCGCTTCCTTCCTCATCAGCTGCGCATCAAGCTCTGCATTTTTCAGCAGTATGCCTGCCCGCTTCTCAGCGCTCGCTGAGATATCTGACATCAGAGCCTTAGCAGCCTCCAGCGTCTCCACGACTGTACTCTCAGAATGCCTGTAGCGTTCCAGCTCACTTACGAGACGGCTGTTTTCCTCCTTCGTTTCGCGAAGCTCGTTCAAAAGCCTGTCCATATCTACGGTAAGCTCGTCGAGGAACTGGTTCACCTCTTCCTCCTTGTATCCCCGGACTACTCTGCTGAATTCCTTTTCCTGTATGTCTCTGGGTCTGATCATCGTTTCCCCTCCTATTTCCAAGGATTGATATCCTCAGGGTCACCGCCGACGAAATTATACGGCTTGCTGTCGCCTTCCGCGGATATGGATACGTTCTCCGGCGCGAACACGAATATATTGTTGGCTACCTTCTGCACGTTTCCGTTAAGTGCGTACGTTGCTCCTCCCAGAAAATCGAAGATCTTTCTTGCCGTATCCGGATCCAGCTTTTCCAGATTGACGATGATCGGCTTCCTGTTCTTCAGGCTGTCCACCAGCTTGGAGCACTCATCGAATCCCTTAGGCTCTATCACCATAAGATTGAATTTGCTCGTCAGAGCCTTTACCGTCCTGTTCTGCATAGCGACGACGTTATTGTCGTACCTCTGCTGTGAAGTGAGCGGCTGTCTGCTCTCAACCGGCCTTCTGTCATGCCTGTAATCCTCTTCCTCCGCCACGTCCACTTCTTCCTCATCGTATTCCTCAAAGCCCATCAGATCCTTAAACTTGTTAAAAACGCCCATGGTTACCTCCTATAACTTACTATAATCTCTTTCGCCGAAAATGGCGCTTCCTACTCTCACAAGATTCGATCCCGCTTCTATAGCCACCTGAAAATCATGCGACATTCCCATCGACAGATATTTGAAATCGAGCCGCGGATGATCTATGCTGCCGAACCTGTCGTACTGTTCCTTCACCTGATCGAAATACACCTTGATATCCTCAGGATCATCGGCATAAGGAGCTATACACATGAGTCCGCGCACGCGCACGTTCTCACAGTTTTCGAGTATCTCTCTGATGAGGCTCTCCGTCTCATCGGTGGATATTCCGAACTTGCTCTCCTCCTGCGCCGAATTGACCTGTATAAGTATGTCCATGGTGATCCCGTGTCCGGCTGCCCGCTTGTTTATCTCCGCCGCCAGCTTATATGAATCTACGGAATGGATCATCGACACCTTATCTATGATGTACTTGACCTTATTCGTCTGCAGATGACCTATCATATGCCATTTCACCGGCTTTACATCATCGAACTTGTCCATTATCTCCTGCACCTTGTTCTCGCCGATATCGGTCACACCTGCGTCTATGGCCGTATTTATCTCTTCCGGCGTCCTCGTCTTGCTGACCGCCACCAGCAGCACATCGTCAGCGCTTCTGCCGCAGCTCTCGGCCGCTTCGCGTATCTGTGCTCTGATCTTATCCAGATTTCCCCTGATGTCTTCCATCCTTATTCCTCCTCTTTAGTGTCCCCGTCTTCCGAAGTCCTGTTCTCATCCTTCAGATCGTCTTCGAGCGCGCTGCCGGGATGCTTCAGGACCTCATCGTATACATCGACCGTATATACCTGATTGCCGTCCTCATCCACGAATGTGGCGTCCTCTATCACCGACTGCTCGCCGTCGGTCGAGATTACGCTGATCCTGGTGAACACATAGTCTCCGTTCTTGTTTACCACGTATACGCCCTTATGGCCGTCCTTTTCTACGATACACCTGTTATCCACCAGCAGACCTTCATTATCGCTGGTCACGACGGACATGTCCACCGCTCTGCTCTCACAAAATTCTTCGTAGTAAACATCCAGATAAAAGATGACTCTGTAGTCGTCGCCATCCTTCCTGACGCTGTATACGCTGGCATCAACAGCTCCTCCGGGCAGCTCCAGAGAAACATTTCTGCCTTCCGTGTACGTCTTTGCCGTCTCTTTATCGGCCCAGCACAGTACATACCAGTTATCGTCAGCCGAAACCTTATATATCGGTTCGCCCTTTATCACCGACTTCCTCTCCAGGCTGGCCGCATCATACGAAAGCCCTTCCACGGTCTCACGCTTGATCTTATCCATCTTCTGCGGTGTAAAGTAGTCCTCATAACCGTCTATAGTCAGACTGAATATTCCGCTCACCGGCGAGCTGTACTCCTCCGAAAGGCCTTCATATCCCTTCAGCCTGTCGGTGTACTCGCTGAACCTCGATTCGCCGTCCTTGCCGCCCTCAGCCGTCACCTCGACTATAGGATATCCCTTCTTGACGGCCGTTCCTACTGATACAAGATATTGTATGTCTCCTGATTCTGGCGCTATGCCTACAGTTTCATCCTTTATGAGATAGCCTGTCGTCTCATAGGATAATCTCAGCGTACCGGGCTCAAGCGTCTGTGTCGTCTCGAATATGTCGGTCACCTCCGGCAGAACCTCGACAACTATATATAGCATAAGTAATACTGCCAAGTAGATGAATATTACTCTCTTTGTCTTCTTACTTAATTTTGTCTTCATTATTTTATTTTACACTAAAGGATTACCGCTTGCAATCTACTATACATCTATTTCAACTATTTCTTCCAGTATTTTTCTCTCATCTTTAGATAAACTGCCTGAATTCTTTACAAACTCATCAAACAGATCCGGCCGGCGCTCCTTTGTCAGCAAGAGCGATTCCCTGAACCGCCACAGATCGATCAGCTTATGGTTGCCGCTCACCAGCACCTCCGGCACCTCCATACCTCTGTACTCGCGCGGTTTAGTATACTGAGGGAACTCCAGCAGGCCGGAATACACGGATTCATCCATAGCCGAGCTTTCGTTGCCCAGCACTCCAGGTATGAGCCTGGCGACAGCGTCAATCAGCACCATGGCGGGCAGCTCTCCTCCCGTCAGCACGTAGTCTCCTATGGAGACCTCCTCCATGGCCCAGTGATCTATTATCCTCTGATCCACGCCCTCGTAATGACCGCACAGGATCACCAGCTCATCAAGCTCCGACAGCTCCTCTATCTTGGCCTTATCCATGATCTGTCCGCGGGGAGACATGTATAATATTCTCTTGCCTGCGGCGTTCACAGCCTCCAGCGCCCCGAATACCGGATCCGCCATCATCACCATTCCGCCGCCGCCGCCGAACGGATAGTCGTCAGCTCTGTTGTGCTTATCGTTCGTATAATCCCTGATATTCGTGAGCCTTATGTCTATGATCCCTCTGTCCGCCGCCCGTCCCAGCATGCTGCTGCCTGTAACGGCTGCAAACATCTCCGGAAAGAGCGTGAGCACATCTATCTTCATTTGATCCTCCTGATCCGATGATCTTTCGTATGTATACTTCCTCATGCACGCCTACAGGTCCAGCATCCCGTCTATCAATCTCACGGTTATCCGCCTGCTGCCCGCATCTATATCCAGTATGAACTGATCTACCTTGGGTATCAACAGCTTACGTCCGCCCGGCCGTTCCACCTCGAATATGTCCTGGGCCGTATTCTGCAGCACGTCTGTGACATGACCGAGGAGGCTGCCGTTTTCCTCCGTGACCTCCATACCGATCAGATCTCTCACGTAATACTGTCCCTCCGGCAGCTGCGGAAGGTCGGACTCGCGTATATACAAAACACGCCCTCTGAGCGCCTCAGCGCCGTTTCTGTCCGTTATCCCTGCCAGTCTGAGAATGATCATATTCTTCTGGACTCTCACACCCTCTATTGCCATGAGCTCATTCCCGACGTAAAGCTCCGGGACCGTCTCATATATATCGGCGCTGTCCGAGTAATTGTAGACCTTGACCTCGCCCTTCAACCCGACAACATTGACTATCTTTCCTATTTCTATCTTTTCCATAGCGTTCACACCATAAAAAGCACAGGCACATGCATCGTGAAATACATGTGCCCTTCGTCTCTATTGAACTATTTCAACGACCACTCTGAGGTTTGCCTTCGTAGCCGCCGCTTTTACAACGGTACGGATAGCTTTAGCGATCCTTCCCTGCTTGCCGATGACCTTACCCATGTCATCGGAAGCGACCTTCAGTTGTATTACAGTAGTGCCATTGGACTGTGACTCGGAAACCTCCACAGCCTCCGGATGTTCAACTAATGACTTTGCAATTGCACTGACCAATTCCGACATCTGATCCACCGCTTTCTATAAAATGCCTGTCTGCTTGAAAAGTTTCTTGACCGTCTCTGTAGGCTGCGCACCGTTTCCGAGCCATTTTTTCGCTGCCTCCTCGTCGATCTTAATGTCTACAGGATCCTTGAGCGGATTGTAATATCCGATCTCCTCGATGAACCTTCCGTCTCTAGGCGACCTTATATCAGCAACCACCACGCGATAAAAAGGCTTCTTGTGAGCTCCCATTCTCTTAAGTCTGATCTTTACCATTTTTTATTTCCTCCCGGTTTTAAATAAATTTACTTTGATATTCTATCATTGCACGGAGATCAAAATCCCCGGAACATCCTGTTCATCCTGCTGTTTCCGCCCTTGCCGGAAAAGCTCTTCATCATCTTCCTGGCCTCGTTGTATCTCTTGACCAGCTGGTTTATCTTCGTGACCGACTGCCCGCTGCCCGCCGCGATCCTCTTCCTGCGGCTGGCGTTGAGTATGCTCGGATCCTCCCGTTCCTCCCTGGTCATGGACTGTATGATAGCCTCCATCTGTATGAATTCTCTTTCGCTCTGATCGAGGTTGATATTGTTCTTAGCGTTAGCGTTGACGCCCGGCATCATGTCCAGCAGCTTGGCTATACCGCCCATCTTCCTGATCTGTCCCATCTGATCGAGGAAGTCCTCAAGCGTGAATTTGTTTTTTCTGATCTTCTTTTCCAGCTCGGCGGCTTTCTTCTCGTCGTAATCCTCCTGAGCCTTCTCTATGAGGGTGAGCATATCGCCCATACCCAGGATACGGCTTGCCATCCTCTCCGGATGAAACGGTTCCAGCGCATCGAACTTCTCGCCCATGCCGACGAACTTTATCGGCTTGCCGGTCACCTTCTTGGCCGAAAGCGCCGCGCCGCCACGCGAATCGCCGTCCATCTTCGTCATGATGATGCCGTCGATCCCCAGCTTTTCATCGAAGCCCTCGGCTGCATTTACAGCGTCCTGACCTGTGAGCGCGTCCACTACCAGCAGTATCTCATGCGGCTTGACCGCCTGTTTTATGGTCACCAGCTCGTCCATCAGCTCCTCGTCTATCTGCAGACGTCCGGCAGTATCGACGATCAGCACGTTATAGCCCTTCTTTTCGGCCTCCTTCATGGCCGCAAGTGCGATCTTCTGCGGTTCGCGGCAGTCTCTCATCGTGAAGACCGGCGTCTCTACGGCTTCACCGACTACCTCCAGCTGATCTATAGCCGCAGGCCTGTATATGTCGCAGGCGCAAAGCATCGGCTTCTTGCCGTTTTTCTTCAGATATGCCGCCAGCTTACCGCAGGTGGTCGTCTTACCTGTACCCTGCAGTCCCACCATCAGATATACCGTAAAGCCCTTCGGCGAATATGTCAGCTTGCTGTTGGTGCCTCCCATCAGCTCCGTCAGCTCTTCGTTTACTATCTTTATCACCTGCTGAGCCGGCGTGAGGCTCGCCATGACTTCCTCGCCCAGCGCCTTTTCCTTGACGGAGGCGACGAATTCCTTGACCACCTTGAAGTTGACATCAGCCTCCAGGAGCGCCAGCTTCACCTCGCGCATCGCCGAATTTATATCGGCTTCCGTAAGGCTGCCCTTCCCCTTGAGTCCTTTAAAGACTCCCTGCAGTTTTTCCGATAAACCTTCAAAGGCCATAGGATCAATCCTCCAACTTATCTATGATATCTCTGACTTTTTCCAGCTCCGCCACGGCCTCCGACGCTTTAGCGCCGCTTTCCTCGCGCAGCGAATCCATGATACCGTCTATTATGCCGTCTATCTCCCGAACGGCGTCTCCCGTTCGGCGGAACTTCTCTACCAGCCCCAGCTTTTCCTCGTACTCCCTGAGCGCCTTTTCGGCATTCTTCAGTGCGTCGTGCACGCCCTGCCTGCTTATGCCGAATTCATCGGCTATCTCCGACAGGGAGAGATTCTCCTCGTGGTACAGCTCCATAACCTGGTTCTGCCGTTTAGGAAGCAGCTGCCCGTAAAAATCGTAGAGCAGGCTGGCCTGTGCTATATCATCTATCTTCATAGTTCTCACCCTTCTGCACCCTGAGTAGTATATAACGGCCGCCGGGCTCTGTCAAGTTTTTTTGCTTGATATCGTTATTTTTTATTATTTATCCGCTTACAGCACAGCATCATCATGTGAGCTGCGAATATCCGCACCTTCGCGCTCAGCGACGCTTCACTTCGTCAACCCTGTCCTTCACATCTTTTCTGACCTTTGCCGCTCTCTCCCTGCCTGTCTGCAGTGATTTTTCAAGATATTCCTGCAGATGCTCCCTCAGCGGCACGTCGGAACGGAAGGCCAGCAAAAACCCGATCTTCTCGCGGCTCGCTTCCTTCTGCTCCCGGATGTGATGCTTCAGCTCCTCGTACTTCACCACCAGCTGATTGTCCACGGCGAACTTCCTTATCTTCATGGACAGCTGCAGCGATACGGCCAGATCCACGACGAAGATGCCGAAGAACATGCCCACGAAAAACGAGTAGGCAAGATGCCCCGAAAGCCAGTTCACCCAGTCCTCAACGTACCTGTCGATGGTGAAATAATATACGGTTCCCAGCAGCCCCCAGATGACGCTGAACTTAAGGCATATGATACCCTGGATATTCAGCTTTTCCCGGCTGTAATCCCACAGCTTGAGATTCATGCCCTTGATGAATATCAGCCCTGCGATATATTCGGTAAACGTCATGACTATGGCCATGATGACGAATATGAGCGGCAGGTCGATGGCCGGATTGCCCTGTATCAGCATCCTGATCACATAAGACACCTCATACATGCCCCAGAGGCCGAAGCCGTAAAGAGGCAGGTAAGGTCCTGTAAGGAATCCCGGATTTATCCAGACCCGGTCGGGATTGTTCTTTGATATAAACCTGCGGAACAGCAGCTCCATACACCACCCGAGACAGCTGCCCACAAAAAACAGAAACGCGAACAAAAGGAAAAAGTTCATGATGACCCTCCTGACTGCGTATGCACCCTCGCACATTCTCTACTTTTTTAATAAACTTTTTTATTTTTGTTGCAAAAGCAACATACATCTGTATCTTATTATATTAAAATTTCATTACAAAAGCAAAGTAAACAAGTCAGGGAGGGATCAGATATGAAAAGGAAGATAATAAAGATAGATGAATCGAAGTGCAACGGCTGCGGACTGTGCGCCCAGGCGTGTCACGAAGGCGCGATCGGAATGGTCAACGGCAAGGCGAAGCTGCTGAGAGACGATTACTGCGACGGGCTCGGCGACTGTCTGCCGGTATGTCCTACGAACGCCATATCATTTGAGGAAAGAGAAGCCGCCGCATATGACGAAGCTGCCGTGATGGCCAACAAAAACAAGCATGCTCACGGTCACGGGGGAGGATGTCTGTCGCAGGCCTTCAACGGAACCATGAAAAAGCAAGCCGTAAACAGCGATGCCGGCGAAATCGCCAGCGTGCTCACCCACTGGCCCGTACAGATCAAGCTGGCTCCTGTAAACGCTCCGTATTTTAACGGCGCCGACATCCTCATAGCCGCGGACTGCACGGCGTATGCCTTCGGCGATTTCCACAGAAAATTCATGGACGGAAAGATCACGCTCGTAGGCTGTCCTAAGCTCGACATGGTCGACTACTCGGAAAAGCTGACCGATATCTTCACCGCCAACGATATCAAAAGCGTCACCGTAGCCAGAATGGAAGTACCATGCTGCGGCGGTATCGAATTCGCCGTAAAGCAGGCCGTCGCCAACAGCGGCAGGAATATACCGGTCGAGATAGTAACCATCGGCGTCGACGGTTCGATCAAATAAATACGGCCGCCGGTATACTGTCAGAAATACGCCTGACATATCCCGTAGATAATCAAATATTAATATTGTAATTTATGTAAATAACCGATATAATTAACAATTATATCGGTTATTGCTTTTGGTTTATGAGGTTTTACGATGTTTACATTTCAACACCTTATCGGAGCTCTGATCCTCGGCCTTGCCGGCAGCATCATTGCCAACAAGATCTTCAAGGACAGGAAAAAGTCTCTGCTCATCGGTGCTCTCGTATGCATAATCGCCGCGGTGATCCGCTATGCGACGCTTTAAAAAGCATACGCAGGACGCATCCTTCAGACATTGATCACGGTTCCCGAGGACTCGCAGGTATATCCTCCAAGCTCATTGAGCTTTTGCTTGAATTCATCGCTCTGTATGATCTCGATAAAGGCTTTGATATGAGGCGATTCCAGAAACTTCACGGGAACCGCGAAGTCATATTCTTCATATGCGACTTCTATGAAATCCAGTCCCATGGCGTTAGCCGCAGACAACACTCCCATACCCGCGTCAGCGCTGTCGCTGGCCACAGCAGCGGCTACGGCCATATGCGTCGTCATTTCTCTTTCATATCCGTTGATATCACCCGTCGATATTCCCAACTGCTTCAGTCTGTAATCGAATAGAACTCTGGTGCCGGCTCCACGCTGTCTGTTCACATATCGCAACTCCGGCCGCGCGAGATCCTCGATAGTCTTTATACCAAGAGGATTGCCCTTCTTCACCATGATACCCTGTATCCTGTTGACGCCCTTTATTATCGCCATCGGCTCGTCAAAGAGGCGTTTAACGTACGGGATGTTATACTGCCCCGTCTCTTCATCGAGCAAATGTATCGGCGCCATATGAGCCTCTCCGCGCCTCAGGGCCATAAGCCCGCCCATACTGCCTACATGGGTGCTCGATACGAACATGTTGTTATGCTTTTCCGGCATCATGTCGGCTATGATATCAAGTATAAGATCGTGACTGCCTATGATAACGACCGTGTTCTCTATCTCGCTTTTGCTCCTGTAAAGCTCGATATTGACCTTTTCTCCGGCCTCCACGCCTTCGCTGTTCTGCTCTATGACGCAGAACCCGTCAGCACGTACGAGCGACATGGCTGCGCCCGCACCCCTGGCGAGAGGCGCGGCGACGAATTTATCGCCGACCTTGCCCACCTTGACCCGCACGTATTCCTTATGCTTCAGGCTGGATACGAGCCTCTTCGATATATGAGCCTCGACTGTTTCACTGAGGCTCTCCGGCCTCCTGCCCATCATCAGCAGCAACGGCGTCACAAAGTTCTCGAAGCCTATGTAGGCAGATACGGGATAACCAGGCAGACCTATTACCGGCTTGCCGCGCACTATCGCCAGTATCACAGGCTTGCCCGGCTTCACGGCTACGCCGTGGACTATTACCTCTCCCAGCTGACGAAGCACGTGTACCGTATAATCCTCGGTGCCGGCACTCGATCCGGCATTTATGATGACCATATCGTATTTATCTACGGCATCGGAGACCTGCTTCAATATCTCGTCGTAATCATCCTTGATCGGCGGAAATCTGTGGCCTATGCCTCCCGCCACGGTAATCATGTTCTCAAACATCCTCGAGTTGGACTCTATTATACTGCCTTCCTTTATCTCGCTGCCCGGCTCTATGATCTCTGTCCCCGTCGGAAATACCGCCACCTCCGGTCTTCTGATGACATCTATGTCCAGTATCCCCGCTGACAGCAGCACGCCTATATCTATGGCTCTTATCTTATGGTTGCGCGGCAGTATCATCTCGCCGGCTACGATATCCTCGCCTATGGGCCTTATATGCTGCCATGGCGCAGCTGAAGCCGTTATCTTCACACCCTCTTCCGTCTCGACGATATCCTCCGCCATTATCACCGCATCGAACGGATTGTGTATCGGATCTCCCGTATCGACGACTACGTACTGATCCTCTCTGAGTATGACCGGCGTCGTCTCCGCAGCGCCCTTCGTATCCTCAGCGCGTACCGCTATTCCGTCCATGGCGGAGGCGTTGAACAGCGGCGAGCTGTACCTGGCATATATAGCGCTCTTCGTCACCCGATCGAGACTGTCGATCACCGGCACGCTTTCAGTCTTCGGCTCTATGATCTCTCTGACCCGTTCAAAATATTTCTCTCTTGCCTCCTCGACCGGTATAGTCTTGAGGTACAGATTTCTTTTCCTGCTCATCTTACTTCCTTTCTAAAACAGCACGACCGCTACCGGCTCGCCCTGCTTCAGTCCTTCAGAATTCGTATCTATGACAGCGTATCCGTCGGCGCGCGTCAATGTCGTCATCAGCCCTGATTTACCCAGTATCGGCTCCGCTTCATATATCCCGTCGCTCCCCTCTCTCAGCTCCAGCAGCAGACACGTAGCCTTGCCTCCGGCAGCAGCTACGTTTTCGGTCATACGCGCCACCGTTCTCTTCGGCTCCTTCATGCCCGTAAGCCGCCTGTACAGCCATCCTATCAGCAGCTCGAATATCATGACGGCCGCCGCCGGATGACCGGGCAGTCCGGCCAGCACGGTGCCGCTGCCGCCGTCATATGCCAAAATAGTCGGCTTGCCGGGCTTGATAGCTATACCGTGCGTGAATACGCCCACATCGGAAAGCTCGTCCATGATGTCCGCCGTGTAATCCTTTTCCCCCTGCGAGCTGCCTCCCGAAACGAGAACGACATCGCTGACCGCCATAGCGTCCCTGATCGCTGCTCTGATCTGCTCTCTGTCATCCTTCAGCACAGCTGTACTCACGACCTCAAATCCGTATTTTACCGCAGACGCCGACAGAGAATACGTGTTTATATCCCTCGTCCTGCCGGCTCCCGCCGGCTCTTCTATGCCGATCAGCTCATCTCCCGTGGATATGACTGAGACCTTCCACGGCCTGTATACTTCCAAACGCGAAACGCCTGCCGAAGCCATTACCCCGATCTCCTGCGGTCTGATAAGTGTGCCCGCTCCGATAAAGGCGCTGCCTGCGCGTATATCCTCTCCCGCTCTGATGACGTTCCTGCCGTCTGAAACAGCGTCATATACGGCGATGCTCTTCTCGTCAAACTTCTCCGTATGCTCTATCATCACTACCGCGTCTGCTCCTTCAGGCAGCATGCCGCCCGTAGGCACGTATGACGCCTGCCCGTCGAGGATCTTTTCTCCGGGCATCACGCCCATCTGTATCTCCTCCACGATGTCGAGAAAAACGGGAACGCTCTCCGAAACCCCCTGCGTATTCGCCGCCTTTACGGCATACCCGTCAACCGTGGACTTGGCAAACCCCGGTACGTTTTCCGCCGCCGCTATGTCTTCGGCAGCTATACGCCCCAGGCTGTCCGTAAAGCTCACCGTCTCCGTTCCCGGCTTTTTACCTGCAGCTGCATCAAGCAGCTTGCGACGCGCCTCTTCAAGTGTATCGACCTTCAATAACCGCATAACCTTAAGCCCTCTTTATCTCAGTTTATCCTTATCACTATCTCTTTACCTTCCTCGTAGCCATCGAGAGCCTTTACAGCTCCGACCACGACGTTTCTGAGCGTCTCCTTCACGAACGGCACCATGCCTATTTCCTTACCGTCTATGATGAGCTGCACCTCAGCCTCCTGCTCATCCTCGCGCGTTTTCTTTTCTACCAGATCCGCCAATTTTTCCACTTCCTTTCTTGCATCTATGACCGGCAGCCCGTGATATTCATCGAGGTCGCCGGATATAACTCCCGATATGGCCACAGCCTCGGCGCACATGCGCTTGTCCACATCGTCAGGCGTCCTGCCCGTTATGACCGTCGGACATTTTATGCCGCAGTCGCCCTCTATGACTATGAAATCCTCTTTGTAATATTTCAAAAGAGCGTGCGCGTCCATCCGCTCGTCAAACATGATGGCCGTATCGCGCGGACCGAGCGCCGTCACCCTGCGCGCGCCGCTCTCCCTGTGCCTGAAGGTGTCGGTTCCCGGCACATCCGGGCGATAGCTTTCGTAATGTATATCCTTGATCGAGCCCACCGTATATCCACGCCGTCTCAGCTCGCTTATCAGCGCTGTAGCGGTCGTGGTCTTTCCGGTCTTGGAAAAGCCCTTTATCATGACTATCCTCATATTCATTCTCCGAATTCTACTATCTCGTACTGATGATGCAGCAGATCTATCATCAGCAAACTGTTCTTAAGCGCGCTTCCTCTGCCCGTCAATACCTTCGCCGTCTCCGCCACCTGTATGGCGGACACCACGGCCGGCGTAAAATACGGATTGCCCGTCTCGGCATCCGCTTCACGGATCTCACCGCCCGCGCAGCCGCCGTACAGCGTCTTCATCAGCCTGTCTCCTGGCATGACTACGGCCACCTGACCGTTCCAGCCACCGATGGCTCCGTGTATAAGCGGTATGCCCGCGCTCTCGCAGGCCTCCTCGAGGATGATCCTCGCCTCGGGATTATCGAGCGCATCGATTACCGCGTCGACTCCCCTCACTATGTCCGCGGCATTGCCGCTGTCGATGAAGCATCGCACCGCTTCCGCCTCGACATGTGAATTTATCTCCCCGATACGACGCACGGCCTCCTCTGCCTTTGACATACCGATGTTTTTTTCCTTCGACAGCAGCTGGCGATTCAGGTTCGTCTCATCGAACACGTCACCGTCAACCGCCCTTATATAGCCTACTCCCAGCCTCGCCAGGCCTTCTATCACACCGCCTCCGAGGCCGCCGCAGCCCGCTACGCATACGCGCTTGCCGTGCAGCAGCTCGTTTTCCTCGCGCGATATGGCCGTCATATTACGCTCATAACGCCTCTCCATATCAGCCTCCCGACACCTTGGAAAATGCTTTGAGAAGATCGCCGTCATTAAGCCTGTCGTCTATCATCACGCGCTTGTTGTTCACAGAAACGAAACCGAAGTTCTTGATCTCTCTGTAATCTATGCCCGCTATCCTCAGCGCCTCGTCGCACGTGCAGCCCTCTGGTACATCGTACGTTCGTTCCTTGTCTTCACCGAAATATTTCCTGAGCGTTCCTCTCAGGGTTATCGTCACTTTCATATGGATTCCCTTTCATAATTCCCACGATTTTTTCGTGGTATTCTTCGCCTCAGCCCGCACAGCATGCACGAACGCTTATCACTACGACCATTATACCATCAATCCTTATTTAAAGCACCAGTCGGCAGAGTTTTTCCGTTACGGCAAGACCGGCAAACAGGATCGCTCCCATTTGCCGGCCGGGCGTAATATTCATCTTGTCATTATCATATCGCTTTAAAGGAGCGACTGTATCAGCTCTTCAGGCATCATGCCGTTCTTATCCCAGCCCATTACCTCATAGTACTGGTCAAGCATATCGTCGAACGCCTCCTGCGGAATCTTCTGTCCTGCCGCAGGGCCTTCGCCGCCGAGCGCGTCTTTAACGAGTCTCTTAGGTATAGTATCGTGCGCTCTGTTGAAGCCTTCTCTCTGATTGAATGCTCTTCCGATATTGAGGACGCGTCTTCCGACCTCGCCCATCTCTTCGGCCGTCCACTCTTCTCCCGTTATCATCGTCAGCATTTCCGCCATGATATCGTAAGTTATCGTTCCCCAGAAGTCGCAGATGCACAGCGAGAATTTAACGGCGTTGAATTCTCCCAGGTTGTATACCATCTGTCCCTTACCCTCCGAAGTGTAAGGCGGGATCGATGCCGCGAACACCTCTTCGTTAGGAGCATAAGCTCTCATGTGGCACGCACCTCTGTCGGAAACGGCATATGACAGCGACATTCCCCATGAACCACGCGGCTCATACTGAGGGAATTCGAGCCCCTTTACCTGCATGGCGAAATCAGTTCCGCCATACTTCTCGGAACAGTACTTGACGCCCTTGGCGAGATCTGCACCGACGCCTTCCTGCTTGGCTATCATCTCCACCATCTTTATCATCTTGTCGGCTTCACCGAATCTGATGCCGAAATCGTGGATGCCCTTTTCCGTCATCTCCATCGCCCATACGATCGTATCGCCTGTACTTATTGTATCGAGACCCATATTGTCGCATACCTCGTTGTACTTTACGATGTGTTCAGGATCTGTAATGCAGGCGTTAGGTCCGGCTACCGCTATAGTCTCGTACTCAGGGCCTTCGCAGATGGCATCGCCTATCTTGAGGAAGTTTCCGCAGCCCAGTCCGCAGCTTCCGCATCCTCTCTTGCCCTCTCTGTACTGCATGAGCACGGCGCCGTTGTACTTTTCCCACTCAGGGTCGTTGCCCTGCGAGAAGTTCTTATAAGGAACGATACCGCCGTCTCCGCAGGCTTCGAGGAACGCCGTCGTACCCTCGTCAAATACGAACGTATTGTCATCCTGCAGCACGTCATCGTGCAGTATCTCCAGTATCCTGTCTGTAGTCTTCTCAATATTGGCGACCTTAACGCCCTTGGTGCCCTTGATGAGGATGGCCTTCATCTTCTTAGAGCCCATTACGGCGCCTATGCCGCCTCGTCCGGCCTGTCTGTAGTAATCCGAGTTGATGCAGGCCATGTTGCTCAGATTCTCTCCCGCCGGTCCTATGGACATTATGCTGTACTCCGTGCCGTATTTGTCGGCGAGGATGCCTTCGGCATCATGTGAGCCCAGACCCCAAAGGTCTGAAGCGTCAAAGAATTCAACGCTGTCGTCCTCGATCACTACGTAACAAGGCGCATCGGCTATGCCCTCGAATATGATCATGTCATATCCGGCAAACTTTATCCTTATGCCCACATGTCCGCCTATGGAGCAGTCATTCATAGTTCCGGTGGCCGGCGACTTGGCTGCTACCGACAGCTTTCCCGAGCATGGTACAGGCGTGCCTGTAAGCGGTCCCGTGGTCAAAAACAGCTTGTTGTCCTCTCCCAGCGGATCTATACCCGGCTTCAGCTCTTCATACCTGTATCTTATGGCAAGCCCCTTGGAACCTATGTATTTTCTGGCAAAATCCATCCTGAGAGGTTCTGTAGAGGCCGTCTTGTCTTTAAGGTTTATTCTCAGTACCTTATTCTGATATCCAAGCATTGTCATGTTCCACTACCTCCTTTGCCTATTCAAATGTCAGCGCATGCTGCGGACAGGTCTTCACGCACTTCGGATCACCGTTGCAGGTATCGCAGATGTATGCCTTGTCTTCTCTGATCCTGACAACCTTCTTCGGGCACTTTTCGGCGCAGATGCCGCATCCCGTACACTTGTCAAAATCAACGGTTATGTGATCGTCCATAGTTATGGCCCCCGTCGGGCAGTTCTTAGCGCAGATTCCGCAAAGGATGCAGAAATGATCAGCGTATTTCAGGCTTCCCTTATCGTAATATGTCTCGATCGCTATCCTCGCCTTGGAAGGTATGTACTCGCCCTCCTTATATGCGGAACAGACCTGAGCGCACAACTGACATCCTATGCAGTTTACCTTGTTGAACTTGAGTCTCTTCATTTTCTCTTGCTCCTCCCTTACTCAGAACGAAAAGCTCTTTTTCTCCCGGCGCCGCGCCGCCTTAATGCCTTACATCCCCTGATAAAATAAAAAAGTGCAACCGAAGACCGTGAAGAAAATGCTTTTCTTAATGAAAGGTCCTCCTTTGCACAATGGCAGGCAGCGGGATCGCTCCCGATACCCTAACGTTCTCATCGGCATCTTGTGTCAGTTGAGAATCGGAGTATTTATTCATTTATTATGTAATTATACCGTAATTGTAGAAATATTGTCAAGCTCATTAATTTGCTTTATGGTCACAACTTATTTGCAGGCAATTATCATATCAGCAGCTCGCCTTCGATGAATTTTCTCGTGATATCGTTTACCGGCGCCTTCAGTATATGGTCGCTGCTGCCGGCGTCTACGATATCTCCCCTGTACATCATCAGCACCCTGTCGCAGAGCCTCTTCGCCTGAGCCAGATTGTGAGTGACGGTCACGATGGTGATATCTTCCCTGTCGCTTATAGCCAGCAGCATGCGCTCTATCTCCGCCGTCGTATACGGGTCGATGTTGGCCGTCGGTTCATCGAGCAGCAAAAGCCTCGGTCTGAACGAAAGCGCTCTGGCAAGCGCCACCTTCTGCTTTTCCCCTCCCGACAGCTTCCACGGCCGCTGCTTCCTCAGCTTAGTCAGATCCAGCTCGTCCATGAGCGGAGCTATCCTCTCCTCGATCTGATCGCCGGAAAAGCCTCTGACCTTCAGCGGATAGGCGATATTCTTTTCCACCGTGGAGGATATGAGGTAAGGATCCTGGAACACGAGGCTGACATCTCTCTGCGGGAACACATCGCTCCCGTCGTAATATACTTTTCCCGAGGTGGCCGGCAGTATGCCTGCGACTATTTTGAGCAGCGTGCTCTTGCCGGCGCCGTTAGGCCCTATCACAGCCGTCCTGCTGCCGTGTTCTATCTCGCCGCGCCCTATGTCCAGCACTGTCTTTTCTCCGAATGTCTTTTTTAGGGATTCCAGCAATATCCGCAAATGATCACCTGCTTTCCCGTTCCTGGAAATGATACAGTATGGCATTCACGGTAAAAGCTATCAGCAGCAGTATTATTCCCACCGCTATTGCCCTCTCGTAATTGCCCATGCCCTTGAGCTCTGAAATATACGTAGTCATCACGCGCGTCTTGCCCTTGATGTTGCCTCCCACTATCATAACCGCTCCGACCTCGGATATGGCTCTTCCGAAGCCGCTTATGACAGCTGTGGTGATACCTACGCGCATTTCATAGATCAGGAGCTTCATGCGCCCCGTCCTGCCGACTCCGAGCGTTATTCCCAGTGAATTCACTACCGGAGCCTTTTCCTTGACGATATTATACGTGAGACCGACTATTATCGGAGTCACGAGACAAATCTGCGCTATTATCATCGCCGGCACTGTGTAGTTCAGCTGCAGGCTGCCCAGCGGTCCCCTTCTCATGAGTATGAGGAAAACCGTAAGACCGGCAATAACGGGAGGCAGGCTCATAAACGTATATATGAGCCTGACCACTATCCCTTTGCCTTTGAAATCATATGTACCTATCAGTATCCCCAGGGGTATGCCGGCGACAGTCGATATTATTACCGACGTAAACGATACGTAAAGAGACAGCCCCACGATCTCGAAGATCTCCGGGTCAGCTGCAAATATCAGTTTTATCGCTTCTATTATCCCCTGTCCGATAGTGTCCATATCTTAAAATCCAAATCCTTATTACTCTGCGTTAGGAACGAACAGCGCTTCGCCGTATTCCTCAGCACCATACTCGCCTATGAGAGCCTGAGTATCCTCGGAAACTATCCACTCCTGGAATGCCTTAGCTCCGTCGTGGTTGATGTTTTCGTTCTTCTCAGGGTTTACACAGATAACTCCGTACTGATTGTAAAGAATGCCGCTAGGATCTTTCTCGCACAGTATAACAAGTCCCGTGTCTCCGCCAACGTTGAGCCATGTAGCTCTGTCGGACAGAGTGTATCCGCTCATCTCGTCAGTCATGGTGATTACATCGCCCATTCCGGCAGCTGCTTCAACATACCATTCTCCTGATGGAGTCAGTCCTGCTGCTTCCCATATCGACAGCTCCTTGCTGTGAGTTCCGGACTCATCTGCTCTCGATACAAATGTCTGCTGATTGTCCATGATCGCCGTGAAAGCTGCGATAGCATCTGTTGCTGCGTTCGTGCCTACTCCGGCAGGGTCAGCTTCAGGTCCGATAACAACGAAATCGTTGTACATTACATCGAGTCTTCCGTCTTCATCGGCATGTCCGCCGGCTACGAATTCCTCTTCAGCGGCAGGCGAGTGCACCAGCAGTACGTCAGCCTCTCCGTTTTCGCCCATCGTCATAGCCTCACCTGAACCTACGGATACAACGTCAACGGTATAGCCGGATTCTTCCTCAAATACAGGCAGGATCTCATCCAGCAGTCCGCTGTCCTTCGTACTTGTCGTCGTGGCAAGTATTATAGTTCCGTTACCCTCATCGGCAGCTTCCTCTTCGCCTCCGCATCCTGCCAGTATGGCAGTCATCGACAGCACCATAGCCAGTGCCAGAACGGAAGCCAAAATCCTTCTTTTCATGATAGTTACCTCCTAGTCAACTCTGCTATAAAATATTTAATAAACGGTCATGATCCGTTTATCACACCTTTACTGCTGCGCTGTCAAACAAAAAAGGAACATACGCAGCATCCCCGTAGCAACGGCACCTGCCGCACGCATACTGCGCACAGCACATCCTGCTCCGCGAGAAAAAAGACGAATTTCTCCGGAATGAAAAATTCGTCTTTACAGCTATCATATCATTCCTTTCCATAATGGGAGGCCCGCAGGTTTCCCTCCGAACCCATCGACAGACGCTTCATGGCCGCATGAGCAATCAGCACGGCTTTAGAAATGCCTGTTCGGAATCATTAAATTTTCGTTAAGTTATTTTATCACTTTGTTCAGTTTATCACAATGTCATTCAAACAACAACCCTTTTGTGATTTTTACTCTCTGTTTTCATAAAACTTCTCAGCCGACTGCGGGAAAAGTATATATGACAACAGGATCTCCTCCGTAGGCGCTTTGTCTCCCAGCTCCTTTTTCATGTTGAAGAACTGCGGCTCAAGCAGATCCGCCGGTCTGCAGGTGATGGCCTGTTCCTTTCCCAGCACCTTTCGCTGCACCGCTTTGTTGAAGGGCTTTATCGTCCTTCCGTATTCTCCCATCAGCAGCGCCTTCGTCTGCTTGCTGGCCATCTTATAACGTTCGCCGGACATGATGTTGAATACGGCCTGCGTACCCACTATCTGCGAGGACGGCGTCACGAGAGGCGGTTCGCCCAGATCCTCTCTTACTCTCGGGATCTCCCTCAGCACCTCATCGAACCTGTCCTCCATGTTCTGTTCCTTCATCTGCATATGGAGGTTTGACAGCATACCGCCCGGCACCTGATACTGCAGCGTCTTCGTATCCACATCCATGACCTTCATGTCGATGAGGCCGTCGCTTTCCGCTTTTCTCCTTACATCCCTGAAATACTCGGAAGCGATCGACATGGCGTCTTCGTTCAGCGACACGTCAAAGCCTCCCGCCTTAAGCGTCTCGTACATTACCTCCGTAGCCGGCTGACTCGTTCCCAGTGCGAACGGAGACAGCGCCGTATCTATCACATCGCATCCGGCTTCGGCCGCCTTGAGATACGTCATCGGCGCCACACCGCTCGTACAGTGCGAATGAAGATGGATCGGCACGTTGACCGTACGCTTCAGCATCCTTATCAGGCGCTCCGCTTCATAAGGCATAAGAAGTCCGGCCATATCCTTGATACATATCGAATCGGCTCCCAGCTCCTCGAGTTCCTTAGCCAGCGTCTTCCAGTATTTGAGCGTATATTTCCTGCCCACGGTATATGCCATCGCCAGCTGCACGTGCGCGCCCTCCTGCTTGGCGGCATATGTCGCACGCTCCAGATTCCTGACGTCGTTGAAGGCGTCAAATATACGGAATATATCTATGCCGTTATCTACGGCCTTTCTGATGAAAGCATCGACTACATCGTCCGGGTAATGATTGTATCCCAGCAGGTTCTGTCCTCTGAGAAGCATCTGCAGCCTCGTCTTCCTGAATCTTCGGCGCAGCTCTCTCAGACGCTCCCACGGATCTTCATTGAGGTATCTCATGCACACGTCAAATGTAGCTCCGCCCCAGCATTCCACCGAGTCGTATCCCACCTCGTCCAGCACCTCCGCTATCGGCAGCATATCTTCGGTCTTCATCCTGGTAGCCATCAGAGACTGATGCGCATCTCTCAGTATAGTCTCCGTGAACCTGACTTCTCCTTTGTTAAAAAATATCATATGTCTCACTCTCCTTCCGGACAGCTGAAAATAGCTAAATCACAGTATTCTAACTAAAATAGTTTACTAGATTTCGCGCCCGTTTGCAACAAACATTGTTAAATTACTGTAAAAAGCGTATCGCTTCTATTCAAGCATCCATATCATATAAAAAACGGCTGACCGCACATTTCGCACGGTCTGGCCGCTTTTATCACAGGCTCATATAAACAGCCCGTATCCGTTATCAATATTTTCTCCGCCGCTTCTCCGATGCGTGAACGGATTTTATTCCTCTAAGAATTTCCCCAGCTCGTCGTTGAACTTCTCAGGATCCTCCAGGAACAGCCCGTGACCGCATCCAGGGAATATCACCAGTTTGCTTTCACCACCCAGGTTTTCCTTCATGTATTCTCCATGTGCCGGACCGTATATCATACCGTCTCCGCTGTATGCCAGCAGCACCGGCACCTTGATAGTCGGCAGCACCGGCCTGAAGTCTTCTATCGCCATTGCGATCCACATGTTCATCATGCAGTGCGGTGTATTGTCAAGAGCCTCGTTCAGCACCCATTTGAACTCATCCCTGTCCTGATCATATCCCTTTGCGAAAACATTAGGTATGAACAACTTGGCTGCAAACTCCCAGCTAACTGCCAGCGCCGCCATGAACTGAAGATTCTGTACGATATCAAAGCTGCAGCTCTGTCCCAGCTTCCACTCATCATCACAGAGAAGCTTCGGGGTCATATCTATGAAGCACATTTTCTTTATGTACTGACATTTGAACTCTCTGGCATATGCCAGCAACGTGCTCGTTCCCATGGACCAGCCGGCAACGTTGACATTATCCAGCCCCAGATGCTCAATCAGCTCATGAAGGTCTGCTGCAAAGCGGTTTAGGTTCATCCCTCGCTCTGTAAGAGCAGAACGATCCGACTGTCCGTGTCCGCGGAAATCATAGAGTATGACCCTGTATTTTCTAGCGAACTCATCTACCTGATATTTGAAAAACTTATGATTGCATGACCAGCCATGGATGAATATCAACGGCTCGCCGCTGCCATGCTCTTCGTAATATATCTTGCAGTTATCCTTTGTCGTAAAAAATGCCATCCTAAATCACTCCTTTGCAACTTCCGACGCCACTATATCTTATATTTTTATTATACCACCTCCGTCATACGATTGTAATACTTTCATACATATGATCCGAAATCCGCAGAGCTTCCGCGTTCACCCTCCGCACGCTAAAAAATATGCAAATAATATTGACTTGCTCGCGAAAGAGATATAAAATTTTATTTAGCTTCTGTGCGGTATATATGCCGCCGCATATACGGGCCCGTAGCTCAGCCGGGAGAGCGCTGCGTTCGCAACGCAGAGGTCGAGAGTTCGATCCTCTTCGGGTCCACCAGCATCAAGAGAAAAGCGCGTTGAATCATTGAGATTTCAACGTGCTTTTTGATTTGTCGTTTCCAGTCTGTTTCGGCAGCTGTGATATGGCTGATTAAGGCGGCTTTTTTTGTATACAAACTTGTAAATGAGCGACAGGCGATATATAATGGTGATAAAAGAATTATAAACATTGATCTTAAGGAGGTAATGATATGTTTAGAGAAATGCGCCTTAAGGAGCAGCAGCTGTCGCAGGAAGAAGCTGTTGCCATTCTCAAAAAGGTAACTCACGGCACGCTTGCCATCAACGGTGAGGATAAATATCCGTATTCCGTACCTGTCAGCTTTGCTTATGCGGATGGCAAAATCTATTTTCACGGCGCCCTTGCCGGCCAGAAGTACGATCTGCTGACTAAGAATCCTTCGGTTTGCCTTTCGGTCGTTGATCTCGATGACGTACAGCCTACAAAGTTTACGACATTCTACAGAAGCGTTATCGTATATGGAGATGTGAAGCGACTTACGACTCCGGAGGAGATAAAGCCGGCTATGCAAGCTACCGTAGAGAAGTATTCACCGGGCCTCATGGACGGCGGAATGAAATACGTGAAAGCTCAGGAGGGAAATTTCTGCGCTTACGAGATGACAATAGCGCATATGACAGCTAAGAGATCCGAGTAATGCACGCTGATTGCGCATACCCTTTTATGTGTTGTTAATTTATTGTTGTCAATCTGTTGTTGTTAAAGAAAGACGATAGATCGAAGATATTAACAAGAAAAGATGTTTTTGACGGGTCGGCAAAAGCGAACTTGTTAAAGATAATCAAAAAAGGCTTTTGTTTAATGGAAAATGACCGGGCGAGAGCGTGAAACTTGTTAAAATAAGGCCATTGTGAGCGGATGTTAACAACTGCGCCTCGGATGAACGCGTTTAAACAGCCGAAAATGTTAAAAAACAATGGTCAGTCATGATATATTAACAAGTCGGTCGATGACTGCGGGCGGCTGCGAAAAGCCTGTGTGGATGCACCGCAAATAATGAATCAAAAAGCACGTTGAAATCTCAATGATTCAGCGTGCTTTTCTCTTGATGTTGGTGGAGATGATGGGGTTCGAACCCATGTCCGAAAGCGTTTCCGACGGACTTTCTCCGAGCGCAGCTTATGTTTTAGAGTTTCGCCTCTCGAAACGCCCAAAAGCAGGCTTCTCGATTAGCTATCCCGTTGTTCCCTCATGCTGCCGGGCTTTCACATGAAGTTTTCCTGTATGATCGATGTCGATCATCCGGCCTACAGGTAAACCGGAGCCGACACGCACAGCTTATGGACTGCTTATGCAGCCATAGCTACAGGTGCGAAATTGTTGTTCTTTTTAGAGTTTATATTTAAACGGCCACTTTTAACGTAGACTTGGCGACTACGGCTCGCTTATCCGGCTTCCACACCCCCGTCGAAACCAAAAACATCCCCGTGTATACTTTAATTATAACACATCAGGCTTCATTCGTCATCTTATATTACAGATGCTCGTCCTCATCGGCTGCCTCGTCGGCTTCATCCGACTTGGCCCTGTATTCCTCCTTGACGTCGTCGATCTGCTGCTGCAGATCCTCGATGGTCGCCTCGTGATTCCTTATCTGCTCGCAATATTCTCTGATGCGTTTATCGTCGATCTTGTCGTCGACAAACAGACTGTAGCAGTAATCGCCTATATCCCTCTTAACGGAATTCATGCTCTGCTTTTCGGAGCTTATCTTAGCCTTCAGCTTGCTAACCTCAAGAAGCTCTCCCGCCTTGCTGCCAGCCTTGTTCATGGCTGCTCCTGCTGTTTTGCCCACTTTGTTGAGAAAACTCTGCATGGTGTGCCCTCCTTACTTTCTCATGGCCTGCTGCATCCTCCTGTCAGCATCCCTCTTAGCGATATCGTGTCTCTTGTCATACTGCTTTTTGCCGCGAGCCAGCGCGATCTCGACCTTGGCCAGCCCTCTGTCATTAATGTACATCCTGAGCGGCACTAAAGTCAAGCCCTTTAGCGTCGTCTGTCCGATCAATTTCCTTATCTCACGTTTATGGAGCAGCAGCTTGCGCGGTCTCAGAGGATCGCCGTTGAACCTGTTTCCCTGCTCATAAGGGCTTATGTTCATGCCGTAGAGGATCACTTCCTCCCCCTCTATCTTCGCATAGCTTTCCTTTATGCTCACCTTGCCCTGCCTTACGGACTTGATCTCCGTCCCGGTGAGACTTATACCCGCTTCATACGTCTCTTCTATGAAATAATCGTGTCTGGCTTTTTTATTGTTGGCTACGAGCTTCATTCACCGTCATCCTTTCCGGCGGCTTCCTACAGGAGCCCTATCTCGCCGAACGGATAAAGCCTGAAGAAAGCCTTCCCTATTATATCATCCTCGCTGATGGTGCCTACTTCTTCCGATCTGCTGTCGAGGCTGACGCTCCTGTTGTCGCCCATGACGAAAACCTGATCCTCAGGCACCACGTAATCGTATATCTCTCCCGTCGTAAAGCCCTCGAGCGTATAATCCTCGCTGAGCAGCTCGCCGTTTCTGTACACGCTGCCGTCCGTTATCGTCACCACGTCGTTTTCTACCGCTATCACGCGCTTTATCAGTATCTTGTTACCGCTGCCGTCATCCTTCTGCACATCCGAATCGAAGATGATGATATCTCCGTATCCCGGATGATCCTTGCCCAGGTATGCCAGCTTGTTGACGAACAGATAGTTGTTCTCATAGAGCGTGGGCTCCATCGATCTTTCCTTCACTATCGTCGGCTTTATGACCAGGGTGATGGCTATGACTATGACCAGAGCTATGATTATATCCTTGATCAGTTCCTTCATTTAGTCGATACCTCCAAAGCGCGAAAACGGCCATACGCTGAAGAGCACATTGCCCTTGATGTCCCGCATGTCCACCGGCCCGAGCTTTTTATTTCTGCTGTCGAGATGCTCCTGCCTGTTATCGCAGAGAAGAAAAACCTCGTTCTTTGACAGCTTCACCTTCATCTCGCCGTCAGAGCCCTCTATGCCGTTCTCCGTGATATATTCCTCGCCGTCTATATACACCTTGCCGTCCTTGATCTCTACCGTTTCCCCCGGCAGTCCGGCTACGCGCGCTATTATATTGTCATCCGATATCTTCTGCGCGTTCTCGGCGTTCTTTTCCAGGATAACTAACTGATCTCGCTCCGGAAGCCCGCGCTTCTGCGAATATGCCGTTTTGCTCACGACAAGCACCTGACCGTCCTCTATCGTCGGCGACATGGCGTTCCCTTCGTTGACCTCAGGCGCCACCAGAACAAACATCACTATCGCCAGCGCTATCGCCACCATGTAAGGCGACTTTCTCCGCCTTGAATATCCCGTTTCAGTTGTCGATCTGCTACTCATAACTAATCCTTTCCTCGTATCAACAGCTTCTCGGCTCTTGCAAAATTCTCCGGTGCCGGAGCTTCTATGATCCTGCCTCTCAGTCCCTGGGGCACCTGCGGTATGTCGGCAAACTCCAGCCTGTATGCATGCAGCAGCTGAGTCGTTATGCCGTATTTTCTGAGCTCACCGTTTATCCTTCTGTCGCCGTACTTGGCGTCTCCCGCCAGCGGAAATCCGGCATTGGCAAGATGCACTCTTATCTGATGCGTGCGCCCCGTCAGTATCCCCGCTTCAACAAGGGAGAAGCGCTCTCCTGTCCTTACAGGTCTGACGCGCGTTACAGCGGCCTTACCTCCGTCCGCCGTCACCTGCGAAATATTCTTTGCCTCGTCCTTTGCCATCCTGTCTTCAAAGACCGCCGGCGTATCGAAGCATCCGCACACAATGGTGAGATAAAACTTCCCGATCCCCTCGCGCCGCCTTATCAGCTGCGTAAGCTCACGCAGAGCCGCCGCATTCTTGCCGAATATCACCAGCCCTGTCGTATTGCGATCCAGACGGTTAACGGGAGCAGGCGTGAACGTCTTTTCGCTCGCAGGGTCAAAATCGCCCTTTTCCTGCAGATATCCGCAGACTTGGTTTGCCAGCGTGTTTTTCTTCTCGCGCGAATCGCCGTGCGTCAGAAGACCTCGCGGCTTGTCTACTATCAGGATATCCTCATCCTCGTATATGACCCGGAACTGCTTTCTGGCCGCCGGCTTCTTTCTCTCCGCCGTCAGCTGTGCCAGCCTTTCATCGGTAATATAAAGCGCCAGCTCGTCCCCGGCCTTCAGCATCGTATCCTCTCCTGCGCGTCTGCCGTTGAGCTTGACATCCTTCCTTATCATCCTGTAGATGCCGCTCAGAGACGCACGTTTCAGATACTTTCTCAAAAACCTGTCAAGCCTTTGATTTGCCTCGTTTTCGGTTATTAATAATTTCACCATAAATAAGATTATACAACAAATTGACAGTCAATTACAGATTAATGTCTATAAATTTTCATCTGTGAAGAAATTTTCATCAAAAAGCCCGCTTTTGGATTTGAGAAAAAAAAAGAAATATGTTAGAGTATATATGTATGCGATAAATACATATAAAGGAGTATCGAGATGAGGAAACTCAAGGATTTTTTTTACGATAAGAACGACATACTGATCGTGCTGCTGATACTGGCAGCGGCAGCCTTCATAATATATACGCGGATCGGCGCCATAATGGATTATCCTGAGCAGCTGGCAAAGGAAGCCGCTGCAGCCCAGGAGCAGCAGGTCGAAGAAACTGCCACGGAATCCACGGTAGTGTCGATAACTATCGACGAGGACGATACGATAACAACCGTATCCGAAGCGCTGGCTGATGAAGGCCTGGTTGATTCGGCAGCCGATTTCGAGGAATACGCGACTGATGCAGCGGGAGAAGATGGAGAAGTGACCTTGAGCACAGGCACCTTCCAGATCCCGGAGGGCTCTTCAGACGAAGAGATACTCGATATCATAATATAGTCCAATGTGTTTAACAGTCTTAAAAGGAGGAAGATCATGGCTTTAGTTACTACAAAGGATATGTTCGCAAAGGCCCTGACACAGGATTACGCCGTTGGCGCGTTTAACGTCAACAATATGGAGATCATCCAGGGTATAGTCGAGGCAGCCATGGAGGAAAAGGCTCCGCTAATACTCCAGGTTTCAGCAGGTGCAAGGAAATACGCCAAGCCCGTATACCTGGTCAAGCTCGTAGAGGCGGCTATCGAAGACACCGGACTCGATATCGCACTGCATCTCGACCACGGCGAAGACTTCGACATCTGCAAGAAATGCGTTGACGACGGGTTCACGTCAATAATGATAGACGGTTCCAAGCACCCGTTCGAGGAGAATATAAGGCTGACCAAAGAAGTAGTGGAATACGCCCACAGCAAGGGCGTATCGGTAGAGGCCGAGCTGGGCAAGCTGGCCGGCATAGAGGACAACATCAATGTAGATGCCAGGAACGCCACCTTCACAGATCCTGAGGAAGCGGCCGAATTCGTGGAAAAGACAGGCGTCGATTCTCTGGCCGTAGCCATAGGCACCAGCCACGGCGCTTATAAATTCAAAGGAACGCCGTACCTTGATTTTGACAGACTCCAGGAGATCCACAAGCTGATCCCTGATACGCCGCTCGTACTTCACGGCGCGTCCACGGTTCTTCCTGAATTCGTGGAAAAGTGCAATCAATACGGCGGCAGCATCCCGGGAGCGCAGGGCGTGCCTGAGGACATGATAAAGACCGCCACGAAGCACGGCGTATGCAAGGTCAATATCGATACCGACCTGAGGCTGGCCATGACTGCCGAAATAAGGAAACACTTCGCAGAGCATCCCGAGGACTTCGATCCGAGAAAATATCTCGGTCCTGCAAGATCTGCAATCAAGGGCATGGTACAGCACAAGATCAGAAACGTACTCAACGCTTCCAATAAACGATAGTTATGGATTTAAAAAAATCAGGGGCTATGAATTAGTCCCTGATTTTTTTAATCCTCATGTTTTTTAATCACACCTATTCTTCTGTAAGCTCTCCACTTACGACGTCACCCATGAAAACTGTAGCAAGAACCTTTATACCGTCTATCTTAAGCGGGTCAAGGTTAACAATATCCTGATCTATCACTATGAAATCACCGAATTTACCTTCAGCAAGAGATCCTATACTGTCTTCAGACCTCATTTGATATGCACCGTTTATAGTATAAGCCTCGATCATCTGTTTAACGGTAGCTCTTTCATCAGGATTGAGAAGCCATGTCGGATCATCCATATCTGTAATATCTTCAACGCCGTAATAATCAGCATTGTTAAGGTTTCTCGTTACTCCTGCCTCTATGGCCCAGAATGGATTATTTATAGGTGATACAGGATAATCTCCAGATGCAGTAACTGTTATCCCTGCATCAAACAGAGATTTAAGTGGGTATTCATTCCACGCTCTCTCTTCGCCTAAAACAAGCTCATCAACGGTATCGTACCAATCAGGCTCTTTGAGATGCCAAAATGCCTGAACAGCACCGATGATATTAAGCTCACTCATTCTCTGAATATCATTATCATCTACAACCTGAAGATGGGTTATAGTATTTCTGTAATCCTTATTTCCATTTGCCTCTTGCGCTGCTTCTATCGAATTAACGGTCATTTCAGTAGCAGCATCACCAATGGAATGAACATGCACATCATACCCTTTTTCCATGAGTTTTATCATGGCGTCCTTCATGTCATTTTCATCCCAAAGCGGAGTGGAAACATAATTAGATCCATGGCCTGCAGCTTCTGTATACGGCTCTTTCAAATAGCCTGTAACACCTTCAATTACACCATCAGCAAAGAATTTAGCTGTTTCTACTCTTATATTCTCCGCTCCTTCAGCATCTGCTTTTAATTGATCAAGATCCTCAATACTCTTTTCCCAATCATCAGGATTCATACGCCCAGAAAGGTTTGCATGCATCGTAAATGCACCTTCTTCTTCCAAAGCGAGGAACTGATCGAAATCAACAGAATGTCCAGCTGACCAGAATGCCGTATATCCCCAGTCGTGCATCTTTTTTATAAATTGAGTCAGCGCTTCCTTCTGCTGCTCCGCAGTAAACTCCTGCTCTACAGTAATTAGTGAGCCTGCGTCAGTAAGAAGGCCTGTAGGATTCCCATCCGCATCTTTGTGTATATTCCCCGTAGGATGCGTTGTGCTCTCATCTATGCCACAAAGCTCTAAGGCCGCCGAATTCAGCCAATCCGAATGACCATCATTTGATGTCAATATCATCGGAACATCTGGACAAATGTCATCAAGCCATTCTTTAGTAGGCGGATCTCCGTTTTCATCCACCATGCCCATGTTAAATCCACTTCCCCAGTAAATTTCAAGATCAGGATTTTCTTCCACAAACTCTTCAATCGCAGCTATGGTATCTTCCTTATTAAAAGTGCTGTACAAATCAATATTATACAGCTCTGTAAACAAAGCTCCCGGTGGATGTACATGAGAGTCTATCAGCCCAGGCAAGACTGTTTTACCATTAAGATCGACGACTTTTGTATTATCGTCGATAAATCCTTCTACGTCCTCATCAGACCCAACAGCTTCTATGATGCCGTCAGCATTGATAACCATTGCAGAAGCCGGTTCTGTATCCCAGTTATCCCCCTCAAGAGTATATATTACTCCATTTGTAACTGCGACTTTTTCAGGTTCACTGCCCCCGCATGCCGCAAAAGTAGCGACAATCAACGCCAACATCAAAGCAATAGCTACAGTTTTTTTCACTTTTCTCATCTCCTTTCCCTCCGTAATTTAAAAACATTCTCTCCTGATTAACATAATAATATATTATTAGTTTATTGTCAATATTCTGTTTTTCAGATAATTCTTACATTTATTGGATTCAAAACAAAACAGAACTTGAAAGACAAGTCCTGCCGTTTTACAATGATTATTTGATTACAAACCCGGATCTTTTTGTTTCTTTGCAGTTATTTTGTTTTTTGGGCTTGAATGACTGCATAAAGCAATGGGGTTGAATGATTTTGCATGATGTGAAACGCTTTGCAGAGGGCCTGGACAGGTTCATACGTGGCTTTAAACCTGCAAACGCACAAAATTTTGCAGTCATGCGTAAGCTTTTTAAAAAACAACTGCAAAACAACAGTTCGGCAGGGCTTGAAAGACAAGCCCTGCCGCTTTACAAATAATATTACAAGCTTAGTCGTCCTCGATCCATTCGGTAAGCTCCTTGATATTGTCCTTGTCGCCTATGACGAAGATGATATCGCCTTCCTTGAACTCGTACTGCGGATCAACTTCAGGATACACGACGCCGTCGCTCTCTATAGCTATGACGTTCACGCCGAATCTGCCCTTCAGATCCACATCGGCAACGGTTTCCTCCTCCATCTCATACGAGATGTTCAGCTTCGATATGCTTACCCTGTCGCTCAGCTGCGCAAAGTTCGGAAGATTGGCCGATTCCAGTCTGTTTGCCAGCCTGGCAGCCATGTCATGCTCAGGATATACTATCTGAGCTCCCAGCTTTTCAAGGATCTCGCCGTGCTCGCTGCTGGTAGCTCTTGCGATCACCTTCGGCACGCCCATGCTGACAAGATTAAGCGTCGTCAGTATGGAGCTGTCCATCTGCTCTCCTATGCATACGATGGCCACATCGCAGTTCTGTATGCCCGTTTCGAGCAGAGACGGCTTGTCGAGATTCTTTATCACCAGCGCATTTTCGGTAAACTCTCTTACCTCGCGCACCTTTTCCTCGTTTTTATCGAGTATCAGCATGTCGGCATCCATAGCCGCCAGCTCATTGGCCAGCGCAGAACCGAATCTGCCCAGCCCTACGATACCGTATGATGTTTTTCCCCTTCTGTATCTGTCAAACATATTTCCTCCCGATCATCATGTTTTCTATTATCCTATCGAAATATTTCCTTCCGGATAGCGCGTCCTGTCGCCCTTTGTAAAGTACCACAGCGAGGCTATCGTAAGCGGCCCCAGTCGTCCTATATACATAACCACGATCGACAGCAGCTTTGCACCGACGCCCAGATCCGGCGTTATACCCGTGGAAAGTCCCACCGTACCGAAGGCGCTCGTCACCTCGAACATGGCGTCTATGACCGGAACGTCGGGCTCCATTATTATCATCAGATATGTTCCCGTAAATATTACGCCTATGGCTATCAGCGTTATGACCGCCGCCTTATGGAAGGCATTGGCCGGCACCGAATAATGGAACGCTTCCTCCATCTTGTTGGTAGCCGATGACTTGATTCCCTGCAGCAGTATGAACAGGGTGCTGGTCTTGATACCTCCGCCCGTCGATCCCGGCGAGGCTCCTATGAACATCAGCACTATTATCACCAGCAGCGTGGCGCTGGAAAATCCGCCCAGCGGGTATGTCGAAAATCCTGCCGTTCTGGCTGAAACGCTGTGAAAAAACGCGCCGAGCCAGCTTATGTCCTCGGTGAGTCTTATCAGCAGTGTGCCTATGACTATCAGCGCCAGACTGACCGACAGCACCGCTTTCGTATGCATCGAAAATTTCTTCCATCTGCAGCGCTTTGCCAGCATCTCTCTTATCACCAGGAATCCTATACC
>CASESB010000059.1 GCA_949290475.1 uncultured Bacillota bacterium
CAGATGTTTGAGGACTATCTCCCTGCCGAGGATGATCTCCAGGATCAGTTCCATCGTCTCCGGATCCTCTATGGCTTCGGCAAAGAGAAAGCGGTCGAGAAGATCAAGGTCTTTAAGCTCTTTTCTCTCTGTTTTCAATACAATCTCCTTTCATTATACTGGGTGTAGACGATTCTTTCAAATGGTATTTATTTCCATGTAGCGTACGCACAGCATACACCACATGGAAATAAATGTCAACAGACTGGGGCGAAATATCTGCATGCTGAGGCGAACGCCCGCGCATTGAAAGAACTGCCTGAGGAACCGCCCCCATATGTTAGATATTTAGCCATAACAGATAGGGGCGGTTCAGTTTGCCATTTTATATTGTTCCGTGTGCGATTATGTGCCAACTTGTGTGCGAACGCCCGCGATCGTACGCGTTCGCACGCGATAAAGTATTCAACTACCCTGTTGTGCAAAACGAAAAAACAGTGTATATTATAACCATAACGAATCACAGAAAATATGATCCTGTCATCATTGAGTCATTTTCTTTGAATTCCCGAAACGCATTTTAGAACAGATTTGAAACACATTTATTAATAACACCATATATCAAATCATACTATCAACATCACATATTAAAGAAAGGGTTCACATCTATGTGGAAGACTATGGATGAGTCGGCGCTGCAGGAGAAGAAGGTCGCCGAGCTCAGAGAGATCGCAAGGACTTTTGGTCTGAAAAATTATCAGAAGATGAAGAAGGCCGAGCTGGTTAAGGCGCTGATGAAGGACGAAGAGCCGGCCGGTGCGGCGGAAGATGATGCCGGGGAAACCGCGGCTGCCGATAATGGCGCCGGGGCGCAGACAGGCGTAGGCCGCGGCAGGCAAGAAAGCGAAATGAAAGACGGCGATAGGCAAGAAAGCGGAACGAAAGGCCGCGAGACGAAAGACAGCGGCAGGACGCGCGGTAATAAGGCGCGGGCCGTGAAAAACGGCAGACCGCGAAGGGCGATGGCTGACGAGGCCAGCGGCGAGGAAGAAGCGGCAGATCAGGCGGCAGCTGCGGCGGAAAGCGAAGCCGCAGAAGCGCATGAAAGAAACGATAAGCAGGCAAAGCATGGCAGGGGACGCGGTAAAGCGGCGCCTGAACGAAGCGACAGATTTGAGGAGGAAGGCATACTGGAGCTGGCTGACGGCGGCTTCGGATTTTTGCGCTTCGACAACTTCCTCACCAGCGACAGGGATATATACGTCGCGCCGGCTCAGATCAGGCGCTTCAACCTGAAGACGGGCGACAAGGTCAGAGGCATATGCAGGAACCCTAACGACGGCGACAGGTTCGGCGCGCTGCTGTACGTGGTGTCCGTCAACGGCGAGGAACCGGGCAAGGCCATCAGCAGGCCGGATTTTGAGTCGCTGACACCGATTTTTCCAAACGAGAGGTTCAAGCTCGAGGACGGCAGAGAGCTTTCGCTCAGGCTCATAGATCTTGTGGCGCCGATAGGAAAAGGGCAGAGAGGCCTTATCGTCGCACCGCCGAAGGCGGGAAAGACAGTGCTGCTGAAGAAGATCGCAGGCAGCATCGAAAAGCACTACCCCGAGGTGGAAATGATAATCCTGCTGGTAGATGAGCGTCCGGAGGAGGTCACCGATATGAAGCGCAGCCTCAAGGGCAACGGCGATGTGATATACTCCACGTTCGACGAGATGCCGCAGCATCACGTAAAGGTAGCGGAAATGGTGCTGGCGAGAGCACAGAGGCTGGCGGAGTACGGCAGAGACGTCGTCATACTGCTGGACAGCATAACGAGGCTCGCCAGAGCATACAATCTTGTAGTGCCGCCGTCAGGCAAGACGCTGTCGGGCGGTTTCGATCCGGGAGCGCTGCACAAGCCGAAGAAGTTCTTCGGTGCGGCAAGAAAGCTCGAGGAAGGCGGCAGCATCACGATACTGGCGACGGCTCTGGTGGAAACCGGCAGCCGTATGGACGATCTGATATTCGAGGAATTCAAGGGCACGGGAAACATGGAGCTGCACCTCGACAGAAAGCTGTCTGAGAAGCGCATATTCCCGGCTATCAACCTCAACAAGTCGGGCACCAGGCGCGAGGATCTGCTGATGGATCAGGACGAGCTGGAGGCCATCTGGTCCATGAGACGCGCGCTCGGCAACAGGGATAACGCCGAGGTGACGGAGATGATACTGGACAACCTGGCCCACACCAAGGACAACAGGACGTTCATAGAAGTGATAAAGAAGATAAGGTTAGAGGGCTGATATGGACTTAAGCAAGATATTTCGCAAGGGGGCAAACCCTACGAAAATGGGCGGTCAGGCGGTCATGGAAGGCATCATGATGCGAGGCGAGAAAAAAACCGCCCTCGCCATCAGACTGCCGGACGGCACGATAAAGATCGAAACCGGCAGCATAAAGGAGCCTAAGAGATGGATGAAGCTGCCTCTCATAAGAGGTGTCGTAGCCTTCATCGGATCGCTGGTGCTGGGCACCGGTCAGCTGATGAAATCGGCCGAGGTGCTGGGCGAAGCCGAAGATGAGGAATACGAAGAGACGCGCTTTGAAAGGTGGCTCAATGAGAAATTCGGCAGCAAGGCGGCATGGAACGTGATGATGTACATGTCGGTCGTGCTGGCGCTGGCATTTACAGTCGGCGTCTTCATCATACTGCCTACGGGAGTCGTCAGCGTCATGAAGCTGTTCACGGACAGCATTTTCTGGCTCAATTTCGCGGAGGGAGTGTTCCGTATACTGCTCTTCGTGCTGTATGTCTATGCCATCTCCTTCATGGGGGAGATAAAGCGCGTCTTTCAGTACCACGGCGCGGAGCACAAGACGATACACTGCTATGAGTGCGGACTGGAGCTGACGCCGGAAAACTGCCGGCAGTTCCCGACGCTGCATCCGCGATGCGGCACCAGCTTCCTGATGTTCGTGTTCATCATCGCCTTTGCGCTGCATTTCCTGCTGGGCTGGCCGAATCTGGCGCTGAGGATCATCTCCAGGCTGCTGCTGCTGCCCGTGATCGCGGGGCTGTCATATGAGCTGCTGAGGTGGGCCGGCAAGGGCGACAGCCCGATCGTGAAGGCTCTCAGCATACCGGGGCTCTATCTGCAGAAGATAACGACGAAGGAGCCGGACGATAAGCAGCTCGAGGTGGCGATAGCTTCGATAAACGCGGTGCTGGAGGCTGAGGGCAAAAAGGCTCCCGCCGGCGGACAGGAAGAAAAGGCAGATGACGGCAGCGCTTGTGACGGCTGCGATGCCGACAGCTGCTGCGATACATACGGGAAAGGAGAACGATGAAAACAAGGATACTCGTAAAGGAAGGGGAATATCGGCTCGCCAGGGCGCACTGCATGGATCCGAAGATAGACGCCGAGGAGCTCTACTGCTTCCTGACGGGAATTGACAGGGTCGGCCTTTTTCTCAAAGCGGAGGAAGAGGTGGACAGCGAGACGGAGGAAAAGTATCTGGAGCTCATAGCAAAGCGGGCCTCGAGGATCCCGCTACAGCATATCACGGGCGTCCAGGAGTTCATGGGCTACAGCTTCAAGGTCAATCCCGACGTGCTGATCCCGCGCCAGGATACGGAGACGCTGGTTACGGAGGCGGCGAGGATCATACAGAACACGCCGCGTGAAAAGCTGTCGTTTTTTGAGAAGCTGAAGGGCAGCCGAGAGTGGGAGGTGCTCGATCTCTGCTGCGGCAGCGGAGCCGTAGGCATATCGCTGGCCAAGATCTGCGGCAACGTCAGGGTCACGGCGACGGATATAAGCGAAAGCGCGCTGGCAACGGCCGCAGATAACGCCAAAGCACTTAGAGTAAAGGCGAAATTCCTGCAGGGCAACATGTTCGAGCCCGTCAGGGGCATGAAGTTCGACATGATAGTCACGAACCCCCCTTATATAAGGACGAACATGATTTCCATACTCCAGGACGAGGTAAAGGATCACGAGCCGCTGGCGGCGCTTGACGGCGGGCGCGACGGGCTGGATTTTTACAGGATCATAGTGGAAAAAGCCGCGGAACACATGAAGCCGGGAGGCTTTCTCGTCATGGAGATCGGACACGATCAGGGCGAGGATTTGCGCAAAATGCTCAGGGACGCAAAAAAATATTCGCCGGCCGAGGTAATTAGGGATTTACCCGGGCGCGATCGTGTGGTAAAATGTGAATTGAAACAGGATTAAAAAAGTAAAGAACCAATATATGCTCGTACTGATGCCAAGGGTATGACCGAGGAAAAAGGCGACTGTGATGAAGACGGCGGCTGCTGACGCAGCAGGCACGTCGTAATATCGTGACAGACCTCCGAAGCCTCGGGCAACGGAGGTTTTTTTATGGAGATATACGAAAAGCTGAAGACGGCGGAGGGCATCGCCTCTCTGCTGGAGCTGGAGGATTTTACAACTGTATATGAGCTTGC
>CASESB010000060.1 GCA_949290475.1 uncultured Bacillota bacterium
CTGGTTTGGGACCAGTGGGCCGCGGGTTCAAATCCTGCCACCCCGACCATGTTTGACAATAGTTGGGCCATTAGCTCAGTTGGTCAGAGCGTCCGGCTCATAACCGGCAGGTCCGGGGTTCAAGTCCCTGATGGCCCACCAAATATTGATAAGTAGTTTGCCCAGATAGCTCAGTTGGTAGAGCAGGGGACTGAAAATCCCCGTGTCCTTGGTTCGATTCCGAGTCTGGGCACCACTTACAAATAAAGATAATCCCTTGCTGACTATGTCCGAGGGGTTATTTTTCTTTAATGCGAAGATCGCGAAGGAGAAGATCATGGCACAGTTATACTACAGATACAGCACGATGAACGCGGGAAAGTCCATCGAGGTCATAAAGGTAGCGTACAATTACGAGGAACGCGGCAAACGCGTGCTGGCGCTGGTGCCCGGCATAGATACGAGATACGGGCAGGGAAGGATAACGTCGAGGGTCGGCCTCAGCAGAGAAGCGACGGTCGTCAACGACGAAACGAATATACTGGAGCTCTTCATGCGTGAAAACGACAGGGAGCCCATAGACTGCGTCGTTGTCGATGAATGTCAGTTCCTGAAAAAACACCACGTCGAGGAGCTGGTGGAGATCGTGGACAGCTTCAACATCCCCGTCCTGGCCTACGGGCTCAAAAACGACTTCAAAAACGAGCTGTTCGAGGGCTCGTATTACATGCTGGTATATGCCGATAAGATAGAAGAGATCAAGACCATCTGCTGGTGCGGCAGGAAGGCCACCATGGTCGCCAGAGTCATAGACGGCAAGTTCACCAAGAGCGGAGATCAGATCATGGTGGGCGGAAACGACATGTACGTGTCGCTGTGCCGCAAGCACTATAATGAGGGCAGGACAGGCCCAGAGGAATAGAAGACGCTTAAAGCTCGTGAGCTGCGTCGGCTGATGGGGATTCCGCTGCAGCGGCGTATTTGCCCTGCCATGTGTCGCGCAGGCGCATTTCCCTGTGTATGCTGTTGAGGATGGTGCGCTTCTTGTAGCTCCAGGACGGAGATATGAGGGTTGACCGCGGCGCATCCGCCGATATGCGGTGTACCGTAATCTCCGGCGGTATCAGCTCAAGCGCGGCGATAACAAGATCGACATAGTCGTCTATAGTCTCAAACGAAACGTAGTCGGGATAGAGCGTTTCCATCTGCGAGCCCTTCACCAGGTTCAGCATGTGGAGCTTGATCCCGAATATTTTTTTGCCGCAGACGTAGCGTACGGAGCTGAGCATCATCTCCTCCGTTTCGCCCGGAAGACCGAGAATGAGATGGGTGACGACCCTGATACCAGCTGCGGTGAGCTTTTTTACGGCCGCGTCGTAATCTGCCAGCGTATAGCACAGGTTCATGCTTTTCATCGTTTCCGGGATCGTAGTCTGAAGACCGAGCTCGACCCACATGAATGTTTCCCTGTTGAGCTCTGCGAGCAGCTCGACGACGTCGTCCGGAAGGCAGTCGGGTCTGGTGGCGACGGCCAGCCCTGATATTGCCGGGTGATCGAGAGCAGCACAGAATTTGCGCTTCAGTTCTTCGACGGGCGCGTATGTGTTGGTGTGGCTCTGGAAGTAGGCGATGTATTTCGCCTGCGGCCATTTGTCCGACAGCAGAGTGATCTGACGGTCGATGTCTGCGCTTATGATGCCGGTGCCGGAGGCCATGTCGCCGGAGCCGCTGGCGGAGCAGAAAAGACAGCCTCCGACGCCCTTGGAGCCGTCTCTGTTGGGGCAGGTGAAGCCGCCGTCGAGCGACAGCTTGACGGTCTTTTCTCCGAAACGTCTCTTGAGGTATGTGTTTATGGTATTGATCCTCAGCTCCTGTCCGTCCGATCTGTCGAATATCAACGCTTTGGCGCTGTCCGTCATGGCTCTCTCCTCCCGTATTTTTCACAGTAACAGCATTTTCAACTATCTCATATTATGATATAATAACCATTATGATTGTCTGTAACAAGTGTTTGGTGGAAAATGAAGAAAAATTCATCCTCAGGGATGACATGAAGGAGTTTGAAGATAAGCCGAAGCTCCTGCTGCACAGCTGCTGCGGACCGTGCAGCACGGCCGTGGTGGAGCGGCTGGTGGATGAGTTTGATGTCACCGTGTTTTTTTACAACCCGTGCATAACGGAGGAGGACGAATACCAGCGAAGACGTGCGGCGCAGATGGACTTCATAGAGAAGTTCAACCGGGAGAATGCCGGCAAGGCCAGGCTATGGTTTCTGGAAGGCAGCTACAGGCCGGCTGAGTTTTTTGCGGCCGTAAAGGGTCTGGAAAACGAACCGGAGGGCGGCGCGCGATGCAGGGTGTGCTTCAGACAGCGGCTTGAGAAGACGGCGGAGATGGCCAGTATGTCGGGCTTTGATTATTTCACCACTACGCTGACAGTAAGTCCGCATAAGGATTACAAGCAGATATCGGTTTTGGGCAGGGAGCTGGCGATGAGATACGCACTGACGTTCCTGGACAGAGACTTCAAGAAAAAGGACGGCTTCAGACGTTCAGTGGAGCTTTCGAGAAAATACGGATTATACCGCCAGGATTACTGCGGATGCATATATTCAAGGAGAAGTGAGGAGGACTGAGATGCACGAGCTCATAATACCAAAGAATTACACGCCATTCATAGATTACATGGAGAGTCAGAGAGCGATAAAGAAGATCAAGGACTTTTTTCAGCAGGAGCTGGCCTACGGTCTCAGGCTGAGAAGGGTCTCGGCGCCGCTGTTCGTAGCGCCGGAAACAGGGCTCAACGATAACCTCAACGGCGTCGAGAGGACGGTCAGCTTCACGGTCAAGGACATGGGCGAGAAGAAGGTGGAGATCGTGCAGTCGCTCGCCAAATGGAAGAGGATGGCGCTGGGAAAATACAATTTCAAGCCGGGGACCGGACTCTATACGGATATGAACGCCATAAGGCGCGACGAGGAGCTTGACAATCTCCACTCCATATATGTGGATCAGTGGGACTGGGAAAAGGTCATCAACAGAGAAGACAGAACGGAGGAGTATCTGAGAGACACCGTGGTGACGCTATACAACGCTATAAAAAACCTGAACGATTACGTCAACAGGCTGTATAACGAGCTGAGGACGGATCTGCCGAACGAGATCTTTTTCATCACCTCGCAGGAGCTCGAGGACATGTACCCTGATCTGACGCCGAAGCAGAGAGAGGACGCCATCACCAGGGAGAAAAGAGCGGTGTTCATCGAAAAGATCGGCGGGCTGCTGAAATCGGGGCAGCGTCATGACGGCAGAGCGCCGGATTACGACGACTGGGAGCTCAACGGAGATATAATCCTCTGGAACGACGTGCTGGACAGATCGTTCGAGATATCCTCGATGGGCATCAGGGTCGACGAGGAGGCCATGGACAGACAGCTGAAGGAGGCGGGAGCCGATGACAGAAGAGATATGGAGTTCCACAGGATGATACTCGAGAGGAAGCTGCCGTATACGATAGGCGGCGGCATAGGACAGAGCAGGCTCTGCATGTATTTCCTCAGGAAGGCTCACATAGGAGAGGTGCAGGCCTCGATCTGGCCCGAGGAAATGGTCAGGGAGTGCAGGGAAAACGATATTTTCCTTCTGTAAATGATGAAATACGTAAATGTGATAATAGACAACAGGAGCGACAGCACGGACACGCCGTATACCTACGGCTGCGAATGCGACGGTGTGACTGTCGGCAGCAAGGTGTACGTACCGTTTGCCAGGAGCAGGAAGCTGCGCGAGGGCTACGTTCTCTCGGAGGCGGAGAAGGTTTCCGAGGACATGATAAAAAGGCTGAGATATGTCGACAGCGCAGACAGCGAGGTGTCGCTGACGCCGGAGATGGTGAGGACGGCAGTCTGGCTGCGAAGCAGATACCTGTGCAGATATATAGACGCTGTCAGATGCTTTACGCCGGCGGGCAGCAGCGCCAAAAGGCGTGAGAGCAGAGACCCGTTTGCAGGCCGCGAGCCTGAGGCTTCTTCCGTGCATGAGCTCACGGAGCAGCAGGCGGACGCCATGGAGAGGATCGGACGGGCTGTTGACAGCGGGAAACATGCCATGTTCCTGATACACGGGGTGACGGGCAGCGGTAAGACGGAGATATACATGCGGGCGGCGGAAAAGGTGATGGCCGCAGGCAGGAGCGTCATCGTGCTGGTGCCGGAGATATCGCTGACGGCGCAGACGATAGACAGGTTCGTCGGCAGGTTCGGCAGCGGGCGGATAGCCGTGCTGCACAGCCGCATGACGCCGGGAGACAGATACGATCAGTGGAAGAAGATCAGGGACGGCGGCGTCGATATAGTCATCGGCGCCAGATCCGCAGTGTTCGCACCGCTCAGGAACATAGGACTCATAGTCGTAGATGAGGAGCACGAATCGACATACAAATCGGACCATACGCCAAAATACGACACCGTAGAGGTGGCGGTGAAGCGGCTCCGTGATAAAGATAATAACGGCATACTGCTGCTGGGCAGCGCTACGCCCTCCGTGGTCAGCTACAGCAGAGCCGGAGACGGCATATACGAGCTGATACGGCTTACGGAGCGTTACAACAGGGTTCCGATGCCAAAGGTCAGCGTAGTCGATATGAGAGAGGAGATGAAGGCCGGCAACAGGTCGGTGATAAGCAGGGAGCTCTATGCTGCCATGAGCAAACAGCTCGATGACGGCAGACAGGTCATGCTCTTTCTCAACAGGCGCGGCTATTCGACATTCATATCGTGCAGGGAGTGCGGATACGTGGCGGTATGCCCTCACTGCGGACTTTCACTCACATACCACAGGGAGAGCGGCAGGATGACGTGTCATTACTGCGGATACAGCTGCGAGGCCCCCTCCGAGTGTCCGGAGTGCGGCAGCAGGTATATAAGGTATTTCGGCAGCGGCACGGAGAAGGTCGAGGAGGCCGTATCGGAAATGTTCCCCGGACACACCGTCGACAGGATGGATCTGGATTCAGTCAGGAAAAAAGGCGAGCTCGAGCGCCGGCTGAAGAGGTTCCGCAGCGGCAGGACCGATATCCTCATAGGAACGCAGCTCATTGCCAAGGGCCTGGATTTCAGGAACGTGGGACTGGTAGGCATAGTGTCCGCCGACATCTCGCTGAACATACCTGATTTCAGGTCGCCGGAGAGGACGTTCCAGCTCATAGTACAGGCCTCGGGCCGCGCCGGCAGGGGCGATACCGAGGGGCGCGTGATAATACAGACGTACGCGCCTGAGCATTATGCTGTGGCCTTTGCAGCTGCCGGAGATTACGAAGACTTTTTTGACGCCGAGATACAGCTGCGGCGATACATGGGATATCCGCCGTACAGCGATCTGTTTCAGATCATATTTTCTGCAAAGGACAGAGAGACGGCGCTGACGGGAGCGGAGAGCTGGTACGACAGGCTGAGATCGGCTCTGGAACCGGCAGACGCCGAAAACGTCTTCAGGCCTCAGGAGGCCTACATGAAGAAGATAAACGATAATTACAGGTTTTCCATGCTGATAAAGTGTCCCAGGGGCAAAAGACGCGCCTATTCTGACGCCATAAAGGCCGTCAGAGAAGAGGACAGCAGGAACAGGAAAAAGGATTACACGGCTGTGGCGGATATAAACCCGTACAGCTTCGTTTAGGAAGGAAGGTAGCGATGGCACTCAGAAACATAGTGGAGAAAGACGGAGAAGGCAGCGACATACTGAGAAAACACTGCCGTGAGGTAGATAAGGTCGATGACAGGATCAGGACGATACTCGACGATATGGTGGATACCATGCGCGAGGCCAGCGGCGTCGGTCTTGCGGCTCCGCAGATCGGCATGATGCGCCGGATGTTCGTGGCCGAACCGGAGCCGGACGAGGTGTATTATTTCGTCAATCCGGAGATCACGAGACGTGAAGGAGAGCAGGAGAGCGAAGAGGGCTGCCTTTCCGTTCCCGGTTACGCCGGACTTGTGAAGAGGCCGGAGAAGATAACGATCAAGGGACTTGATCGCGATGGCAGGCCGCAGGAATTCGACTTTGAAGGCTTCAGGGCCATCGTCATGTGTCACGAATACGACCATCTCGACGGCATACTTTACGTCGATAAGGCGGAGGAGGTACACCCGGCCACGCTGGCGGGAGAAGAGGAATAGAGCATGAAGATAGTATATATGGGAACGCCGGAATTCGCAGTGCCGGCGCTCGAAAGGCTGAACGCCGACGGTTACGAGATCCCGTTCGTGGTGACGCAGCCTGATGCGGTCAGAGACAGAGGCAAGAAGATAAAGTATTCGCCGGTCAAGGAAAAGGCGCTGGAACTGGGGCTTGCGGTGATGCAGCCCGTCAAGCTCAGAAAGGACGAGGAGTTCATAGATATGCTGAGAAAGACGGCTCCTGATCTCATCGTCGTGGCGGCTTACGGACAGATACTGCCGAGGGAGATACTGGACATACCTCCGCTCGGATGCGTCAACATCCACGGCTCACTGTTGCCGCGCTTCCGCGGAGCGGCGCCGATCCAGCGGGCGATAATGGAGGGCGATGAGGAAACAGGCATCACCATCATGTATATGGCCGACGGTATAGACACGGGCGACATGCTGGCAAAGCGGGCGACGCCTATCGGCCGCAAGACGGGGCAGCAGCTGCACGATGAGCTGGCTGTGATGGGAGCCGAGTTGCTGGCGGAGACGATACCGCAGCTTGGCAGCATAGAGGCGGAGCGGCAAAACGATGAGGATTCCACATATGCGCCCATGATATCGAAGCAGGAGGGTCATGTGGATTTTGCGGACGGCCCCGAAAAGATCGAGCGGAAGATCAGAGCCTTCGATCCGTGGCCGGGAACGTATGCGTATCTTGACGACAGGATGATGAAGCTCTGGGCGGCCGAGGTTGCGGATAAGAAAACTGATGCGGCGGACGGCACTGTGATCGGAGCCGACGGAGACGGCCTGGACGTAGCTTCGGCAGGGGGCGTGCTCAGGATCACTGAGATACAGATGCCGGGCAAAAAAAGAGTTGCCGTCAGAGAATATTTAAAGGGCAATTCTATTGAAATTGGAACGGTTTTAAGATAAAATTATACTCTAAGAGGTAAAATTATGTATTTTGGTATGTTCGACCCTACGTTTATCATACTGATCCCTGCGATGATCTTCGCCATGTATGCGCAGGCGAAGGTGAGCGGAGCCTACAGGAAGTATTCCAGGATAGGCAACAGCAGGGGGATAACGGGGAGACAGGCGGCGAGGATGATCCTGGACAAAAACGGGATGAGCCACGTACCGATAGAGATAGTCGCGGGCAATCTCACGGATCATTACGATCCGTCCAAGGATGTGATGCGTCTGTCGTCACAGGTCTATAACGGTACATCCATAGCGTCCGTGAGTATCGCGGCTCATGAATCGGGCCATGCGATACAGGATGGGACGTCCTATGGCTTTTTGCGGTTCAGGAGCGCGATAGCTCCGGCTGTGAACCTGGTATCCACGGCATCGTGGCCGCTGCTGATCATAGGGTTGATAATAATATGGCAGGGCAACAGGACTACGGGAAATCTCATCTTCGATCTCGGAGTGATATTCTTTGCCGTAGTAGTGCTGTTCCACACGGTGACACTGCCGGTGGAGCTGAACGCCAGCAAACGCGCGATAGAGCAGCTGGTGTCCCTCGACATCATAGACGAGACAGAAGTAAGGGGAGCGAAGAAGGTGCTGTCGGCGGCAGCCATGACATATGTGGCGGCCCTGGCCGTATCGGCGGCAAATCTTGTGAGGATATTAATGATTAGGGGGCGCAATTGATGGATGTAAACCGTAAGACCGCTTACCTGGCTCTCGTCGATGTAGAATCGAAGAAGGCCTATTCAAACCTGGCGATAAATCATCAGGAGATAATAAACAAGCCGAACTCGCCGGCTTTTGTCAGAGAACTGGTATACGGTGTTCTCGAGAGTAAGATCACGCTCGATTATCACATAGACCAGCTTCTGACCGACGGCATAGACAGCCTCAGGACTCCCGAGCTGACGATACTGAGGATGGGAGTTTATCAGCTGAGCTCCATGGATTCGGTGCCGGAATATGCGGCGGTGAACGAGAGCGTGATGCTGGCCAAAAAATACTGCCGCAGCAGGAGCGGGCTCGTCAATAAGGTGCTGAGGGAATATCTCAGCAAGAGAATGCAGCTGAGACTGCCGGACAGGGTCGACGATGAAGTCAGATATCTGTCGGTGAAGTATTCGTATGCGCCTTGGATCGTGGAGCTTTGGCTTGAATACTACAGCGCGGATTTTGTGGAGGAGCTGCTGGCGGCAGGCAATACGACGCCGCCGATGACCATAAGAGCCAACTGGCTGAAGGTCATGAAAAAGGACCTCATGAGCAAGCTGGAGGAACAGGGATATCAGGTTGAGGAAGGCACGCTGTGCCAGAACGCTCTCAACGTCAAGGGCAGCAGACTTCTCGATACGGAGCTTTACAAGCTGGGCATGTTCACGCCTCAGGACGAGAGCTCGATGCTGGTAGCCGAAAAGCTGGACCCGAAGCACGGGGATACCGTGATGGACGTGTGCGCCGCACCGGGCGGCAAGACGACGGCCATAGCCGAAAGGATGAACAATACGGGGCGCATAATAGCCTCGGACATATACAGGAGAAAGCTGGATCTCATCGACAGAGAGGCCAAGAGACTGGGAATAACCAATATCGAAACGCGGTCCTGGGATGCCACCAGAGTGGATTCGTCCATGACGTACAAGGCGGACAGAGTGCTGGTAGATGCGCCTTGCTCCGGGCTGGGAGTCGTGAGGCGAAAGCCGGAGATAAAGTACAAGGCCTTTACCGAGGATATGGAGCTGCTGCCTAAGAAGCAGTTGGCCATCCTTTCCGCTTCCTCGAATTACGTTAAACCCGGCGGCAGGCTCGTATACAGCACCTGCACGGTAAACCCGAGGGAAAACGAGAAGGTGACGGACACGTTCCTGAAGAAGCACCCGGGCTTTGTCAAGGTGGAAAGAACGCTGCTGCTGCCTAACGTCAACGGTACGGACGGCTTTTTCATCTGCGTAATGGAGAGAAAGGACAGCATACTGTAGCAGCGGGAGAATACGGTAGTTAAGGATTAGGAAGTAAATGGTACAGATTGGATTTAAGTGTAACAAGGGAATAGTCAGAGAAAAAAACGAGGACGCGTGCTTCGTCATACCGAGTCACGACGTGTATATAGTGGCTGACGGTGTGGGAGGCAACAGCTCCGGAGAGGTAGCCAGCAGGACCGCTGTCAGCGAGATAGCCAACTATGTCAACAACAGCGGGCTGCAGGAATATAAAGAACCGGATGACATATTCGGTTTTTTTTCAGAAGCTATAGAGAGCGCCAATAACAGGATCTTTGCTATGGGAGCCGCCGATCCCGACAAGCGCGGGATGGCGACCACGATCGTGCTGGCATATATACACGACGGCGCGGCATACATAGCGAACATTGGAGACAGCAGAGCTTACCTTTTCAGGTCGGGCATCCTCAACAGAGTCACGAAGGATCACACGTACGTGAACGAGCTGATGGACAAGGGACTGATAACGGAGGAGGAAGCCGAGAATCACAGACAGAAGAACGTGATCACGAAGGCGCTGGGCGCTGACATCGCGGTGGAACCGGATTTTTACAGGCTGGAGATCGCAAAGGACGATATACTCGTGCTCTGTTCGGACGGCCTGTACGGCGAGGTCCCGCCGGAGCAGATAGCCACCATACTGGACGGAAACGACAACATGAACGACGCCTGCACGCAGCTGGTGGATGAAGCCCTGAAGCGCGGCGGAAGAGATAACATCACAGTGATTTGTTTGAAAATATAGAGATTGATTACAGGAGGAAGATATGAGCAATAAAGTTCTGGCAGGCAGATATGAACTGTTTGAGCGGATAGGAGAGGGCGGCATGTCCGTGGTCTACAAGGCCAAGGACAGACTCCTCAACCGTTTTGTGGCCATCAAGATACTGAAGCCGCAATTCATCAATGACAGCAAGTTCATAGACAGCTTCAGGAGGGAGTCGCAGGCAGCTGCGAGCCTGTCGCATCCCAATATCGTAAACATCTACGATGTCGGACGAGAGGGCAATATCCATTACATAGTGATGGAGCTTATAGAGGGCAAGACTCTCAGCGATTACATAAAGGAGCACGGAGCCATGTCCTACCCGAAGGTCATCGCGCTTTCGAAGCAGATCGCGGCCGCGCTTGCCTTTGCCCATAAGAATCACATCATACACAGAGACGTCAAGCCGCACAATATCATGATAACGCCTAACGGAACCGCCAAGATCACGGACTTCGGTATCGCCAAGGCGGTGAATGCGGCCACGATAGTGGATAATACAGACGGCATCATCGGCTCAGTGCATTATTTCTCGCCGGAGCAGGCCAGAGGCGGATATGTTGACGAGAAATCGGATATATATTCGCTGGGTATAGTCATGTACGAGATGCTGACGGGCAGGGTGCCTTTTGACGGCGACAATCCGGTGAACATCGCGCTGATGCACATAAACGGCGAGATGATACCTCCGTCGAGGCTGGTGGAGGGAGTTCCTCCTGCTCTCGAGCACATAATCATGAAATGTACGGATAAATATCCGATCAACAGATACGCTTCCGCCGACGAGCTGATCGAGGCTCTCAACAATCTGGAATTCGTGGGCAGCGTCGTAGGCGACTCGGTGCTCATGGGTGGAGCCGCCGGCGCCAAGAGGCAGCAGGTCAGGGAAGGAAACGGCCCTATGGTAGAGACCGACTACGACGACGGAGACGATTACGATGAGGATCGTGACGATGACAGAGACGACAGAAGAGGCGGCATGGACAGGAAGAAGAAGCGTCTGATAATCATCATCGCTGCCGCGGTGGCGGCTGTCATCGCCGGGCTGGCCATTGCCTTTGCTCTGGGAGCCTTTGGCGGTGAGGAGATCGAGACGCCGGTCTTTAAGAACATGACGCTTGAGCAGGCGGAGAAGGCGGCCGCCGAGTATGACCTCAAGATCAGAGAGGGCGATATGGTCATCAGCGAGGATGTCGAGAAGGGTCTCATCGTATCGCAGGATCCTGAACCGGGAACTATGATCAAGACGGGCAGCACCGTTACAGTGAATATAAGCAATGGACTCGGTGACGGTGATGTGCCGGATCTGAAGGGCATGATGCAGGATGACCTGAGTGAATACCTCGAGGCTGCGGGCTTTACGCTCGGTAATGTGACCGAGAAGGCCAGTGAAGAGGAGAAGGGCACCGTCATAGATCAGGATCCTGAGCCGGGCTCGACTGCCGAGAAGGGCAGCGCGATAGACGTTGTGGTCAGTGACGGATCGCTGGCCAAGGCTGAAATGCCTTATCTCGTGGGTCAGACGCTCAGCGACGCCCAGACGCTGCTGCTTAACGCAGGACTGCAGGTGGGAGAGATAAGCTACGATTACAGCAACACCTATGCCGACGGCGAGGTTATGTGGCAGCAGTACGATGCCAACGCTCAGCTCGAGAAGGGCACCAAGGTAAGGATCAGGGTCAGCAGGGGAGAAGAACCGGAGGAAACTACCGCGGCGCCTACGCAGCCTCCTGCTGAAGACGGAGACTCGGATGAAGAGTAGCGGCAGCGACAGAGAAATGAACCTCAGAGGAATTATCGTGAAGGGTATCGCCGGATTTTATTACGTAAAATCCGGCGAATCAGTCTATAGATGCAAGGCCAGAGGCGTGTTCAAGCAGCGCGATATCAAGCCGGCAGTGGGCGATGAAGTGATGATGGAGATCATTCCTGACAACGACGACAGCCTGATAACGGAGATATTGCCGAGAAAGAACAGCTTCATAAGACCGTTCGTGGCTAACGTGGACTGCTTCATCATCGTTGTGGCGGCGGCAAGACCGGAGCCGGTGATGATGGTGCTGGACAGATTCCTGGTCATGGCGGAGGGAGCGGACACGGATATCGTGATCTGCATCAACAAATGCGACCTGGCCGATCCGCAGCTTTGCCGCAGGCCGGAGAAGGCCGCGGCGAATATCGAGCGGATCAGGAAGATATATGAGCCGCTGTATCCGGTGGTATGCCTGGACAGCGTGAACGGCAGGGGCTTCGGGGAACTGGAGCGGCAGCTGCGCGGGAAAAAATCGGCGCTCGCAGGACCGTCGGGTGTGGGCAAATCCACGATGCTCAACAGGCTCATACCGGATGCCGGAGCCGAGACGGGCAGCATAAGCGAGAAATCACAGCGAGGAAAGCATACGACGAGGCATGCGGAGCTGTTCACTATTGATGATGACGGCACGATGATATTCGACACGCCGGGCTTCACCTCCTTCGATGTGCTTGAAGCAGAGGAGGATGAGCTGCAGCATCTGTTTCCGGAGATCGGAGAGAGGGCTGACGGCTGCAGGTACAATGACTGCCGGCACATAGCCGAGCCTGGCTGCCGCGTCAGAGAGGCTCTGGAACGCGGCGAGATAAGCGAGAGCAGATACAGGTCATACATATCTCTGCTGGAGGAGATAAGAAATTCCAGACAATACTGAGACAGCAGGCATTGCGCAGATATTGAGCAAGGAGGCGTTGAGATGATACAACTGGCACCATCCATTTTATCGGCGGATTTTTCACAGCTCGGCAGGAGCGTTGAGGACATAGAACGTGGCGGAGCGCATCTGATACATGTGGACGTCATGGACGGACACTTCGTTCCCAATATAAGCTTCGGAGCGGCGGTGATGAAGAGCCTGCTGGGCAGGAGCGGGCTGCCGTTTGACGTGCATCTGATGATTGAAGCACCGGACAGATATCTTGAGGATTTCATGACGGAGCAGACGGAGTATATCACGGTGCATCAGGAGGCGTGTCCTCATCTCAACAGGACGATACAGCACATCAGGTCGCTGGGAGCTAAGGCCGGAGTGGCTCTCAATCCGGCAACATCGCTTTCGACGCTGGATTACTGTATCGAGGACGTCGATATGGTACTGATAATGTCAGTGAATCCCGGATTCGGAGGACAGAAGTTCATCCCTTCGGCGCTGGATAAGGTCAGACAGCTGAGGAGGATGGCCGATGAGAGGAACCCGGGACTTAAGATAGAGATAGACGGAGGGATAAACATCGACAATGCGAAGACGGTGACGGAAGCCGGAGTGGAAATACTGGTGGCCGGCTCATCGGTTTTCGGCACGGGAGATCCTGAGGAAAGGGTCAGGAGCTTCCTTGAAAGGATCGGATAAAGGAGGTAAACGTATGAAGATAGTACTGGACGGAATGGGAGGAGACAATGCCCCTGAAGCTATCGTCAGGGGAGCTGTCGAGGCTGCGAAGACTATAAAGCACGACATCTACATAACGGGTAAGAGACATGAGATCGAGGAAGAGCTCAAGAAAAACAGATTCAGGGGTAAGAACATCAAGATAGTTGACGCCGAAGAGGTCATAACCATGGACGACAGCCCGGTAAAGGCCATAAGGCGTAAGACGGAATCGTCGATGGTCGTGGGTCTCAACATGGTCAGAGACGGTCAGGGAGATATATTCATTTCAGGCGGCAATACGGGCGCGCTCGTAGTGGGGGCCAGGATGATACTGGGCAGGATCGACGGCATAGACAGGCCGGCTCTGGCCAGCATATATCCGTGTCTGGGCGGCGAGCCGTCGCTGCTGGTAGATGCGGGAGCCAGCTCCGAGGCCAAGGCTCAGAACCTTCTCGAGTCGGGTCTCATGGGCAGTATATACATGGAAAAGGTCTGGGGGCGCGAAAATCCCAGGGTCGGACTTGTGAATCTCGGCACCGAGGAGAGCAAAGGCACCAGCGTCATCAAGGACGCGTATCAGAAGCTGAAATCCTCGTCCGTGAACTTCGTCGGCAACGTGGAAGCCAGAGAGCTCCCTGTGGGAGCCTGCGAGGTCATAGTGTGCGACGGCTTTGTGGGCAACGTCATCCTCAAGCTGACGGAGGGCGTAGCCTGGAACATCCTCAAGCTGGTGAAGAACAAGCTGATGAGGAATTTCAAGAACAAGGTGGCGGCGCTGATGCTGAGGTCGGATATGAACGGACTGAAGCAGGAATTTGACTACGAGGAATACGGCGGCGCTCCGATATTAGGAGTGAACGGCCCGGTAATAAAGATCCACGGATCATCGGGACCGAACGCCGTCAAGAACGCCATACTCAAGGGTATACCGTACGGGCAGGAAAACGTCGTAGAGATCATCAGACAGTCGATGCTCGATCTGGAAGAGATAATAGAAAAGGATGAAGAGGAGTAGCAGCGGAAATGAGTGATATCAGTCAGCTCGAAGACAGATTGGGTTATCGCTTCAACGATGTGAGTCTGATCAGGAAGGCGATAACGCACAGCTCATACATCAAGGAACACAACAGAAGCGGCCAGAGCAACGAGCGTCTGGAATTTCTGGGAGATGCTTTTTTTGACGCCATAATCGGCGAAGAGCTCTACAGGCTGTTCCCGGATAAGGAGGAGGGCTTTCTTTCCAGAACAAGAGCCGCGCTCGTATGCGAGAAGTCGCTGGCGGAGGAGGCGCTGAGGCTCGATCTCGGCAGCTACATACTGCTGGGAAACGGTGAGGAGCACAACGGAGGCAGAAAACGCGAATCCATACTGGCGGATACTCTGGAGGCCGTCATAGGAGCCGTGTATCTGGACGGCGGCTTTGAAGCTGTGAAAGAGCTGGTGCTGAGGCTTTTTGCGAAGACTATAGAGGACGCCAGGCACGGAAAATTCGTGATAGTCGATTATAAGACGGCGCTGCAGGAGAAGCTGCAGAACAACGGAGCCGCAAGGATAAGGTACGTATTGCTGAAAGAAAGCGGGCCGGATCACAACAAGACATTCCAGGTACAGCTCGAGGTGAACGGCAGGCCGGCTGCCAGGGGAACCGGCAAGAGCAAGAAGCAGGCGGAACAGAACGCTGCGAAGGCGATGCTGGAAAGGGAGAAACTGTAGATGTATTTTAAGCGCATAGAAATGCACGGATTCAAGTCATTTGCCGAGCCTGTGACCATAGAGTTCGACAGAGGGCTGACATGTATAGTGGGGCCGAACGGTAGCGGCAAGAGCAATATAAGCGACGCCATCAGGTGGGTCCTGGGTGAGCAGAGCCCGAGGATGCTGAGGGGCGGTAAGATGGAGGAGGTCATCTTCTCCGGCACCGACAGCAGGAAGTCGCGGGGCATGGCCGAGGTGACGCTCGTCATCGACAACGAGAACGGCAGTCTGCCGATCGATTACAAAGAGGTGGCGCTCACCAGACGCATGTTCAGATCCGGCGAGAGCGAATACATGATAAACGGCAGTCAGTGCAGACTGCGCGACATACGCGATCTGATAATGGACACGGGTATCGGCGTAGACGGTTATTCCATCATCGGACAGGGGCGTATTTCTGACATACTCAGCAGCAAGGCCGACAGCAGACGCGAGATATTCGAGGAAGCTGCCGGCATCGTGACGTACAGGACCAAGAAGGCTGAAGCGGAGCGGAAGCTGGAGGCTACCAGCGCCAATATGGAGCGTGTCAACGACATCATAGGCGAGCTGGAGGGCCGTATCGACAGCCTCAGGGAGGAAAGCGCCAAGGCGAAGGAATACGTTAAGCTCAGGGATCGCCACAGAGAGCTGGAGATCAATATAACGCTGAAAAATGTTGAGAGCATAGAGCTGAAGAACGAATACGTCAGCGACGATATAAGCCAGCTGACGGCCTCCATCGAGGAATGTGCGGCACGCGGCAGAGAGCTTGACGGGCGTATGGCTGAGAGCAGAGCCAGAGCCGATGAGCTGGAGAGATCGTCGGAGGAAAAGCGCGAAAGGCTGATGTCCGTCATGGGTGAGCTGAACGCCTGCATCAACAGGGAGCAGATAGACAGGGAGCGTCTTTCCTCCATTGCGGAGAACGAGCAGCGCCTGCAGGCGGAGATAACGTCGCTGAAGGAGAAAAGAAATCGCGAGGCCGAGCAGCAGGCGGAATATGCGGATAAGCTGACAGGGCTGGGCACGCAGCTGGAAGAGGCTTCGGAGGCGCTGAAGGAAAAGAATGACGTGTACGAGGCCGCGGCGGCCGAGCTTGAGGAGCTGAACGCCAGAGCGGAGAAGTGCAGGAGCGATATATACGAGCTTTCGAGCGGTATAAGCTCGGGAAAGGCGGAGATAAACAGCCTGGAGCGCCTCAGAGAGACGCTTGAAAAGAGAAAAGAAGGACTGTTGAGCGAGAAGACGTCGGGCGAGGACAGCAACAGGGAGACGCTCGACAGGCTGGGAAGGATCAGAAACAGCCGCGAACAGCTGGCTGCCGAGCTGGAACAGCTGCGGGAGCGAGCTGCGGATACGGCTGAACAGCTGGATGACAGTCTCGCCCGCGGAAAAGAACTGACGGCTGATATCGAGGAAGCGCGTGTTTCCATAGGACAGCTCACGGCCAGGATGAAGACCATCGAGGAGATGGAGAGCAATTACGAGGGGTACAATCACGCCGTAAGGCACGTGATGAAATCGGGGCTTCGAGGCATAGAGGGAGTAGTAGCCGATCTCATCAGAGTGCCTAAGGGCTATGAGACAGCGATGGAAACAGCGCTGGGAGCATCGCTGCAGAATATAGTCTGTGACGACGACGGCAGCGCCAAAGCAGCCATAAGGTCGCTCAAGGAAAACAGGGCGGGCAGGATGACGTTCCTGCCGGTGAGCTCGGTAAAGGGCCGTGCCGTGAGAGAAAAGCGCCTTGAAAGTGAAATGGGCTTCATCGGCTTCGGACCGGACTGCATCACGTACGATGACAGATATGCGGGCATCGTCGATTATCTGCTGGGCCGCGTGGTGCTGGTAGACGATATGGATAATGCACTGAGGATGTCAAAGCTCGTTTCCGGGCTGAGGTTCGTGACGCTGGACGGCGAGGTGATAAACGCCGGCGGCGCGATCACGGGCGGAAGGTACAGGAACAGGAGCGCCAACATCCTGGACAGGAAGGCTGAGATAGAGGAGCTGCGCGAAAGCATAGCCGCCGCCGAAAAGGAAAAGAAGGCAATGGAGACGGAAATGCTCGAGCTCGAAAAGCGCCGCGGGGAGCTGGAAAACTCAGCTGCGCGTCTGGATGAGGAGATAAGCGACAGGAACGCCGGCTTCATCGCAGCGGAAAACGAGATGAAGCTCACGGAGACGATGCTGGCGGATATGAGGAGCGGCAGCGACAAGCTGTCGCGCGAGCTGACCAACATAGAGAAGGAAACGGAGAAATCGCTGGAGATGATCCGCGAGATAAGCAGGCGCATGGAGGATGATCATATAGCCATCAATGAAGCTGAGCAGCGCGCCGAGGAATACCGTGCGCTTTATGAGGCGAAAAAGGCGGAATTCGACGGCATCAGCGAGGATATAACCGCGGCGAGGATAGCGGTCGGCAGCCTCGAGAGCGATCGTGAGCACACAGCGGCCATGGCGGAGCGCGTACGAGACGCGATCGATGAGATAGCGCGCGATATATCGTCCAGGGAAGACGAGCTCGTATCTTTAGGTCAGGAGCGCGAGCGCATAACGTCCGGCAGCGGTGCGGCCGCCGACGAGATACGGCGCGGCGAGGAGGAGAAAAAGGCGCTGGAGTCAGCGCTGGAGGAGCTTTCGGCTGCGAAGACCGAAGCGGCTGCCGAAGCGGCGGCGACAGGCGCCGAGAAGGAGGAGCTGACGTCCAGGCTCACAGGTCTGCAGGATCAGAAGTATCAGCTGGAGATAAAGAAGGCGAAGAACGAGACGCAGCTTGACACGTACAAGAACAGGCTGTGGGAGGATTTCGGGATATCGTATATACAGGCGATGGATTTCAGGAGCGAAGACTTCGTGATGTCCGCGGCCGTCAAGGAGAACAGGCAGATAAAGAACCGCCTGGGAGAGCTGGGCGAGGTGAACGTGGGCGCCATCGAGGAATACGAGACGGTAAGGGAGCGTTACGAGTTTCTGACCAGTCAGCGCGAGGACATAAGAGAAGCCGTCGACAGTCTTAACAAGCTCATAAGCGATATGGAGAGGACGATCAAGGCCAGGTTCGGCGAGAGCTTCGACAGGATAGTGGAGAACTTCGAGCATAAGTTCAGAGAGCTGTTCGGCGGAGGCCATGCCGAGCTGAGACTTTCCGATGAGAACGACCCGCTCGGCTCCGACATAGATATCATCGCGCAGCCGCCAGGAAAACGGCTGCAGAACATCAACCTGCTGTCGGGAGGCGAGAAGACGCTGACGGCGATCGCGCTGATGTTTGCGGTGCTGGAGGCCAAGCCGACGCCGTTCTGCATACTGGACGAGGTGGAAGCGGCGCTCGACGACGTCAATATAGACAGGTTCATAAGCTGTCTGCGGGAGTTTGACGGCATACAGTTCGCGCTCGTCACCCACCAGAAGGCCACCATGGAGCATGCTGACGTGCTCTACGGCATAACCATGCCGGAAAAGGGAGTGTCGAAGGTGCTTTCTCTCAGTATGGAAGATGAATTTGAGATATGATGACAGGAGAAATTAAAAATGCTTAGTGAAGGAAAGAAGCGATCGTTTCTGGGGAAGCTGTCGCAGAAGATAGGCGACGCTCTCATGGGGAGAGCTGCCGTGGATGAGGAATTCCTCGAAGAGCTGGAGGAGATACTCATCACCTCGGACGTGGGCATGGATACGACGATGAACATCGTCGAGATGCTGCGCGAGGAAATAAGGAACAATTATATCACGGCGCCGGAGGATATCAAGAAGGCTCTGGCCGGCATCATAGAAAAGCTGATCGATAAGGGCGAGGCTCACAGGCTCTGCGAGGATACGCCGCTGGTGATACTGATGATCGGCATAAACGGAGGCGGCAAGACGACCTCTATCGGCAAGATCGCCCATAAGCTGAAGCGCGAGGGCAAGACGGTCATGCTGGCTGCAGCCGATACCTTCAGAGCCGCCGCTGCGGAGCAGCTTTCCATATGGGGAGAGCGCGTGGGCATAAACGTGGTGAAGCACGGCGAGGGCGCTGATCCGTCGGCCGTCATATACGATGCCATACAGTCGGCGAAGGCCAAGAACATCGACGTGCTCATCTGCGATACGGCCGGCAGACTGCAGAACAAGAAGAATCTGATGGATGAGCTCAATAAGATGAACAAGGTCATCGGACGTGAATTCCCTGAGGCCTCCAGGGAGAACCTGCTGGTGCTGGACGCCACGACGGGCAAGAACGCCGTTTCGCAGGTGAAGGAGTTCGGCGATGTTGCCGACATAACGGGGATAGTGCTGACGAAGCTGGACGGTACTGCCAAGGGCGGCATCGTCATCACTATAGCTGACGAGTTCGACATGCCGGTCAAGTTCATCGGGGTAGGAGAGGGCCTTGACGATCTCAGGGAATTCGATCCTGCCGAGTTTGCGGAAGGGATAACATATGAGTAAGCCTTTGGTGGCTGTCGTAGGACGGCCAAACGTGGGAAAATCGACATTTTTTAATAAAGTTGTGGGAAGACGCGTCTCTATAGTGGAGGATACGCCGGGAGTTACCAGGGACAGGATATATGCCGAGGCCGAGTGGTCGGGCAGGCATTTTGCCCTCATAGATACGGGCGGCATCGAGCCTGAGAGCAAGGACGTGATCATGTCGCAGATGAGGGAGCAGGCCGAGATGGCCATGGACACCTCGGACGTGATACTGTTCATGGTCGACGGCAAGGACGGTGTCACCGCCTCCGACAGAGAGGTGGCCTCCATGCTGATGAAGACGGGCAAGGAGGTAGTGCTGGCCGTCAACAAGGTGGACACGCCGAAGCTGCCCGACGATTTTTACGATTTCTACGAGCTGGGACTGGGCGAGCCGATAGCCATATCGGCGGCTAACATGCTGAATCTTGGAGATCTTCTGGACAGGATAGTAGACAGCTTTCCGGAGAACGCCGGGACTGAAGACGAGGATTCCGTCAAGATCGCCATGATCGGCAAGCCGAACGTAGGCAAGTCGTCGCTGATAAACAGACTGCTGGGAGAAAACAGAGTTATCGTCTCCCCCATAGCCGGAACGACCAGGGACTCGATAGATACGCCGTTTGAGAAGGACGGCGAAAAGTATCTGCTGATCGATACGGCCGGCATAAGGCGCAAGAGCAAGGTGAACGAGAATATCGAGAAGTTCAGCGTCATCAGAGCCGTTGCCGCCATAGAACGCTGCGACGTCTGTCTTTTGATGATCGACGCCAGAGACGGCATAACCGAGCAGGACAAGAAGATCGCCGGCATAGCTCATGAAGCGGGCAAGGGCATCGTCGTGGTCGTCAACAAATGGGATCTCATCGACAAGGATACGAACACCATGCAGCAGTTCAGGAAGGATATCGCCGTCGAGCTGTCATTCATGTCGTATGCGCCGGTGATATTCATTTCGGTGCTGACGGGGCAGCGCGTGGACAGCGTCATACAGATGGCCAGATACGTGGCGGAAAACAGAGCCATGCGCGTACCTACCGGGCAGCTCAACAGCCTGATCTCAGACGCTATGATGATGAAGCAGCCGCCGTCCGACAAGGGCAGACGGCTGAAGATATATTACGTGACGCAGGTGGGCGTCAAGCCGCCGCTGTTCTCCTTCAAGGTGAATTCGAGAGAGCTGATGCATTTCTCATATTCCAGATACATGGAGAACAAGATCAGAGAGGCGTTCGGATTTGAAGGCACTTCGCTGAAGTTCGTGTTCAGAGAAAAGGGAGACAAGGAAGATGAATGACATTTGGATGACGATCCTGGCCGCGGTCATAGCGTATTTTATCGGTAATATCTCGCCGTCGATACTGATGGCCAGAGCCAAGGGCATAGATATAAGGAAGGAAGGAAGCGGCAATGCCGGTACGACTAACGCCCTGCGTGTGATGGGCAAGAAGGCCGGCGCCGTGACGCTGATAATCGACATCCTGAAGGGCACGTGCGCCGTGCTGCTGGGAGGTCTGCTGGCAGGAGAGACGGGCGCTATGTGGTGCGTGGTCGCCGTGTTCTGCGGACACGTGTGGCCCGTGTTTTTCGGCTTCCGAGGCGGAAAGGGCGTCGCTACGGCCTTCGGAGCTCTGCTGGGACTCAATCCTCTCATGGCGCTGGCGACGCTGGCGATAGTTGTCGTGGGCGTGCTGCTGACGAAGCGGATGTCCGTAGGCTCGATAGTGGGCGCGGCGTGCTTCCCGATACTGTCGTTCTTTATGGAGCCGGATTTCGTCTGGCTCGGCATAGTGGTGGCGATCATCGTGATAGTGAAGCACAGAGCCAATATAGGGCGGCTCGTGAGAGGTGAAGAACCGATCATGAGCATATTTGAAAAGGAGGGAAAGCAATGAAGACCATAGGTGTGATCGGAGCCGGAAGCTGGGGAACGGCGCTGGCAACGGTGCTGGCAGGCAAGGGAAACAAGGTCAGGATATGGGATATAGATGAGAAGCATCTCCGGTCGATGGAGGAGCACAGGGAAAACGTCGACTATCTTCCGGGAGTGCCTCTCGATGACAATATAGAGATCGCGTTTACGACGAAGGAGGCGCTTGACGGAGCGGACGTGGTGCTGTTTTCGGCTCCGGCGCAGCATTTCAGAGATGCGCTCACATCAGCGCTCGAATATATCGCGGACGACGCCGTAATCATCAACGTGGCGAAGGGTATAGAGCAGAAGAGCCTGCTCAGGATGTCGCAGATAGCTGCCGAGCATCTGGATCTTAGCAGATACGTGGTGCTTTCAGGTCCTTCTCATGCCGAGGAGGTGGGCAGGAGGCTGCCGACTACCGTGGCGGCGGCGTCATATGAGCTGTCGGTGGCGGAGACCGTGCAGGATCTGTTCATGACTGACAGGTTCAGAGTATACACTACCGAGGACGTGGTAGGAGTCGAGCTCGGCGGCGCGCTCAAGAACATCATCGCGCTGGGCGCGGGAATATCCGACGGCATGGGCTTCGGCGACAACGCCAAGGCGGCGCTGATGACGAGAGGTCTGGCGGAGATCACCAGACTGGGAGTGAAGCTGGGCGCAAAGCCTGAGACGTTTGCCGGACTCACGGGCACGGGAGATCTGATCGTGACCTGTACCAGCATGCATTCCAGGAACAGACGATGCGGCATCATGATCGGCGAGGGCATGAGCCCGGATGAGGCCACGAAGAAGGTAGGCATGGTGGTTGAAGGAATGTTCACCACTGAAGCGGCCTACGAGCTGGCCAGACGGGAGAACGTGGAGATGCCGATCACGGAGGCCATATACAGAGCGATAAAGGGAGAGATCACGGCGGCGGAGGCCGTGGAGCTCCTCATGGGACGGACGAAGAAGCATGAACAGGGATGAAGCGAAGGAGCTGCTCAAAGGCAGGAAATACAATATCATCACGTTCGGATGTCAGATGAACGAGCACGATTCGGAGACGATAGCCGGTATGCTGCGTGATCTGGGCTGTGAAGAGGTCGTCGATCCGAGGGAATCGGACATAACGGTCATCAACACCTGCAGCATCAGGGAAAACGCCGATAAGAGGTTTTTTGGCACGCTCGGGCAGCTGAAGAAGATCAAGGAAAGAAATCCGGATTACATCGCCTGCGTCTGCGGCTGCATGATGCAGCAGCAGCGCGTGATAGATGCGGTCAAGGGCAAATATCCGTGGGTGGACGTGATCTTCGGCACTCATAATATACATAGATTCCCGGAGCTGCTGCAAAGGGTATGCACGGAGAAGCAGAAGATCGCCGAGGTGTTTGAGGACAGCGACGAGATAGTCGAGGGACTTCCGTCGAAGCGTCTGTACAGGCACAAGTCGTTCGTCAACATCATGTACGGCTGCAACAATTTTTGCACATACTGCATAGTGCCGTATACGCGAGGCCGGGAAAAGAGCAGGCGTCCACAGGATATACTGGCGGAGATAAGCTCTCTGGCCGGCGACGGCGTGAAGGAGGTCACGCTGCTGGGGCAGAACGTCAACTCCTACAGAGGAACAGGGCATGACGGGCAGGCCTGGGATTTCACGGATCTCATATACGGTATAAACGATATAGAGGGTATAGAGAGGATCAGGTTCATGACCTCTCATCCCAAGGATCTTTCCGACAAGCTGATACAGGCTTATGCGGACTGCGAGAAGCTCTGCAATCACATACATCTGCCGGTGCAGTCGGGAAGCAACGCCGTGCTTGAGCGTATGAACAGGCGGTATACGCGGGAGCGTTATCTGGAGCTGGTGGAGAAGCTGCGGAGAGCGGTTCCGGACATCGCGATCAGTACCGATATAATCACAGGCTTTCCGGGCGAGACGGAGGAGGATTTTACCGATACGCTCGACCTGGTGAAGCGGGTCGGTTACGATTCGGCATTTACGTTTCTCTATTCCGTGAGGCCGGGAACGCCGGCGGCGGAATACGAGGATCAGATACCGGAGGATGTGAAGCACGAACGCTTCAACAGGCTGGTGGATCTCATCAACGCCGGCAGCGCGGAGAAGAATGCCGCTTACGTAGGCAGGACGGAGCGCGTGCTGGTAGATGGGGCGAGCAAGAAAAACGACAGGACGCTCACCGGCCGTACCGAAGGCTTCAAGCTGGTGGATTTTGCGGGCGGTCGCGAGCTGATAGGGACTATGGTCGATGTAGAGATAACCGAAGGGAAGACGTTCAGCCTCAGGGGAAGGCTGAAGTCTGAGAAGGAGAGTGGATAGGATGATAGACAGAAAAGAACTCAAGAAAAACGCCAAGCAATCCTTCAAGCGGCATTACTGGCTGTTCGTGGCCATATGCCTTTTCGCCGTGTTCATCGGCGCCGAGTTCGGCGCTTCGCTCGATATCCTGCGTTCTGATGTCGATGCCGTGGACGGTGAAGAGACCGTGATACAGCTCACCAGCGAGGGGCTGAGCATGACAAACAGCGACATGGTCGAGGGCGTGCTGTCGGAGCTGATGATGGGTCAGGTGGAGCAGGGACGCGAGATGTCGCAGCAATACGAAAAGGAGCTCAAGGAGGACGATGACAGCAAGGTGTTGGCCCGCGAAAAGGGCGTGTTCTCCGACATCGCCAATTCGGTGAGCTCGGGAAAGATATACGTGGACATCTTCGAGAAGGCTGATCATGTATTCGGCTCCAAGAGCTTCGTGGCTCTGTGCTTCATAATTCTTTCCAT
>CASESB010000061.1 GCA_949290475.1 uncultured Bacillota bacterium
CCGGCGCTGGCGGTGACGGTGCCGCTGATAGTGATGGTATATCTGGCGTCGAGGAAGAGGCTCGATATCAGAGGGTGAGGACGGCGGTCTGCGATGATCGGCAATGATGGAGCAGGCGGGCACAAATTCGGCGGCGGTGGATAAAGCTCTTGACACCGGATGGCGCAAATGATACCATTTTCAATGGTGAGTTAAACAATTTGTGAATTAAGGATAAATTGGAGGTTTTAGTATGAGTGCAAATGTGAGCAGAGAAGAGATCATAGATAAGATCAAGTCGATCATCGAGAACGAGAAGTTCAGACTTGACGGCTTTTTCCTCTGCGGATTTCCTACGGGCGCTCCCAATCAGGTGCTCCAGAAGGCGTGTGAGAAGTACATCGAGATAGACGAGAAGGGCACGCCGAGCGAAACGGATACGAAGACGCTGATAGAAGCGCTGGAGGATGCGCTGAAGGTGGAGGCCGACGTCAAGGACGTAAACGACATCACCAGAAGCGACGATATGGTAAAGTACATCCTCGAGCACAAGGAGCTGCTGTACGCATAAAAAAGGTCATCATAATTTAAAAGCTCCGTGCCGACGGCAGCAGGCCGCTCGGTGCGGAGCCTTTATATTTTTTGGCATATAGGACAAAATGGGTTGACCATCATATATTTACATATATTTTTATTTTTTCGCAATATGTATGTAAAATTTTCAACGTTTGCGGGTCGGCGCGACGGAAAAAGATAGCACCAGCCCTTTACAAAAATGATCCACATAGTTCAAGCCCATTGGATTTTACATACATTCTTCCGAAAATCGAAAATGTATATAAACTAAATTGGTTTCATATCTCTTCAGCATATCTGCGCTCAGACGAGAGGCTTGCCTGTCATTTCTTCGGGAACGGCGAGACCCATGAGCTTTAGCATCGTAGGGGCTATGTCGCACAGCCTGCCGCCGTCCATGAGACTGGAAGGCCTGTTGGCTATGTGTACGAGCGGTACGTCGTTCAATGAGTGCGAGGTGACGACATTGCCGTCGTGATCCAGCATCATATCGGCGTTGCCGTGATCGGCGGTCAGCAGTATCTGCCCGTCCTTTGCCAGCACGGCGTCGACGATCCGCGGAACGCAGCTGTCCAGCGTTTCGATGGCCTTGACGGCCGCATCCATGACGCCCGTGTGTCCGACCATGTCGGCGTTGGCGAAATTGAGGATGATAACGTCGTATGTATCGCCGGCCACAGCCTCGAGAACCTTTTCGGTCACCTCGAAGGCGCTCATTTCCGGCTGCAGATCGTAGGTGGCTACCTTAGGAGAAGGCACGAGTATACGGTCTTCATTTTTGTTCGGAGCCTCGACACCGCCGTTGAAGAAGAAGGTCACGTGGGCGTATTTTTCGGTCTCGGCTATACGAAGCTGTCTGAGGCCGAGATCGGAAATATACTGTCCGAGCGTGTTGTGCAGCGTTTCCGGAGGAAAGGCGAGCGTGACGTTCGGCATGGACGCGTCGTAATGGGTCATGCAGATGTAGCAGAGATCGGCGACCGTCTTTTTGCGCCTGAAGCCGTCGAAAGCGGGGTCCACAAAGGCGCGCGTGATCTCGCGTGCTCTGTCAGGCCTGAAATTGAACATTATCATGGCGTCGCCGTCGGAAACGGGTATGGCGCCGTCGACGACAGTAGGCAGGACGAATTCATCGTTTTCGTCGCGTTCGTAAGCCGCGGTCACAGCCTCGGCAGCTGTGCCGGCGTGGAGCCCTTCGCCAACAGTCATGGCGTCATAGGCCTTCTCAAGACGATCCCATCGCTTGTCCCTGTCCATGGCGTAGTAGCGGCCGGATACGATGCCTACCGTACCCAGTCCGATGCGGCGGAGATGGTCGGTCAGCATGTCGATGTATTTGCCGGCGCATCGCGGCGGAACGTCTCTTCCGTCGAGGAAGCAGTGCACGCAGAGCTTCGTGACGCCGTGCTGCTTCGCCATATCGGTGAGAGCCAGCAGATGGTCTATGTGGCTGTGTACGCCGCCGTCAGAGAGCAGGCCGAGCAGATGGAGAGCGGAATCGTTTTTCTTAACGTGCTCTATGGCCTTGAGAAAGGCGCTGTTTTCAAAAAAAGTGCCGTCTTCGATGGCTCTCGTTATCATGGTGAGATCCTGATACACGACCCTGCCGGCGCCGATGTTCAGATGGCCCACCTCGGAATTGCCCATCTGTCCTTCGGGAAGACCGACGGCCAGTCCGCTGGCCTTGAGCGTCGTGGAAGGGTAGCGGCTGAATATCTCGTCCAGGTGCGGTTTGTCGGCTGCCGCGATAGCGTTGCCGTATGAGTCTTTATTGATACCGTATCCGTCTAATATCATCAGCATCGTCGGACGGTTGAAATTTTTCATTTTTTTCACCTCGTAACCTCTTATATAAAAGCTTTTTTAATATTATACACTACAAACGGGCGTTTGTCTTCGAAATCACAATTTGTTATACTATAGGCGATACGAGGAAACACGGGAAAGGGCGGAAACCTCAATGAACTGGACGAAGGAACAGAAGGATACGATAGAAACAAGGAACAGCAATATACTGGTATCGGCAGCGGCCGGATCAGGCAAGACGGCGGTGCTGATCGAACGCATAAAGCGGCTGGTGCTCGAGGACAGGATCGACATCGATCGATTTCTCATAACCACCTTCACTAAAGCGACGGCGGCGGAAATGAAGGCAAGACTTGAGAAAGCGATAAGAGAGCAGATGGAACAGCCGGGAGCCGATCGTGAATTTCTCAGACGCCAGCTTTCTCTGCTGCCGAGAGCGAACATCAGCACGTTCCACGCCTTCGCGCAGGAGGTCCTGAAAAGGTATTTTTACCTTACTGACCTGGAGCCGGGATTCAGGATCGGCGATGAAACAGAGGTGTCGATCATGAAGAACGAGGCTGTCGACAGGCTGTTCGCTGACAGGTTTGAGCATGATTACGACGCGTTCACGCAATTCCTGAGAAAGTACAGCTCGGAGAGAAACGATAATGCGCTGAAGAGGAACATAGTCGAGCTGTACGATCAGATGCGCAGCATCCCGCATTATATGGACTGGGCGCGCGAAAGAGCGGAGCTGCTTGCGGGCGAGCATCCTCTGCGGGAGCTGGGGTTGATTGAAACCATAGCGCGGGAGACGGATAAAGGCCTCGAAGAGGCGGCGGAGCTGTGTGAAAATGCCGCAGACATAATAGAAGAGGCCGGGATCGACAGTCTGTACCATAAGGCTCTCGATGATGCGGAGCGGATGGAGAAGCTGCGCGATGCAGTGGGCGCTGTCTCTGACCCGGAGGAGAAGCTGGCGCTGTTTGCAGCCTCCGCGAAGGATTTCAATTTTAACCGCATGGCCGCCTCAAAGGATCAGCGCGAAGCATACGCGGAGATAAAGAAGCAGGTGGACGGGCAGAGGAATAAGGCAAAGGGCATCCTTGGAAAGCTGCGTGACATGTTTTTCGCCGTACCGGCCGAGGAGTATGAAAGAGAGCTTCGCGGACTTTACGAAGACACGACGTACCTGATCGGGCTCATAGAAGGCTTCGATGATATTTTCAGAAGCATGAAGGCGGAAAAGAGCATCATAGATTTTGACGACGTCATGCATTACGCCATAGAGATATTGGACGATGATATGGCCGCGGCCGAGTACAGGGAGAGATTTGAATACATCCTCATAGATGAGTTCCAGGACAGCAACATGCTTCAGGAGGTCATCGTGGAGAGAATAGCGCGCAGCAGCAATCTCTTCATGGTGGGAGACGTCAAGCAGAGCATATACAAGTTCAGACTGGCCGAGCCGGAGATATTCAAGCGCAAGTACGAGCTGTACGCGCGTGAATCCGAAACGGAGAGCAAAAAGATAGATCTCAACAGTAATTTCAGGAGCAAGCGCAGCGTGACGGAGACGGTCAACAGGGTGTTCGACGCGGTAATGGACGATTACGATGAGAACGCGCGACTCAGGTGTACGATAGCAGAGGAGCACCCCGGCATGCCGTCCGAGCTGCATATCGCGGACGGAAACTCCGAAAGCGATGATTACAGCGATTACAGCGCGGAGGATCAGCTCGTTTCGGAGCTCATCAGGAGGAGCCTGGGCAGGGAGATATACGACGTGAAGCAGGGACGGCACCGCAGTGTCGATTACAGAGACATAGTCGTGATATCCAGAAACCGTTCGTCGGTGAAACGACTGGAAAGGTTCCTGAACAACGAAGGGATACCTGCTTACGGCGATAATGACGGCGGCTATTTCGAATCCGTCGAGATCCGGGTCTTCGTCAATCTGCTGCGGATCATCGACAACACGAGGCAGGACATACCGCTGATTTCGGCCATGAGATCGCCGGTATTCGGCTTTGATGTGAAGGAGATGGCCTCTGTCAGGATAGCGGAACGCGACGGCAGCTTTTACGATGCCGTAAGATCGTTTGCCGAGACGCCTCCGGACGGAGAGGAAGAGCTGGCGGAGCGGATAAGAGATATGCTGGATACGATAAAGCTCTGGAAGCAGCTCAAGGATACGGTGAGTCTGGAAGAGCTCGTCAGGACGCTGCTCTATGATACGGGATATTTTGATTACTGCAGCGGACTTCCGCAGGGCTCAAGGAGGATATCAAACCTGCGGATGCTGGTGGAAAAGGCGGCTCAGTTCGAGCAGAACAGCCACAGCGGGCTGCACGGGTTCATATCGTACATAGAGGCCATGGAAAAGAACGGCCTTTCGGTGGGAGAGGCCAGGCTTCTGGGCGAGGGCGAGAACGTGGTCAGGGTCATGACGGTGCATAAGAGCAAGGGGCTGGAGTTTCCGGTAGTCATACTGACGGGAACAGGCAGAGAGATACGGCCTAAGGGCACGGGCAGCAGTATCACCATGCACAAGGATTTTGCGATCGCTATGCCGTATGTGAATACGGAGGGCAAATGGTACAGAAAGACTCTGCTGCAGCGCGTCATAGAGACGAAAAAGGCGGAGGAGGAGTACGAAGAGGAGGTCAGGATACTGTATGTAGCCATGACGAGAGCTATGGATCAGCTTTTGCTCACGGGTACGGTGAAGAAGGAGGAACGGCTTAAACGCCGCAGCGGCAAGAGGCGATCGTTCATAGAAATGCTGTATGCGCCTATGGAAGAAGCGGGAGAGGTCATAGCATTTCATTCTGCCGACGATGAAGCGGAGGCGCATGAGGATGAACGGGCGGCGCAGAAGCTCCGTATGGCGGATGTGATGGCGCTGGCCGCAGAAAAGAGAGACGATGAGATCATAAGAGCCGTAGATGAGAGGCTGTCGTTCGTATATCCGTACGGCGATACGGCGGATGTCAAATCAAAATATTCGGTGACCGAGCTGAGCAAAGCGGAGCTTCCGGAGCAGCATGAGCGGGTAATGCCCGCCGATTTCTCGCGGCCGGGATTCACGGGTGCGGCAGAGACGCTGACTGCGGCACAGGCCGGTACCGCCATGCATCTGGTGATGGAAAAGCTGGAATTTGCCGAAGCTGCCGCGCGCGGAAGCGATTATATAGCGCAGACAGTAAAACGACTGCATGACGATCTGCTGCTGACTGACGAGGAGGCGGCAGCCGTGGATATCGACGGTATAAACGCCTTCTTCAGGCAGGAGCCGGGTATCAGCGCCGCAGCCGCAGCCACTCTAAATAAGGAAAGAGAGTTCATATCGCTCAGAGACGTAAAGGGCGCGGACGTTATCGTGCAGGGGATAATAGACTGCTATTTTGAAGACGAAGACGGGATAGTGCTGATAGATTACAAGAACAGTCATATGAGAGCCGGCGGTGAAGCGGAGCTGGCGGAACGCTACAGTGGACAGATGAGGATGTACAGCGAAGCGCTCGAGGAAGCGCTGGGTAAAAAAGTCAGGAAGGCATACATATATTCTTTTGAAGGCAGGAGCTTCATTCCGGTGGACGTTCACCGATAACCCGAGACGTGCCGGAGCAGCCTCGCAGCGGCGAATTTCATGCGGGATACGTCATTGCGCAGGCTGTTTTTTACATCACGCAAAAAAATCACCGGAAAGATAAAAAATTTTTAAATATATGTTGACAAGCCGCCCATTGGGTGGTAAATTTAAACTGTAGTTAGCACTCATAGATAAAGAGTGCTAACAAACGGGAGGTCTAAGATGGATTTAAGCGAAAGAAAACTGAAAATACTACAGGCCATCATAGCTGACTTCATCAGAACTGCCGAACCGGTAGGCTCGAGGACCATATCCAAGAATTATGATCTGGGAGTGAGTCCGGCGACTATCAGAAACGAGATGTCTGATCTGGAGGAGATGGGATATCTGACCCATCCTCACACGTCATCGGGAAGGGTACCTTCCGAGAAGGCGTACAGACTGTATGTTAACGAGATGATGCGCAAGCCTGAGTTGTCGGCGGCGGAGAAGGACGCTATTGCGGCGCAGCTGCACAGCAATGTGACGGAGCTGGAGAAGATAGTGCAGAGAGCAGCTCACATACTTTCCGAGATCACGAACCTCACGGCTTTTGCCATGACGCCGAAGCAGGATGAGGATACGCTCAAGTATGTGAACCTGCTGCCGGTAGACGAGCACACCGTCGTGCTGATGATCATATCAGAGAGCGGCAGAGTGTCGAACACCTCGGTTCACATGAACAGACCGGTCAGTGAAGATACGCTGAGGCTGCTGGCAAAGACAATGACGTATAATTATCGCGGCAAGACGCTGAGTGAAGCGTTGACTTTTGATATAATCAAGGCTTTTAAGTCCGATGCCGAATCGATGGCCATGTTCGAGCACGATATAGTGCCGAACTTCGTCAGGACGCTGGAGGACATGCTCAACGTAAACCTTTATATGGACGGTCTCACGAACATATTCTCCATTCCTGAGTACAATGACCTGGATAAAGCCAAGCTTTTCCTGGAGATGGTCAGCAGAAAGGAGGATTTTACGAAGACCCTCATAAACAGGGACAACGGAGTCATAATAACTATCGGCAACGAGAACCAGAACGAGCTGATGCAGGACTGCAGTCTCATCACCGCCACCTATCATGTCGACGGCAAGATGGTGGGCAAGATCGGAGTAGTGGGTCCTACGAGGATGCGGTACGGCGAGGTAACGTCTGTCGTTGAGTATCTGACCGATAACATAAGCAAGGCATTTATGATCACGGAAGGAGACAAGGATGACTAAAGTAGATATCGAAGATATAAAGAAGGAAGACGCCGAGGAGCAGGCGGCGGAAAAGACCGCGGCCGGGCAGGAGGACTCCGGCGCAGCGGAAGAAGCCGCGGCCGGTGAAACGTCTTCACAGGATGAGGATCCTGAAGAGGCCGGGGAAGCCGGCAAGCAGGAGGAGACTTCCGAGGAGAAGACAGAGGATGACGGCGATACGAGATACCTGAGGCTTATGGCTGATTTTCAGAACTATAAGAAGCGGGTAGAAAAGGAAAAAGCAGATCTTTGCTCATACGCCAACGAGAAGCTGATATCCGAGATGCTCGAGGTCATAGACAACTTCGAGCGTGCGCTCCAGCAGGAGGGCGGCGGAGACGGCTTCAAAGAGGGTATGGAAATGATATTCAAGCAGCTCAGTGACGTGCTTAAAAAGTCCGGGCTGGCTGAGATCCCCGCGCTGGGAGAGGAATTCGATCCGAATTTCCACAACGCGGTGATGAAAGAGGAAACTGAAGAATACGAAAGCGGAAAGGTTTCCGGCGTAATGCAGAAGGGCTACACTCTGAACGGCAAAGTCATAAGGCCGTCCATGGTAAAGGTCGCAGATTAGCTTTCGAAATCATATATTTGAGGAGGAAAATGAAATGGGAAAAGTAATAGGAATCGATTTGGGAACAACTAACTCGTGCGTAGCTGTGCTCGAGGGCGGAGAGCCGGTAGTAATAGCCAACGCTGAAGGCAACAGGACGACGCCTTCCGTAGTGGGTTTTGCGAAGAACGGCGAAAGGCTCGTAGGAGAGACGGCCAAGAGACAGGCTATAACGAATCCGGAGAGAACGATCTCTTCAATTAAGAGACACATGGGAACGGATTACACCGTTGAGATAGACGGAAAGAAATATACGCCGCAGGACATCTCGGCTATGGTTCTAGGCAAGCTGAAGGCGGATGCCGAGAGCTATCTGGGCGAGAAGGTGACGGAGGCCGTTATCACAGTGCCTGCGTACTTCACGGACAGCCAGAAGCAGGCCACGAAGGATGCGGGAAAGATCGCAGGCCTCGATGTAAAGAGAATCATCAATGAGCCTACGGCTGCTTCGCTGGCTTACGGTCTCGATAAGGATGAAGCGCAGCACAAGATACTGGTATACGACCTGGGCGGCGGTACGTTCGACGTATCGATCCTCGAGCTGGGCGACGGCGTATTCGAGGTGCTGGCTACGAACGGCGACAACAAGCTGGGCGGAGACGACTTCGACGAAGCGCTGCTCAACTTCATGGCTGACAGCTTTGCCAAGGAGAACGGCGTAGATCTCAGGAACGACAAGATGGCGCTCCAGAGACTCAAGGAAGCTGCGGAGAAGGCGAAGAAGGAGCTTTCCAGCGCACAGACGACTAACGTAAACCTGCCGTTCATCACGGTAAATGAAAACGGCCCGCTGCACATGAACATGGACATCACCAGAGCCAAGTTCGATCAGCTCACCGAGGGACTCGTGAACAGGACCATAGAGCCGATGAAGAAGGCCATGGCTGATGCCGGAGTATCAAACAGCGATATATCCAAGGTTATCCTGGTCGGCGGATCGACGAGAATACCGGCCGTACAGGAGGCCGTTAAGAAGGTTACAGGCAAGGAGCCGTTCAAGGGCATCAACCCGGACGAGTGCGTAGCCATCGGCGCTGCCATCCAGGCCGGAGTGCTCACCGGAGAGGTCAACGACGTTCTGCTTCTGGACGTTACTCCGCTGTCGCTTTCCATCGAGACGCTGGGCGGCGTAGCCACGAAGCTCATCGAGAGGAACACGACCATACCTACTAAGAAGAGCCAGATATTCTCGACTGCGGCTGATAACCAGACTGCGGTAGACATCCACGTAATGCAGGGTGAAAGAGAGATGGCGGCTGACAATACGACGCTCGGAAGATTCCAGCTGACAGGTATTCCGCCTGCTCCGCGCGGCATCCCTCAGATCGAGGTTACGTTCGATATCGATGCCAACGGCATAGTAAACGTAAGCGCCAAGGATATGGGAACCGGCAAGGAGCAGAGCATAACGATCACCTCATCGACGAAGCTCTCGGAGGACGAGATCAACGCCAAGGTAAAAGAGGCCGAGCAGTATGCTGAGCAGGACAAGCAGAGAAAAGAAGAAATAGAGGTAAGGAACAGAGCAGAGACGCTCGTTTACGAGACGGAAAAGAACGTCAAGGAGCTTGAAAACTCGCTCTCCGAAGAGGAGAAGAACGATATCAACGCCGCTAAGGATGAGCTTTCCAAGGCTCTCGAGGCTAACAATATCGAGGACATCAAGGCGAAGACGGAGGCTCTGACGGAGAAGTTCCATACCATATCAGCTAAGATGTATCAGCAGGCGCAGGCTCAGGGAGCTGCGGGCGCAGGTCCTGATATGGGCGCTGCCGGCGGTGCCGGAGCAGCCGGAGCCGGAAGCGATGCCGGTGCAGGCGCTCAGAACGACAATGTTGTCGATGCCGATTACGAGGTTGTTGATGAGGATAAGGATAAATAATGGCAGATAAGAGAGATTATTACGAGGTCCTTGGTTTACAGAAGGGCGCCAGTGATGATGAGATAAAAAAAGCATTCAGAAAAATGGCAATGAAATATCACCCGGACAAAAATCCGGGTGATAAAAATGCCGAGGAAAAATTCAAGGAGATCAACGAGGCTTACGCTGTACTCTCAGATCCGGAGAAGAAGGAAAAATACGACAGGTTCGGTCATGCGGGCGTCGATCCTAATTCCGGATTTGGAGGCGCCGGAGGCTTCGGCGGATTCGGAGGCTTTGGCGGCTTCGAGGATATCTTCGATATGTTCGGAGGCGCTTTCGGTGGTTTTGGCGGCGGCAGGAACAACTCCAGGAGAAACGGCCCGAGAAAGGGCAGCGATCTTCAGAAGGCCGTGACCATCGAATTCGAAGAGGCGGCATTCGGCACGAAGAAACAGATACGCATCAGCAAGCTCGTGAAGTGCAAGACGTGCGGAGGCACGGGCGCGGCTCCGGGAACATCGAAGAAAAAGTGTCCTAAGTGCGGCGGTACGGGAGAGATCAGGACCTCGCAGAGGACACCGCTGGGAACGTTCCAGAGCGTTTCGCCGTGCCCGGACTGCAACGGCACGGGCGAGATAAACGAATCGCCTTGCAGAGACTGCGGCGGCAGCGGCAGGATCAAGGACAATGTCACCATTTCCGTGAACATACCTGCCGGCGTGGACAACGAATCGGTAATACCGATCAAGGGTCAGGGCGAGCCGGGCATAAACGGCGGTCCGGACGGAGATCTGTATATAGTCATAAACGTCAAGCCGCATAAGCTCTTTGAACGGCGCGGACAGGACCTGTGGCTGGAGATCCCGATCACCTTCGACCAGGCGGCTCTGGGCGACGATATAATCGTTCCTACGCTTGAGGAAAAGGTGTCGTACAAGGTGCCTGCCGGTACGCAGCCGGGTACCGTATTCAGGCTCAAGGGCAAGGGTATCAAGAGCGTACGCAGCAGCAGGAAGGGAGATCTTTACGTCAAGGTGACGCTGGAGGTGCCTACCAAGCTGAGCTCCAAGCAGAAGAAAGCGATCGCGACCATGGCTAAGACCGTGACCAGCGAATGCTATCACAAGAAGAGCAGCTTTCTTGATTCGATCAAGGAGTTCTTCTCTTAAATGCAAAAGTATGATATAATATACAATACAGAGTGTAGATTCGATCAGGATCTGCACTCTGTTTAGGTTAGTGGATTCTATAGTTAAATTATCAATATTGAAAAGCGGTGAAACGATGAGTGACAAAAAAGAAGTTGTAGTCGGAGCGGACGGCGGTAAGCTGATGTTTACCAACAGGTACCTGCTGAAGCTGCTGTGGCCGCTGTTCGTCGAGCAGATGCTGGTGTTTGCGGTAGGGCTGGCGGACTCGGTAATGGTAGCCGGAGTCGGCGAGGCGGCAGTATCGGCAGTTTCCCTTGTGGATTCAGTCATGGTACTGGTGATAACCATACTCATCGCCATGTCCACAGGCGGAGCCGTCGTCGTGGGGCAGTACCTGGGACAGCGCAAAGAGAAGGAGGCCAATGCCGCTGCCGACCAGCTCATCCTCTTCGCCTTCATGTTCGCCATATTCTTAATGGCCATAATGTATATATTCAAGGACGGTATAATTTCTCTGGTGTTCGGCGAGATCGAGGCCGATGTCTATGAAAACTGCAATACTTACTATTCCATCGTCGTGGCGTCGGTGCCTTTCGTAGCCATATCAAATGCAGGCTCCGCTCTTTTCAGGAGCGTGGGCAATTCCAATATCTCGATGAGAGCGTCCATAGTAATGAACGTCGTCAACATAGGCGGCAATGCGCTGCTGCTGTACGGCTTCGGCATGGGCATCGAGGGAGCAGCAATACCTACGCTGGCCTGCAGAATCGTGGCGGCCGCCATAATGCTGGTGCTGCTCAGGAACCAGAGCCGCAGGATACATATCAGCAGGAGGTTCGTGTTCATCCCTGACTGGAGCCTGATAAAGAAGATACTGAAGATCGGAGTGCCGAACGGCATAGAGAACAGCATGTTCCAGCTGGGAAAGCTCATCCTTCTCAGCATGATATCCAGCTTCGGTACGGCCTCCATAGCCGCCAATGCCGTAGCGAACACGGCGTCTCTGATAGCCGTGCTGCCGGGCATGGCGATGGGATACGGAGTCGTTTCCGTCATCAGCATGTGCGTAGGCGCCGGAGATTACAAGCAGGTCAGCTTTTACGCGAAGAAGCTGACGAGATGGGTGTATCTGGTAATGGCGGTGACAAATATAGCCATGATATTCGCGATACCTCTGATATTGAAGATGTACGGGCTTTCACAGGAAACTGCGGACATTGCGGCCGATCTGATATTCATAAACTGTGCGCCGGCCGTATTTATCTGGCCGCTCTCGTTCACGATACCTAACGTGCTGCGAGCCGCCGGAGACGTCATGTATACGATGATAGTGGGCGTGGCCTCGATGTGGCTGTTCAGGATATTCCTCGGCGTATTCCTGAGCGAATATCTGGGATTCGGCGTGGCCGGAGTATGGATCGCCATGGTAGTCGACTGGGCTATCCGCTCGGTCTGCTTCTGCATCAGATACCGCGGCAGCAGGTGGAAGAGGAAGGCGGTAGTGTAGAAGACATATTACTTCGGGATCACCGGCAGTCCGAGCTTCACGGTGAATTCGTCGAGAGTAGAGCGCGAAACGCTGTCGAGCAGGATGTCTTCAAAGAAGTGCTCTCCGGGGACGTATCCGTTGCTGCGCGCAAAATCCGTCAGAGTTTTGAACATCGGAGGTATGGCGCCGAAGCCCTCGGTGCTGTATATGACGGCGTAGGTGCGGGCTGGGATGACGGTGATGCTGGCCGTGGTGTAATCCACATCCTCGGGATTCAGTTTCGTATAAAGGTGTGAGTAACGGTAATCGTTATCGTCGTAGCCGCCGTCTGCGTCTATGAGGCCGCCGGTAACGTAGGGGCTGTATATCTGATTCTGGTGGCAATGGGCCACGTGCTCCGCGAAGGCGGCGTATTCGTCGGCTCCCGCTGTTCCGCCGCTGTACTTGGTAAAGATGTAGAATTCCTGCGGGCGCTTTTCGAGTCTGATCTCACCGTGAGCGGCGGCGATGCCCTCTTCGGTGATCTTCAGTTTGCCGTTCACGAAGGATTTCAGCCACTGCAGCTCGGCGATCTTTTCGTCGATGAGGACGTCATGCTCCTTGAGCAGCGAGAGAAAGGATGACGGCGAGCGGTTTTCCAGGAAGTTCTTTATATACGACAGCGGCATGTCAAGCTCCTTGAGCATCGAGATAGTATTATATGTATCGAACTGAAATATCGAGTAGTAGCGGTAGCCGTTTTCTCCCGTGAGCTCGGGACGGAGGATGCCGATCTGATCGTAATGAAAGAGCGTCTGCTTTTTGACGCCGCACAGTCTGGCGAATTCTCCCGTTGTGAAGTATCCGGCCGGCTTTTTTCTTATTGTTCCCATGATATCCTCCCGACATTTACACAATATTCTCTTAAATCAAAAAACATATTGACTATACGGTAACAGTATACTTTATTATAAAGCCGGAGGTCAATCGTATGGAAGCTATTTTTGCAGATAAGGTCACAGCAGGACGTTTCGTACATTTCGTATGGCCGTCTGTGCTGATGATGGTAATCATCGGTCTTTATTACAACATGGATTCCGTTTTCGTCGTCAACCTTGTGGGAGAAGAGGCTCTGGCAGGGCTGTCGGTGTCATACCCCATACAGGGTATCATGTGGGGCGTTGCCGTGATGCTGGCTGCCGGTTCCAGCGCCATAGTAGCCATCAAGATGGGCGAGGGCGATCAGCAGGGCGCAAACGAAAAATATACGCTCATATGCGTGGTATCCGTAATATCGGGAGTTATATTTTCCGTAATCTGTATCATATTCATGGAACCTCTGGTCGAGTTTCTGGGGGCGACCGAAAACCTTAAGCAGTACTGCCATGATTTTCTCGGCATACTGGTGTGGGGATTTCCTGCCGCATTCCTGGGACAGCTGTTCGAGTACTTCATAAGAGTCGACGGCAGGCCGGTCTTCACGCTGGTCCTGTACCTGTCGGGAGGGTTCGTGCATCTGCTTCTGGACTACATACTGATGGGACCGCTCGAGATGGGCATCAAAGGCGCAGCCTACGCCAACATCGGCGGCTTCGTCGTGATCATGATCATCGGCGGGCTGTATTTCATATTAGCGGATACGAGGCTCAAGTTCGTCCGCTTCAAAAACGACTGGCGATATATAGGGCACTGCTTCCTCAACGGCTCGTCGGAGATGGTGAGCGAAGCCTCGTCCGGCATCACCACGTTCTTCTTCAATCTGGTGGTGATCAGACTCGTGGGAGATATCGGCGCCGCTGCCGTCAACATCATACTCAATGTGCATTATCTGCTCATATCCGTGCATCTGGGATATATAATGGGCGTTGCTCCGCTGATAAGCTATTATTTCGGAGCCAGGGAATATGATAAGGTCAACATATTCATAAAATACTCGAAACGGTTCATAATAGTGACGTGCTTCGTGAGCGCCGTGGCATGTCTGCTGTTCGGGCAGTACGTCGTCATGATCTTCGAACGACCGGGAAGCGAGCTGTTCGAGCTGGCCGTTACGGGAGTGAGATACCTGTCGATAGCGCTGCTGCTCTGCGGTATCAACATATTCGCTTCGGGATTCTTCACCGCCTACGGCAACGGACCTGTGTCCGCTCTCATTTCCATGTCGAGAGCGCTGATAATGAACATCATCGGCGTGCTGCTGCTCAGCTGGCTCTTCGGCATGACTGGCGTATATCTGACGCTCGCCTTCGCCGAGCTGACGACCATGGGACTGTCGTTCGCCATGTTCGCCAGATACAGAGACAGGTACCACTACAGACTGAGGTGAGAAAGGACAAGTTAATACGGAATACAGAGCCCGGAAGCTGTTGGCTGCACCGGGCTTTTCTGATATAATCATAAATATTGATCTAGGAGGAGAGACATGAAATACATAGAATTAAAGGTACATGCCAGC
>CASESB010000062.1 GCA_949290475.1 uncultured Bacillota bacterium
TGAAAAGCACCTGTTCGACAAGATCGACGAAGTTAACGTAAGAGACGGAGATAACTACGGAAATACCGATTCCGACTTCGGTTTCTCTGTATGGACTACTATAGAAGAGTGCCTGCAGCCTCCTGTAATCTGGGAGAAGAACGACGAGTATCCTGAAGGACACTGGTTCTGTACTGAACAGTTCTCAGAACCTGAGATCTTCAACTTCCCTGGCGGAATCGGCGACGTAGAGGTTATCAACGTAGAGCACGAGGAAGTACTGCTCGTTCCTAGAGAGATCGATTGTAACAGATGTACGTTCAAGTACGGCGTGCCTGCTGACTTCAGAAAGAAGCTGATGGTTCTGTTCGAGTACGGCCTCTCCGACAAGAGAACGAAGATCAAGGTTGGCGACAGCGAGATCACACCTAGAGACTTTGTCTGCAAGGTAATCCCTAGCCCGGTTGACGCTACTATGACGATGACTGGTAAGGGCTGCGCCGGAACTTGGGTAACCGGCTGGAAGGACGGAATGTACAGATCAGTATATCTCTATCAGATAGCTGACAACCAGGAGTGCATCAAGAAGTACACTACTAACTCGGTAGTTGCTCAGACTGCGGTTGGTCCTGTTATCATGATGGAACTCATCGCCAAGGGCATCTGGAATGAAGCCGGTGCATGGGGTCCTGAGCACTTCGATCCAGATCCGTTCGTAGAAAGACTTGCTAAGTACGAGTTCCCTGCAGGAATCAGAGAAATGGATTCCGAGTATGCGGACGCTCTCAACGAGAAGGCTTTCCTGGACGCAGTAAGCAAATAGTGGTGTAAAAGAGCATTTAGATAAAAATCAGGGAGCGCCTGTCATAGGCGCTCCTTTTTGTATAAGGAAAACCCCGCGTTTCATGCGGGGTTAGTTTTTGTATGAGGCTTATTGCCTATAACCCTTTTTTGCTGTGTGGATTTCGGGCGCCGGATGGTATAATGGCTGTATAAACATTCAGGAGGTGCGTTATGAAGACAACCAGGCTTTTCTGGTCGATAGTTAGGAGATGCCACGCGGAAAAGATCGCGATAGGCTTTGTGGTCAGCGTGTTTCTGGGCGCTCTCGTCATCATGCTGCGCGAGCCGGGGATAGACAGCTACGGGGAAGCGCTGTGGTACACATTCGTCGCCTCAACTACCATAGGCTTCGGGGATGTGGTGGTGACGACAGCGCTAAGCAAGATAATAACCGTATACCTTACGCTGTACGAGATGCTTCTGGTGGCGATGCTGTCAGGAGTGATAGTCAGCCATTATCTCGAAGTGATACAGCGGCGTGAAAAGTATACGGCGACGGTGCTCATGGATAAGCTCGAGCATCTTTCGGAGCTGAGTCCCGAGGAGATGCGTGAGATCGAACAGAGGGTGAGAAGGCTGAAGACGACCATGTGAAATGAAGGCGGCCATGTGAGTCCCCGGCAATATGAGGAGGACGGCAGCATGAGGTGTTAAATACAAAGAAAAACATGTCGCCGCACACACTATATATAGTATTATATATTGACCGCACAAACGATATATGCTAAAATAATATCAATTCGCGAGCGTCAGCCTGAAACGGAAGGAGGCTTTGGATTGAAGATCGCCGGACTGCAGAAACTCACACTACTCGATTATCCCGGCAAGGTGGCTTGTACGGTGTTCACATACGGATGCAATTTCAGATGCCCGTACTGCCACAATGCTTCCATAGCGGTCTCAGACAAAGCCTTGCCGGACATGCTGCCCGTAGGTGAACTGGAAGCTTTTCTCCGCAAACGACAGGGCATGCTTGACGGGGTCGTGGTGACGGGAGGAGAGCCGACGCTGCAGCCCGATCTGCAGGAGATGCTGCAGATGATAAAGGCTCTGGGCTATGCGGTGAAGCTGGACACGAACGGCAGCAGACCGGATACGGTTCTGGACATCATCCGAAACGGGCTTGCGGACAGGATAGCCATGGACATCAAAGCAGCGCCGGATATGTATGCCGAAGCCGTCGGGCTTACCCACGTAGACATCACTGCGGTCGACGAAAGCCGCAGGATCATCATGGAGAGCGGGATAGACTACGAATTTCGCACCACCGTGGTAAAGGGCATGCATCGTGAAGCTGACGTGATCGCCATCGCGAAATGGATAAAAGGTGCAAAGGAATATTATTTGCAGCAGTTCAAGGATTCGGGAGATCTCATAGCGCCTGCGGGCCTAAGCGCCTTCGACGAGCGGGAGATGGAACGGTTTGCCGAAGCAGCCGCGCCGTATGTGGCCGCGGTAAGTGTCAGAGGCGTTTGAGAAAAGGAGAAATGAGTATGTATCAGATCATTAAGAGAGACGGTCAGATCGTTGATTTTGACATCAACAAGATAGCGAACGCGATGAAAAAGGCCTTTGAGGCTACGGAAACGGACTATACGGACAACATCATAGATTTTCTGGCGCTCAAGGTTTCCGCGGATTTCCTGCCGAAGATAAAGGACGGATACGTGGCCGTCGAGGACATACAGGACAGCGTTGAGGCTGTGCTTTCCAAGGGCGGTTATGAGGGAGTAGCCAAGGCGTACATCCTCTACCGTAAGCAGAGAGAAAAGCTCAGAAATATCAAGTCCACATATCTCGATTACAAGGAGACGGTGAACAACTATCTCAAGGTGCTCGACTGGCGCGTGAAGGAAAATTCCACCGTCACCTATTCGGTGGGCGGGCTGATCCTTTCCAATTCGGGAGCCATAACAGCCAACTACTGGCTCAGCGAGATCTACGACGAGGAGATAAGCGCAGCGCACAGAAACTGCGATATGCATATACATGACCTTTCGATGCTGACGGGCTACTGCGCAGGCTGGAGCCTCAAGCAGCTCATCAAAGAAGGCCTGGGAGGAGTTCCGGGAAAGATCACCTCGTCTCCGGCCAGCCACCTTTCGACTCTCTGCAATCAGATGGTCAATTTCCTGGGCATCATGCAGAACGAATGGGCCGGCGCACAGGCGTTCTCATCGTTTGACACGTACCTGGCGCCTTTCGTTAAGGTAGACAATCTCGACTATAAAGAAGTCAAGCAGTGCATACAGTCCTTCATCTACGGCGTCAACACGCCTTCAAGGTGGGGAACTCAGGCGCCGTTTTCCAATATAACTCTCGACTGGACAGTACCTGCGGATCTGAAGGATCTGCCGGCCATAGTCGGCGGCAAGGAGATGGATTTCACGTACGGAGATTGCGTCGAGGAGATGGCCATGGTCAACAAGGCCTTCATCGATATCATGATCGAGGGCGATGCCAACGGGCGCGGATTCCAGTATCCGATACCGACGTATTCGATCACCAGCGATTTTGACTGGTCGCCGACGGAAAACAACAAGCTGCTCTTTGAGATGACGGCGAAGTACGGCACGCCTTACTTTTCCAATTACATCAACAGCGATATGGAGCCGAGCGACGTGCGTTCCATGTGCTGCAGGCTCAGACTT
>CASESB010000063.1 GCA_949290475.1 uncultured Bacillota bacterium
AAGCAACAGCTACACAGGCGGGCGCCAAACACGAAGAATGTACTGTTTGTGGCTACGCAAAAGTGGCGGTGGAAATCCCGGCAACGGGAACAACGGAAGATCCGAGCGAGCCTTCAACAGAGCCTGAGACTCCGTCTGAGCCTTCCACGCCGACCGAGCCTTCACAGCCGGGAACTCCTTCTGAGCTACCGGCAGATACCGATAAGCCGAGCGGAGATCAGACAGACGATGCTACTGAACCGTCGACAAGCGAGGCCACTGAACCGCCGACAGGCGATGACAGCAATATCGCCATCTGGATGGCAGCTATGCTGGCTGCAGGCACCGGTATGGCCGGAACCGTTCTTTACAGCCGCAAGAGAAAATACAACAGATAATCCATAGATGATTTATAATGCTGCGTCCTGTGGAATGAAACCGCGGGGCGCAGTTTTTATGTTGCAGGACGAAATGTGCTTTTGAAAATCCATAACCATGCATGTATCGCAGTTGTTAAAAATAATCAATAAGATTGGAATTTTAACAATTATCGGCTCTGTAGAGGCTCTGCGTGAGGGGCAGTTGTTAATAAACAGATGATATTGGCCTGTCTTTAACACTAATCCGGCTCTGATATGGCTGAAACTTGTTAATATCATAAGAAAAAAGAAACATATTAACAACTAGCCGTCGCCGTGAAGCCTGAAAAGCCGCTATTTTGTTAAAAATCGCAGTAAATCAGCGAATATTATCAAGCGGCCGCATCAGCCAAGCAGACGCATCAGCCAGCAACATCAGCGAGGCAGCCACAACAGCCAAGTACATCAAGCGGCCGCATCAGCAGGCAGCCACAGCTTTTATTTTCTGAAAACTGTTGACAGCGGGCATACGATATAGTATGATATCAATAAGTTAGTTAAAGATAACTAACCAAATCGAAAAAGCGAGCAAGCCTGAGCTCATTGGACGCATAAATCAAGGAGCATAAGGTAAGAAACAAGAAACATAAATCAAGGAGCAATAAGCGACAGCAAGTACAGGAGGCAACATGAGTGTAGTGATAATAGGCGGCCATGAGAGGATGGTGCGTCAATACGAGGAGATATGCGAAAAGCACGGCTGTGACGCCAAGGTATTCGTCAAGGAGAGGAGCGGCTTCAAGAAAAATCTGGGGACTCCGGATCTGATGATATTGCTGACGAACACGGTATCGCACAAGATGGTCAGGAGCGCCGTCAGCGAAGCGAAGAAAAACAATATACAGATAGCAAGAGCACACAGCAGCAGCGCGTCGGCTCTGACCAATGTGCTGCAGCAGCACGGGGCGGCTCCGGCTACCTCATGAAAAAAACAGGCTGAGAGGCGGTATGATGACCGCTGTTCTCAGCCTGTTGTCTTTTCATAAGCATTTTCTCTTCGCTACCATTTTTCGCAGAAGCGGCAGGATGCGATGATGTCGCCTCAGGCAGTGTGTATCAGCCCTTGCCGAAGCCGCAGATCGGGTACGTGCATGTCTCGCAGTTGAGGCAGAGACCGCCGTGAGCCAGCATGTTGATGTCCTGCTTCGTTATCCTTTCACCGGCCAGAAGTCTCGGCACGATGAGATCGAAGATGCTGGTGCGGCTGTACATGACGCATCCCGGAAGACCTACTACGGGCACGTCGCCGATGTAGGAGAGCATGAACATCGCTCCCGGAAGCACGGGCGCGCCGTAGCTGACCACCTGACCGCCAGCCTTTCTGATGCCGGAAGGCGTCCTGTCGTCGGGATCTACCGACATGCCGCCGGTAATGCCCACTATATCCATACCCTCATCTATAAGCTGTCTGATGCAGTCCGCGATCATTTCGTCGTCGTCGTCCGAGAACAGCTGCTTTTCCACGATGCTGCCGAGCTCGCCGAATTTTCTTATCAGCACCGGGCCGAAGGCGTCTTCGATTATACCGTTGTAGACCTCGCTGCCGGTAGTAACGATGCCGACACGCATCTCCTTCAGCGGCTTGATGCTGACTATAGGTCCGTCGCCGATCACGGCCTCGGCCTTTGCCATCACCTCTTCGGAGACGAAGAGCGGTATTATCCTCGTTCCGGCCAGCTTTTCGCCCTTGCGCACGACGATATTCTCGTGTATGGTGGCGAACATGATCTCATCCTGAGATACCAGCTCAAAAAGTTTCTCTCTGTCTATCTTCAGCAGGCCGTCTACGGCGGCCTTTAACTCTATTTTCCCTTCTGACGGTTCCGTAAGCTCTATGCCTTCGCCGGCGGCTCGGGAAGCGATCCGGTAGGCGGCGTCGTTCTCATGGACATCGGTATCGTCCATCTCCAGGACGTACAGATGTTTTTTGCCCATGGACAGCAGGAGAGGAATGTCCTCCTCCTTTATTACGTGGCCTTTTTTGAACTTGGGACCCTTGTATTCTCCCGGTATTATCTGTGTGAGATCGTGTGCCAGGACCGTGCCTACGGCCTGTTCTACAGCAACTTCTTTCATTTTATGATCCTGCCTTCCTTTAGCATTATGTTCCTGTCTGCGAAAAGCTCCGTTTCGCGATGGTTGTGGGTGATGAGTATCGTCGGTATGCCCAGCGTCTCCTTGAATTCCATGAATTCCTCGTAGACCTTGCCCTTGGTGTTCTCATCCAGTGCGGAAAACGGTTCGTCGAGCAGCAGCAGCGACGGTCTTGTGACCATGGCCCGCGCCAGAGCGACCCTCTGCTTTTCACCGCCCGAGATGGCGGCGGCGTTCTTATTGGCCAGATGGGCAATCCCCAGGGTCTGCATCATGTTTTCGGCGTATTCGGTCATCTCTTTTTTGTGCGCCCTGCGCCTGAATTCCTTCTTGTTCTTCAGACCGTAAAACACGTTTTGCCGTACGGTCATGTTGGGAAACAGCGCGTAGTTCTGGAAGAGATAGCCGATGCTGCGCTTTTCGGCCGCAATATTTACTTTATCAGTATGACTGAAAAGCACCCGGTCGTCAACAGTTATCTTGCCCTTATCGGGGAGCACGATGCCGGCCAGACAGTTGAGTATGGTCGTTTTGCCCGCTCCCGATTCGCCCTCGATCACCAGCAGCTCGCTGCCCATGGAGAAGCTGACGTCGAGATCGAAGCTGTGGAGCTTTTTGAACAGTTCAAAGGATACTCCCATGTCACCAGCCTCCTTTGTGATTTTTCTTTTTCAGCCACAGATTGAGGCCGAATACCAGGGCAAAGCTGAAGGCGACCATTATCACCACCAGCGTCATGGCTTCCTCGTCTCTGCCGACTACTACGGCGTAGTATATGGATGTAGGTATGGTCTGCGTCTTTCCGGGTATGTTCCCCGCCAGCATCAGCGTGGCGCCGAATTCGCCCAGAGCCCTGGCAAATGTCAGTACGATGCCGCTGATGATGCCGGGCCCCGAGAGAGGGAAGGTGACTGTCCTGAACACCTTGAAGGGGCTGCTGCCCAGCGTCTTTGCCGCCAGCTCGTAGCTCCTGTCAACGCTCTGGAACGCGCCCTTGGCGTTTTGATACATGAGCGGGAGCGCGACTACACAGGCCGCTATAACGCAGGCAATCCAGGTGAATACCACCTGGATGCCAAAGGTGTCAAGAAGAAAAGCCCCGATGGGGCCTCTTCTTCCGAAGACCTTCAAGAGCAGATAACCCACTATCGACGGAGGCAGGATCATCGGGAGGATGATTATGGTCTCCCAGATGTTTTTTCCCGGCACATTTCTCTTTGTAAGCAGATAAGCGAAGAACACTCCCAGGAAAAACGCTATTATCGTCGCCAGCGTGGCGACCTTTAATGATAGTATGATCGGATCAAACATAGTCAATCGTTCTGCCTGTTATCACTCTCGGTTTAGAAATTTACTGTGAATCCGTACTTCTCGAATACCTCTCTGGCGAAATCGCTCTGGATGAAATCGTAGAAGTCGGCGGCGTAGTCAGCCTGCGGAGCCTCGTTGAGGATGGCTGCAGGGTATACTACCTCATCGTAGAGGCTCTGATCGACGTCTCCGATGATCGAGCCGCTCTCTTCGTCAAGCAGCATAGCGTCCGTTCTGTAAACGAAACCGCAGTCGGCGTCGCCGGTCTCAACGTAATTCAGTACCGCACGCACGTCCTTGGCATATACGATCTTGTCGGTGAGCTGGTCGGTGATGCCCATGTTATCGAACACCTGCGAAGCGTACTGTCCGGCAGGAACCGTTTCCGGCTCGCCGATAGCGATCGTGCCCACGTCGGCCGATGTCAGCGTATCCATGGTAACGACGTCAGCCTTTTCGGCAGTAGCTATGAGCGTGAGCGTGTTCCTGAGGATATCGGCTCTGGTGTCCGTATCTATATAGCCTTCATCTTCGAGCTGATCCATGTTGGACTTGGAGGCCGAGATGAAGATGTCGCAAGGCGCTCCGCCCACTATCTGCTGCACCAGATCTCCGGAGCCGGCATAGTTAGGCTCGATAGTACACTCGGCGTCCTTCTCGTACTCGGCGATGATCTCATCGAGCGCATCGGTAAGGCTGGCCGCTGCCGAAACGTAAACTACAGGTTTTTCTGCGCTTTCTTCGCTGTCGTTGCCGCAGCCTGCCAGCAGGAACATGGACATAGCCATGATGACAGCCGTGGCGATAGTCAATATTTTTTTCATGGTAACCCTCCTGAATTTCTCATAAAATTCTGCTGTTGGTAATTATCGTTTGCATCAAATGATATCTTTTGACAGAAGGGATTTTAACACAAAAAAAACCCCGCCGACGTTGGCGTGCCAACATCAGCAGGACTAAATATGTCATATTCGCAAAAAAACTATTACCCGAAGAGCAGCGGCAGGGCTTTGGCCAGCTCGCGCATATTGTCCAGCCTTTCCTGCTCGGACGGCAGCGGAGCGCTCTCCCTTGCGGTATCATTGCAGCCGTCATCGTCGCCGTCGCCAGAGCCGGCGTGTGCATCATCTGCATCGGCTTTCGCCTCGCCGGCGTGGCCGTGATCGTGGTCGTGGCTGTGTTCCATGTGCGCGTTGGAATCTCCCATGCCGTATACGAGCTCCAGTATATGGACGGCGTCTTTCCCCTGCCTTTTGAGGCTGTCGCGGCAGTCCATGCAGTATGTGATGTACGGATGATCGCCGTCGCCCTCGTCGTGCAGCGTTGCGCCCATGCTTTCGGCCAGCTCCGCTACGGCTCCGCGCGTCTCGCTGTCCGCAGGGTATTTTTCGGGATCATATATGATGTAGTCTGCGGAATTGCAGCCGCCGCTGACGCTCATTTCCGTCAGGAAGCCGTAGAGCGGGATGATCTTCGCCTGCGGCAGTCTGTCCTTCATGACGGCGAGACATTCCAGACACGGCGTTACGATCACAGGTCTGCCGAGCTTCTGCCATGCGTCTGCCAGTCCGTCGCTGCCGCAGTGATCCGTGATGATGGCTGTATCGCGGTGCTGCTGCAGGATGGAATCATATATCTTGACTGCGATCTCCGGCTCGGCGGCGCAGAGCCTGCAGCCGGGGAAAAAAGCGTAGCCGCACGATCCGTTTGCGGTGGGATCCATGATGACGGCCGCGTCCGCTCCCGCCTCTCGCATGTCGCTGCAGCAGTCGTGGTAAACGATCTCTTTCATTATATTACCTCCCTGAATATATTGAGATTATATCACAGGGCGGGTGTTGAAGGGGATTTTTTCACGGGCGAATGTTATCAGGATAAACGGTGAAAGGAAAAAGGGCGCGATCCGGTGTGCCCCGCGGGCAGGTCGGATTCGCGCTCTGGCATTTAGCAGATGTTGTTGTTGCATGTGTTCAGGACGCTTCGCGCCCCGTGAAAACGAAGTAATTATCTGTGAGCTCATTGTACGTTGCCGGAAGACGGATTGTCAATACTGATGTTGTTGAAACAACAAAAATAATTGTATTTCTGCGGAGACACCTGTTTTTTGCGCCTTGCGAAAAGAGCAGGCGGCAGATATAATGAGGTTTAAGCAAGGACGAAGGAGGGCGGGGTCTGACCCCGAAGTATGAAAATGAGCAGTGAGAATTTAAAGGAAGCTAAAAAACGGGCGCTGGAGCTGGCGGGCTTCTCCGCAGGCAGCAGGATACTGGACATCGGCTGCGGCGAGGGAGACGACGTGGCGCGTCTCAACGAAGAGCTGGGGATGAAGGCCGAGGGCATAGATATGAGCCTCAAGGCTGTAGAAAGAGCCAGGGAAAAGCATCCCGGCATAGACGTGAAGCTGGGCGACGGTGAATTTCTCGACGATTATTCATCGTTCACGTTTGACGGCGTGCTGATGCAGGACGTGCTGGCGCTCATCAACATACCGGACGAGGCGCTGCACGAGGCGTACTGCGTGCTCAAAAAAGGCGGAAAGCTCGTGATAGTCGACAGATACTACAGAAATCCCGACAGGAAGAAGATGAAGGCGGTGAAGATAGAGGCCGCGCGCCAGAGCGTGATGCCGCGCAAGGAAGGAGACTGTGAAGCCAACCCGACCAGGTTCGTGGATTTCAGGTTTGACGGCATATTTTACAAGGAACCTCTCATAGCGCAGCTTGAGGAAACGGGATACAGGGTGCTGGCCTTCGAGGACGTAGGTCAGGACGGCGGCGACGGAAACGAGGAAACGGGTATATTCCTGCTGACGGCGGCAAAACCGCTGTAGGCCGCAGACCGATGCGTTGCGCTGCGACTTGCCCGGCGCAGGAGGTGGCGAGCTCTGCAAAAGCTGTGACAACGCGTGCTGATGCGCTTCGGCGCAGCGGGGAGTGTGAAAACGAAGAAAGGAGACGATCATGTCGGAACAGTTATCATATCATGCCAGAGATCTCATAGAAAAGGGAGAGGATTTCGTCATCGCCAAGGTCGTTGATACGAAGGGCTCGGCGCCGAGAAAAAAGGGCGCCGTGATGCTGATGCGAAAGGACGGCTCCACGGTCGGCACCGTCGGCGGCGGTCTGCTGGAGGCGGAGACGGAGAAGCTCTGCCTGAAGACGTTCGAGACGAAGGAGAAGAGCAGTATATACGAGTTCACTCTCGACGAAAAGCAGCAGGGCGCGCTCGATATGGGCTGCGGCGGCGATGCTGTCATACAGATAGATTACATATCTGCAGATGATCCCGGCGATTTCATCGAGGAGTTCAAGCTGAAGAGCACCGCCTATATATTCGGCGGCGGACATGTGGCTTATGCGCTGGAACCGGTGCTGAGGCACGTGGACTTCAGGACCGTGGTCATCGACGACCGTGAGGAATACGCCAACCCGCAGCGTTATCCGCACGCCGAGAGAACCGTGGTCGTCAGTGATTTCGATCACGCCTTTGACGACATCGAGGCCGACGAGGACAGCTATATCATCATCGTCACCAGAGGCCACAGAGGAGATCTGCAGGTGCTCAGGCAGGCGCTCAGGAGGCCGTTCGCTTATCTGGGCATGATCGGCAGCAGGCGCAAGAACAGTCTGCTCTACGATGCCCTCCGGGAGGAAGGCGTGACGGAGGAGCAGATCGCGCAGGTACATTCGCCTATAGGTCTTGATATAGGTGCGGAGACGCCGGAGGAGATCGCCGTCAGCATCGTGGCGGAGATCATAAGAGAACGCGCTGAAGCCGGCCGTGGTGACTGATATGGCAGAACTCAGGAAAGGCGACGCCGGCGGTCGTTTCGCCGCGGTGATCCTGGCGGCCGGTTATTCGTCGAGAATGAAGGATTTCAAGCCGCTGCTGCCGGTAGGCGGGAGCACGGCGCTGGAGATGCTCGTCGGCAGCGTAAGGGCTGCCGGCATTAACGATATAACAGTAGTCACAGGCTACTGCCGCGAGAGGCTGACGCCGGCGATATGCGGGCTGGGCGTTGTGGAAGCATACAACGGCGACTACGCTTCAGGCATGTTCTCTTCGATAAAAGCAGGACTGCGGCAGGCCGCGGACAGCTTTAGCGGCGCAGAGGGCTTCCTGCTGATGCCGGTGGACTGCCCGCTCATAGACAGCGCTACGATCGCAGCAGTTGCAGAGGCCGCGCGTGAAGGCGGCGAAAACGGCCGCGATTTTTATGTGCCGGTTTTTGAAGGCAAGAAGGGACATCCGCTGTTCATTCCGGCCGCATATGTAGACGAGATCTGCTCCTGGTCGGGCCGCGGCGGACTCAAGGCGGTGACGGACAGGCACTGGGAGCGCATGAAGCGGATACCGGTGAGCGACGAGGGCTGCCTTCTCGATATGGACACTCCGGCAGGCTATCGCGAGATACTCGAGTTTCTGGCCGCCGGCAGGAAGCGTCCTTCCCTGGAAAGTCTGGCCGCCGGCAGGCGCTTCTTTTTCGTGCGGCACGGACAGACGCGGCAGCACGACGAGAAGATGTTCATCGGCCAGTACGACGTGCCCTTGAGCGACGAGGGGCGTGAGCAGATACGCCGGACTGCCGCGCAGCTGGCTCTTTGCAGACCTGAGACGGACGTGATATACACCAGCGATCTCGTGAGAGCGCGAGAGTCGGCGGAGATACTGAATGAAGCGGCTTTTGGCGGTAAAGCGCGCATAGCCGGATGCAGCGGGCTGCGCGAGATTTCCCTGGGAGAGTGGGACGGAAGACCGGTGAGAGAGATAAGGGAGACGTATCCCGCAGAGTACGAGCGTCGTGGCAGCGACATCTTCACCTTCAAGACGGGCAACGGCGCCGAGAATTTTTACGACATGCAGTACAGAGCGGTTAAGGAGCTGCGGCGCATCATGCAGGCTGACCGGTCGCGCGATATCGTGATCGTGACTCACAGCGGAGTCATAAGAGCGCTCGAGAACAATCTCAGGGGGCTGCGCGTCGACGACGGCTGGCAGCAGATTCAGAAGGGAGACTACAGAAAAGTAATAGCTTTTGCACAACCCATGTGATATAATTCACTTCGTACGGACAATTTTTCGTACAGACAATTTAATATCTGTCAAAAAACACGTTGACACCCATATCCTCGACCTTCGGGTCAGCCCGGAGAATAGAAGAATGGGAAAGAAAGAGAGGTTTTTATATGGAAAAGAAAGGGAGGTCTTTGAACAGCATCCATGTGAGTCATGAAAAGCATACTTCAGGCTGCGTGACCGAAAAGATGGCTGTTCCGGAAACCGTCTGTATTTCCATGGCCCAACACATAGGCGCTCCATGCAAACCGCTGGTTGCAAAAGGAGATCGCGTCACTGTCGGGCAGCGTATAGGAGATACGGAAGCATTTGTGAGTGCACCGATCCATTCCAGCGTATCGGGCACCGTGAAGGAGATCTCGACCATGAGATCGATGGCCGGAGGTGAAGATCAGGTCATAGTCATAGAGACTGACGGAAAACAGGAGCTATGCGGAGATATCACCCCACCGGAAGTAAAGGATCAGAAGGACTTTGTGGCCGCATTGAGAGCCAGCGGGCTCGTAGGTCTTGGGGGCGCGGCATTCCCGACCCATATCAAGTTCAATCCGAAGAATCTGGACGAAGTGGATACGTTCATCGTTAACGGAGCTGAGTGTGAGCCGTTCATCACATCGGACCACAGGCTCATGCTTGAGGACACGGAGTACATAATAAAAGGTATCCGTGCCACGATGAAGTACCTGAATATAAAGAAGACGTACATAGGCGTCGAGGAGAACAAGCCTGACGCCATCAGCAGGCTGAAGGAGGCCATCGCCGAAAACGGGCTTTCCGACAGCGTGGAAGTAGAGGTTCTCAAAGCCAGATATCCGCAGGGCGCGGAGAGAGTTCTGGTATATGAGACGACGGGTAAGACGTTGAACGCAGGTGTTCTGCCTGCGGATCTTGGCGTACTCGTTTCCAATATCACCACCACCGCCTTCATCGGTCAGTATCTTGAGACCGGAAGGCCGCTTACAAGCAAAAGGCTGACCGTTGACGGCAATGCCGTTGCGGAGCCGAAGAATATCATCGTGCCGATAGGCGCCAGGATCGCAGATGTCGTGGCAGCCTGCGGCGGCTACAAGAACGAGCCGAGGAAGATACTCATGGGCGGCCCGATGATGGGCAGAGCCGTCTACTCGGACGAGTTTCCTATTGTCAAAAACAACAACGCCATACTGGTGTTCGACGGGCCTCAGGCGCTGATACCGGAGGAGACCGGCTGCATCAAGTGCGGCATGTGCCTCAAGGCATGTCCGTTCGATCTCATGCCTGTTTCCATGGTGGAAGCATATGAGAAGAAGGACGCCGAAAGGCTCAGAAGACTGAAGGTCACGGAGTGCATGGAGTGCGGCAGCTGCTCGTACATCTGCCCTGCAAGACGGCCTCTCAGCTTCACGCATAAGATGGCAAAGGGATTCTTGAAGGAGGTGGCCGGCAAATGATGGATAACAGATATCACGGCAATTTGGACGTAACGGCATCGCCTCACCTGGTCGGCCCTGTCAGCACGACGAAGGTGATGGGGCTGGTGCTTTTGGCGCTTGTTCCGGCGTTCATAGTAGGTATATATCAGTTCGGATACAGGACGGTGACGCTTACGGCAGTCTGTGTGATAGCCTGCGTCGTGCTCGAGTATCTGATGAATAAGCTGCTGAAGAGGCAGCAGACGGTAAAGGATCTGAGCGCAGTGGTAACGGGCGTGCTGCTGGCATTCAACCTGCCGGCGAATTTCCCTTACTGGATGGCGATCATCGGCTGTATATTCGCCATCGTCATAGTGAAGGCGCTCTTTGGCGGTATCGGTCAGAACATAGTCAACCCGGCTGTAACGGCCAGGGTATTCCTGCTGATATCGTTTTCAACACAGATGACGACCTGGCCGACGGCGAGGGGTACGGGTATCGACGCCGTGACCTCGGCTACGCCTCTCGGTGAGCTTTCCATGGGCAGCAGTCTGGGAGACCTTACGACTTCAAACATGGATCTCTTCCTGGGCAACGTAGGCGGCTGTATCGGCGAAGTGAGCGCTCTGGCTCTTCTCATAGGCGGTATATTCCTCATCGCCACCAGGGTGATCTCGATACACATACCTCTCAGCTTCCTGGGTACCGTATTCGTGTGCGGGTTTATCTGGGGCGGTCTGGACGGCGCTCTTTTCCACGTGCTGGCAGGCGGAGCGATGCTGGGAGCCTTCTTCTGCGCCACGGATTATGTGACGTCGCCGATGCTTCCTGCCGGAAAGGTGATCTTCGGCATAGGCTGCGGCCTCTTTACGATGCTGATAAGGCTTTTCGCGACGTATCCGGAGGGCGTGTCGTTTGCTATACTCCTGATGAACATCCTCACTCCGTACATAGACAGAGTGACGGAAAAGCTCATGTACAAAGCGCCTAAGGCGGTAAAGAAAGGGGATGTGGCAGATGAAAAATAATTCGTTCAAGGAAAATTTCTCCCCTGTGATCGTGCTGGTCGTGATCTGCCTCGTTACTACTCTGGCGCTGGCAGGCACGTACAGCGTGGCCAATCCTAAGATAATAGAAAACCAGAAGGCGGCTGCCGACGAGGCGAGAAAGCTCGTGCTGCCTGAAGGAGACAGTTTCACTCAGTATGACGGTGATCTGGTGAGCGGAGTTACCGACTGCTATATGGCTGATAACGGAGCCGGCATGACCGTGACCGCAGGAGCGGGCGGATATGGCGGTACGGTTGAAGTGATGGTAGGTATCGACGCTGAGGGAGCCATCACGGGTGTAACGGTAACCAACCATTCAGAGACTCCGGGTCTGGGAACAAAGGCCATGACTCCGGAATATCTGGCTCAGTATACCGGCGCTACGGAGCTTGCCGGTGACGACATAAGGAACGGCGGCGATATGGACGCCATTTCCGGTGCTACCCTTACATCTAACGCAGTATACGGTGCTGTGGGCGCGGCCCTCGACCAGTTCAATGAATGCGGAGGTGTTAACTGATGAATAAATTGCAGATAGTAACAAAGGGTATAATAAAAGAAAACCCTGTACTGGTGCTCCTGCTGGGAACATGTCCGACGCTGGCCACCACTACAGGCGCTATTAACGGCTTGGGCATGGGAGTATCCACGATGGCGGTGCTGATATGCTCGAACATAGTTATATCGATATTGAAGAATATAATACCTGACAAGGTGAGGATCCCTTGCTATATAGTAGTTGTTGCAGGATTCGTGACCATCGTGCAGTTCCTGCTGCAGGCGTATGTGCCCGCCCTTAATGATTCTCTCGGATTGTTCATACCGCTTATCGTAGTAAATTGTATCATACTGGGAAGAGCGGAGATGTTTGCATCCAAGAACAGCGTGCTCGATTCCGCACTTGACGGTCTGGGCATGGGCATAGGCTTTACGCTGGCGCTGGGCGCCATGGGACTTATCAGAGAGTTCCTGGGCAATGGTACGGCCTTTGACATCCCGGTATATGCTGACACGGGAATAAGCCCTGTATCCATATTCATGCTGGCGCCGGGCGGATTCTTCGTATTCGCGCTTCTCGTTGCCGGTGTAAACCGCATCATGAAGGACAAGAGCAAGAGAAGGAAGGAATTCAGCTGTCAGGGCTGCATGCTGGCAAGCACCTGCGGCGGAGCATGCAAAGGAAAGGAGGCTGACGAATAATGACTGAGATACTCATCATAATGTTTTCGGTCATCCTGACCAATAACTTCGTACTGTCACAGTTCCTCGGCATCTGCCCGTTCCTGGGCGTTTCCAAGAAGCTGGATTCGGCCGTGGGCATGGGCGTAGCCGTAACATTCGTAATGGTACTGGCTACGGCGGTGACCTGGCCTATACAGATATACATCCTCGACAGATTCGGCATAGGATATCTTCAGACGGTGGTGTTCATCCTCATAATCGCCGCACTCGTACAGCTGGTGGAGATGACGCTCAAGAAGTATATGCCGCCTCTTTACAGTTCGCTGGGCGTATATCTGCCGCTCATTACCACGAACTGCGCGGTGCTGGGCGTGGCTATCATGAACATAGACGAAGGCTACAATTACGTTGAATCCATCGTGTGCTCGCTGGGCGCCGGCATAGGCTTCCTGCTGGCCATGGTGCTCTTTGCCGGAGTCAGAGAAAAGATGGAAAACTGCAAGGGAATACCTGACTGCTTCCAGGGAGTTCCTATCACGCTCATGGCGGCGTCGATACTGTCCATGGCGTTCATGGGCTTCTCCGGCGTAGTCGAAGGAATATTCGGTTAGGAGGTGGACGTGATGACGATGATAGTAATACCGGCTCTGATAGTCGCGGCTATAGGTCTGCTTGCGGCCATCATACTGACGATCGCTTCCAAGCTGATGTTCGTGCCTGTTGACGAGAAGGTGGCAGCAATCAGAGAGGTGCTGCCGGGAGCCAATTGCGGAGGCTGCGGCTTCGCGGGCTGCGATGATTACGCTGCTGCTTTTGCCGACAACCCGGATCTCAGCACATCGCTCTGCCCTGTGGGCGGACCTGATGTGGCGGCTAAGATAGCCGAGATCATGGGCGGATCCGCGGGAGATATGGAACCGCAGGTTGCCATGGTGATGTGTCAGGGCAGCTACGACAAGACGAAGCCGATCATGGCTTCAAACAGGTTCTTTACCTGCAAGACTGCCAAGATGTTTTACGACGGACAGTGGGCCTGCACCTACGGCTGTCTGGGTCTGGGCGACTGCTTCGATGCCTGTAAGTTCAACGCCATAGAGCTGCGCGACGGACTCGCTCACGTAGACAGAGATAAATGCGTGGGCTGCGGAGCCTGCAAGGACGCATGTCCAAATGATGTCATCGAGATGGTCAACAAGAAGAATCTCTTCCACGTGGCCTGCAAATCGACGGACAAGGGAGCCAAGACGAGGAAAAACTGCGAGGTCGGCTGCATCGGCTGCATGAAGTGCCAGAAGGTATGTAAGTTCGATGCCATAACCATCGAAAACAATCTGGCCAGAATCGACCAGAATGCCTGCAAGAACTGCGGCATGTGCGCTAAGGAATGCCCTACGGGCGCCATAGTGAACCTCAGGAAAAAAGCGGCCAAGCCTGCAGCCAAATCCGAAGCAGC
>CASESB010000064.1 GCA_949290475.1 uncultured Bacillota bacterium
AGAGCGCCTCGGCTCTGTCGGTGTCGATGTTTCTCATTTTTCAGATTGTTATATTTTACCCGGTCTTACAGATGTGCATGTACATTTGAGAGAGCCGGGTTTTTTATATAAGGAGACGATGAAAACGGGCACCATGGCGGCGGCAGCCGGCGGCTTTACCGACGTCTTCGCCATGCCTAACCTCGATCCCTGCCCGGACAGCATGGAAAACCTGGCGGTCGAGCTCGAGGCCATAAAAAAGGACGCTCAGGTCAGAGTCTACCCCTACGGCTCCATAACGAAGGGCGAGCTGGGAAAAGAGCCTGCCGATATGGAAGACATAGCGCGGCACGTAATAGCTTTTACGGACGACGGCAGAGGCGTGGCCTCAGATGCGATGATGGAGGACGCCATGCTCAGAGCCAAAAAACTGGACAGGCTGATCGTCGCTCACTGTGAAGACGAGAGCTTTCCCAAGGAGAGCCCGGAGAGCGAATGGAAGCAGCTGGAGCGCGATATCGCTCTCGTCAGAAAGACGGGCTGCGGCTACCACATGTGTCATGTCTCGACGAAGGAATCGGTCGAGCTCATACGGGCAGCCAAGAAGGAAGGGCTGGACGTGACTTGCGAGACGGCGCCGCACTACCTGACGATATCAAATGATGAAACGGAGGACGACGGCAGATTCAAGATGAACCCGCCGATAAAGGGGCCTGAGGACAGAGCGGCGCTCATAGCAGCGCTGCAGGACGGCACGATAGACATGATCGCTACAGATCACGCGCCGCACAGCGCAGAGGAAAAGAGCCGCGGTTTCGCCGGCAGCGCTTTCGGTATCATCGGGCTGGAATCGGCTTTCCCGGTAATGTATACGGAGCTGGTGGACAAGGGGATCATCACCATGGACAGGCTGCTGGAGCTGATGTACGAGGTTCCGCGCCGCCGGTTCGGGCTTGAGGTTCCGCCGCTGACAGACGAGCTGCTGGCAGATGCGCCGAGCTTTGCGATATGGGATCTGGACAGCGAATACGTACTTGATCCCGAGACCTTCCTGAGTATGGGCAGGAGCTGTCCGTTCGCCGGCTGGACGGTGAAGGGCAGATGTCTGCTGACCGCGGTGGACGGGAGGATCGTCTGGGAACGCGCGTAGCGCAGACGCATCAGACGGCGAGACGAGATATGGAGTGTACGATGAAAAGAGTGTATTTTGAGATAATCAGCAACAAAATGCTGGCTGAGAGGACATACGAAATGAAACTGAGCTGTCCTCGCGGAGAACACGGTATCGGCAGGCCGGGTCAGTTCATCAACATCAAGCTCGATGGATTTTTTCTCAGACGGCCGATATCGGTGAGCGACTGGGATGATGAAAGCCTGACCATCGTCTATAAGACGGTCGGCGCAGGCACGGAAGCCATGAGCGCGATGAAAGCGGGAGAAAGACTCGATATACTGACGCCTCTCGGCAACGGCTTCGACATCACGGATGAAGGTATCGGAGCGCGACCGGTCCTGCTGGGAGGCGGCGCCGGAGTGCCGCCGATGTATGGACTATGCAAACAGCTTTGCTCGCGCGGAGTAAAGCCGGCCGTGATCCTGGGCTGGGGCAGCGAAAGCGAATGCTTTTACGTAGAAAAATTCAAGGCTCTGGGCGCTGACGTATACGTGACGACGGCCGACGGCAGCGCCGGCAGCAAGGGCTTTGTGACCGATGCGCTGGCCGATACGGATTACAGCTATCTCTTTGCCTGCGGGCCGGAGGCCATGCTGAAGGCAATCGACGATACTGCGAACAGCGACGTGGACGGTCAATTCAGCTTTGAGGAGAGGATGGGCTGCGGTTTCGGAGCCTGTATGGGCTGCTCATGTGAGACGAAATACGGAAGCAAGCGGATCTGCAAGGAGGGCCCGGTGCTGAAGAGAGGAGAGATAATATGGTGAATACGAAGGTCGATCTCTGCGGCATAACTCTCGACAACCCTGTGATGGCCGCCAGCGGCACGTTCGGATACGGATACGAGTTCGCAGAGCTCTATGATATAAATATGCTGGGAACGTTTTCCTTCAAGGGCACGACGCTTGAGCCGAGGTTCGGCAACCCGACGCCGAGGATAGCGGAATGCCGCGAAGGTCTGATAAATTCCATCGGTCTGCAGAATCCGGGAGTGGATAAGGTGATCGAAGAGGAGCTGCCGAAGCTGGCCAAGTGTTTACATAAAAAAGTTATGGCAAACATAGGCGGTTTTTCGGTGAGCGAATACGTGGAGGTCAGCCGCAGACTCGACGGATGCGAACAGGTGGGCTGGCTGGAGATAAACGTCTCCTGTCCCAATGTGCACGGCGGAGGTATAGCTTTCGGCACGGACGCAGCAGCGGCCGCAGAGGTCGTGGCAGCTGTCAGGGAAGTAGCGACAAAGCCCGTGATCGTCAAGCTGTCGCCCAACGTGACGGACATAGTGTCCATAGCAAGAGCCTGTGAAAAGGCGGGGGCAGACGGCATCTCGCTGATAAACACCATGCTGGGCATGAGGATAGATCTGAAAACGAAAAGACCGATCGTCGCCAATACGATGGGCGGTTTTTCGGGGCCGGCCGTATTCCCGGTGGCTCTGAGGATGGTGTATCAGGTCTTCGAGAGCGTCGATATACCTGTAGTCGGCATAGGCGGCGTTTCCTCGGCGGAGGACGTGATCGAGATGATGCTGGCGGGAGCTACGGCCGTGCAGGTCGGCGCTGCCAACCTGGTGAATCCGTATGTATGCAGAGAAATAGTTGAGGATCTTCCTGCCGTGATGAACAAGTACGGCATAGACGACCTCAGCAGTATAATAGGAGGTGCACACAATGGGTAAGGACGTTATCATAGCCTGCGATTTCAACAGCAGCGAGGAAACACTGGCCTTCCTGGAGAAGCTGGGAGACAGAAGACCGTACGTGAAGATAGGCATGGAGCTGTTTTACGCCGAAGGACCGGCGATCGTGAAGATGCTGAAGCTCAGGGGGCACAAGGTGTTTCTCGATCTGAAGCTGCACGACATACCTAATACCGTCAAAAAGGCGATGAGGGTGCTGGCCGGACTCGGAGTTGATATGTGCAACGTTCACGCGTCGGGAACGATAGAGATGATGAAGGCGGCCGTAACCGGGCTCGAAGAGGGCAGCGCAGGGAACGAAAGACCGCTGCTCATAGCGGTCACACAGCTGACGTCGACTACGGAGGAGCGTATGCAGCGCGATCTTCTCATAAATAAGGACATGGAGACGGTAGTGGCGCATTATGCGGACAATACGAAAGCTGCCGGGCTCGACGGCGTAGTCTGCTCGCCGCTGGAATCGGAGAAGGTGCACAGCGTATGCGGGCGCGATTTCCTTACGGTGACGCCCGGCGTAAGGTTCGCCGATGACGATAAGGGCGATCAGGCCAGGGTCACAACGCCTGCAAAGGCCAAGGAGTTGGGCTCCGACTATATAGTGGTCGGCAGGAGCATCACGGGCGCTGACGATCCGCTGGCTGCATACGAACGCTGCATGAGAGAATTCACGGATTAAGGCACAGATAAAAATCATATGAGATCATATAAGGAGGTTCAGACATGAGAAATGAAATAGCGAGGGGACTTCTGGAGATAGAAGCCGTATTTCTCAGCCCTGACAAGCCCTTTACGTGGGCCAGCGGCATCAAGAGTCCCATATACTGCGATAACAGGCTCATACTTACGGCGCCGAAGGTAAGAGACATGGTGGAAAAAGCCATAGCCGACACGGTAAAAAGCGAATATCCTGACGCCGAGGTGCTCATGGGCACCAGCACGGCCGGCATCGCTCATGCGGCGATCGCCGCGCACATCATGGGCATCCCGATGGGCTACGTGCGTTCTGGAGCCAAGGATCACGGCCGTGAGAACCGCATCGAGGGCCGACTGGAAAAGGGTCAAAAGGTCGTAGTCATAGAGGATCTTATCTCGACAGGCGGCAGCGTCATCGACGTTGTGGAAGCTCTCAGAGATGCGGGAGCCGAAGTGCTGGGCATCGTCAGCATATTTACGTACGGCATGAAGAAGGGACTTGACCGTATGGCGGCGGCCAGCGTCAGGAACGTGAGCCTCACGGATTTCGACGCCATAGTGCAGGTGGCCGCGGACACGGGGTATATACGTCATGCCGACGTTGAAAGGTTAAAGGCGTTCAGAGACGATCCGCAGGACGAGAGCTGGATACAAGGATAGGAGGTAGCAATGAAACATCTGATAGACATCATGCAGCTGACAACCGAAGAAATAGACCAGATGATAGCTGTAGCAAACGATATCATCGCCCGCCCCGACGCCTACGCGGAAAAGTGCAAGGGCAAGAAGCTGGCCACGCTGTTTTTTGAGCCGTCCACGAGGACGAGGCTCAGCTTTGAGGCTGCCATGTATGAGCTGGGCGGAAACGTGCTCGGATTTTCGGAAGCACAGAGTTCCTCGGCAGCTAAGGGTGAGAGCGTTTCCGATACCATCAGGACGGTGGGAGCCTACGCCGACATCATCGCCATGAGGCATCCGAAGGAGGGTGCGCCGATGGTCGCGGCCAGGAAGTCGACCGTTCCCATCATCAACGCCGGAGACGGCGGTCACAACCATCCGACGCAGACGCTGACCGATCTGTTGACGATAAGCAGGGAAAAGGGCAGGTTCAACGATATCACCATCGGCTTCTGCGGCGACCTCAAATTCGGCAGGACGGTACACTCCCTTATAGGCGCGATGTCGAGATACAAGGGCGTCAGATTCATACTCATATCGCCGGATGAGCTCAGGATCCCGGAATATCTGAAGCATGAGGTTCTGGAGAGAAACAATCTCGAATACGTGGAGACCACGAATCTCGAGCAGGCCATGCCGGAGCTGGATATCCTCTACATGACGAGGGTGCAGAGAGAAAGGTTCTTCAACGAACAGGACTATATAAGACTGAAGGACAGCTACATCCTGACGCCGGACAAGCTGGAAAACGCCAGGGAGGATCTGGCGATCCTGCATCCGCTGCCGCGTGTGAACGAGATCTCGGTATCCGTGGACGACGATCCGAGAGCCAAGTACTTTGAACAGGTGCTTAACGGTAAGTACATAAGGATGGCTCTCATATTAAAGCTCCTGGAGGTGAAATAAGATGATAATAGGAAAGATACAGAACGGCATAGTGCTGGATCACATCAAGGCCGGCGAGGGCATGAGGCTCTACAGCATCCTGGGGCTCGACTCGCTCGACTGCCAGGTGGCGTTGATCAAAAACGCCGAAAGCCAGAAGATGGGGCGCAAGGATATCATTAAGATCGACAGGATCATCGACGTTAATCTGGATGCCATCGGCTACGTGGATCCCGGCATCACCGTGAACATCATTGAAAACGGCAAGCTGGCCAAGCGCAGCCACATCGATCCTCCCGACGAGATTGTCGATGTCATCAAGTGCAAAAATCCGAGATGCATCACGACGACCGAACAGGAGCTGCCGCACGTCTTCAAGCTGACCGACAGGGAGAACCGCATATACAGATGCATATACTGCGAAAGCAAGGCGAAATAAGCGCACAGCAGACGCTGCATACAAGGCACGGATAATGAGATTTATCTGTGCCTTCTTTATCTGCTGTGCGGTGGAATGATTGGAAAAGCTGACGCTCAAGATTTGGTTACAGAACAAAAGGTGCAGTAGTTAAAAAAGAAATATAACCTTGGAATTTTAACAATTATCGGCTCTGCGGACGCTCTGTGAGAGAGGCAGTTGATAATAAACTGCTGATATCAGCCTGTTTTTAACACTAATCAGGCTCCGGTAGGGATGAAAGTTGTTAATATCTCAAGGAAATTAAATAATATTAACAAATAACCGCTGTCGCAAAGCCTGAAAAGCCGTTATTGTGTTAAAATCAGCAGTAAATCAACGAATATTAACAAGTCGACATATCAAATGAGGATTCTCCGGAAGATAACGGCATCTATTTACCTGCATGTAAATACATGATAATATATGTAATGGCACAATAACGGCAAAGTGAAAGGACGGTCATCATGACGCAGAATAATCTCATGCTCAAAATCTATCTTGCAATAATAACAGAGGAGAACTATGAAGGCTTCCATAGGGAAACCTTATGGTACGGCGGCACCCCCGGCAATCTGGGGCTCATGATCATTGACGCCATGAGCGACTGGTACGAGCCGTACAAAGACAGGCTCGACGAAAGCATCACAAAATACCATAAAATGCTGGAGGATAGCGAAAATCTGACTTTTGATATGATAAGAGGCGAGGGCTTCAACGCTGACGGCATGAGCATACGCGTCGAACTGACCAACGATGCCAATGTCATGTTCAGCTTCATAATAGGCGAGATCTGTAACATATTTGCCAAAAACGGCGAAAAGCCCGAAGACTTCACCAGTCTGGCGGAATTCAGAAAACATTTTATAGACACCTACGATATGGACGGCGAATTCAGAGACGTCCTTGAAGGTGTAAACGAAACCACCATATCGAAGGCTCTGTACCTCATAGACCTGAAATACGACTATACCAACAGACATTACAGGAGTCCTTCCTTACGATGATAGGGATAACATATTGTATAATCAAGCGAAAGGCACGGATAATGAATTTTATCTGTGCCTTCTTTATGTGTTGTGCGGTGGAATGATTGGAAAAGCTGACGCTCAAGATTAAATCATTGAAATACCAATGTTTTTTTGCTATAATAAATAGCTGAGAATTCAGGAGGAAGATCATAATGGAAAAACTTGGTTTAAACAAGATAAGAGAATTATTTTTGAGCTTTTACGAGTCCAAAGGACACTACAGGAGACAGAGCTTTTCCCTCATACCGGAAAAGGACAAGAGCCTGCTGATAATAAATTCAGGTATGGCGCCTCTCAAGCCGTATTTTTCGGGTCTTGAGACTCCGCCGAGCAAGCGCATGACCACATGCCAGAAGTGTATCAGGACGGGCGATATAGAAAACGTCGGCTACACATCGCGTCACGGCACGTTTTTTGAGATGCTGGGCAGCTTTTCGTTCGGAGATTATTTCAAGCGCGAATCGCTCACCTGGGGCTGGGAATTCATAACCGAGGTCCTGAAGATGCCTACAGACAGGCTTTGGGCTACGGTATACGAGGACGACGACGAGGCATATGAGATCTGGCGTGATGTGATAGGTATGCCTGAGGAAAGGATCGTGCGCCTCGGTAAGGACGATAATTTCTGGGAAATAGGCACAGGCCCGTGCGGTCCGTGCTCGGAGATATATTTTGACAGGGGAGAGCAGTACGGATGCGACAATCCAGACTGCAAGCCAGGCTGCGACTGCGACAGATACGTCGAGTTCTGGAATCACGTCTTCACGCAGTTCAGCAGAGACGACGAAGGCAACTATACTGATCTGGCTCATCCTAACATCGACACCGGTATGGGTCTTGAGCGTCTGGCCTGCATCATGCAGGGAGTCGAGTCCATATTTGACGTCGATACCATCCAGTACGTGCTCGAGGGAGTCGTCAAGGCCTCCGGTGTGAAATACCGCAGAGGCGAAGCAGAGACGGATGTTTCCATCAGGATCATCGTCGATCATCTGCGCTCGATGACCTTCATGATCGGCGACAACATACTGCCGAGCAACGAGGGCAGGGGGTACGTGCTCAGAAGACTGATCAGGAGAGCCGCAAGACACGGCAGACTTCTCGGCATCGAAGGCACATTCCTTTCGCAGCTCTGCGAGAGAGTCATCGAGATATCGGGCAGCGCCTATCCTGAGCTGGAGGAACGCCGTGCGATGATAAAGAAGGTCATCGCCATAGAAGAGGAAAAATTCGCGGCTACGATAGATCAGGGACTTAAGATCATCAACGGCTATACGGACGAGCTCAGAAAGGCCGGCAAGACGGTGCTCGATGGTCAGAAAGCCTTCAAACTTCACGACACATACGGCTTCCCGATCGAGCTCACGTGCGAGATCATGGAGGAATCAGGCTTTTCAGTCGATCTTCAGGAGTTTGAGGCTGAGATGGAAGCGCAGAAAAAGCGTTCGCAGGCCGATCAGGAGATGGAGGACGCCGGCTGGGAGGAAGCGGCGGCCGATTTCGTCATCGAGGGCGCCACTCAGTTCACCGGCTACGATACGTTCGTGGAGCACAGCCGCATACAGGCCATGTTCTGGAACCAGAAGCCTCTCACCTCCGTGAAGGAAGGAGAGGTGTGCAGGATAGGTCTCGACAAGACTCCGTTCTATGCTGAGAGCGGCGGACAGATCTACGATACGGGAGCGATATACAATGACAACGGAGAGGCCGAGGTCACGGAGGTCATCAAGGTGCAGAACGTGTTCGGTCACAAGGTGAAGGTCACCCGCGGCGAGCTGAAGGTCGGCGACGAGGTGGTATGTATGGTGCGTGTTCCGAGGAGAAACCTCACCGCGGCCAATCATACGGCAACGCATCTGCTGCACAAGGCGCTCCGCGAAACGCTGGGAGAACATGTCAAGCAGTCGGGCTCGTCCGTGACGCCTGACGGACTGAGATTCGATTTCAGCCACTTCCAGGCCATGACGGCAGAGGAGCTTGAAAAGGTCGAAAGCATCGTCAACGACAAGATCAGACGCTTCCTGGACGTAAACACCGAGGTGATGGACGTCAAGGAGGCGGTGAAGTCGGGAGCCATGGCGCTCTTCGACGAAAAATACGGCGACAAGGTGCGCGTCGTTTCCATAGGAGACTACAGCAGGGAGCTTTGCGGCGGTACGCATGTGAAAAACTCCGGGCAGATAGGAGCCTTCAAGATCCTCAGCGAATCGGGCATCGCCGCCGGCGTCAGAAGGATCGAAGCCGTGACGGGGCAGGGCGTGCTCAGGAGACTCAATGAAGAGGACGGCGTGATCGACAGAACGGCTGCGGTGCTGAAGACGAACAGAGACAACCTGGCCGACAGAGCTGCCGTCGTGACGGAGGAGATAAAGAGCCTCAAGAAGGAGATCGAAGAGCTCAAAAAAGCCGAAATGAATAAATCCCTGGGCAGCATACTCGACGACGCCAAGGAGATAAACGGCATCAGGCTGGTAACTAAGCAGTTCGACGATTTCAACATCAACGACCTCAGATCGCTTTCAGACGAGATAAAGGCTGCGAACAAGGGCGTGGCGATGGTGCTGGCGGCCGTTACGGGCGGCAAGGTAACGCTGCTCGTTTCTCTGACAGACGATGTAGTGGAAAAGGGCTATCACGCCGGCAAGATGATCAAGGAGATCGCGGCAGCAGCCGGAGGAGGCGGCGGCGGCAAGGCAGACATGGCTCAGGCCGGAGCAAAGGATGCTTCTAAGCTGCCGGACGCATTTGCCAAGGCTGAGGAATTGTTAGCAGGGCAATAAAAGATTGTGATACTTTTGTGTAATTATACTTTTTCCCTTGTGCTCATAAGGGTGAGAGTGTTATAATTTCTGTATATAAATGAACGGAGGTCATATTTATGGACAGACAAACCAGAATGTACGATAATTTCGACAAGGTTGAGCAGAGAACGATCGAGGAGATCTTGAATATAGTTTACAATGCGCTTGAGGAGAGAGGCTATAACGCTATAGATCAGATGGTAGGATACATTCTGTCAGGCGATCCATCCTATATCACCAGCCACAACAATGCCAGAAACATCATGGGCAGGATCGAGAGAGACGATCTCGTGGAAGAGCTCATAAGGTCGTATCTCCACAGATAGAGTGCGGCGCATCATCGAATAAATGCGGGCGGGCAGTAATTGTCCGCCTTATTTTATGATATGTTCATGAGCGCGATATGCTCATAAATTTGATTCAAGTCAGGTAGCGGACGGAAAGGCGGCAGACGATGAAAAAACTCGGTCTCGACGTTGGAGACAAGACGATAGGCGTGGCTGTAAGCGACGCGCTCAACATAACGGCACAGGGAGTGACGACGATAGAAAGGGTAGGCATACGCAAGGATTCCGGCAAGGTCATGGATTACGTCCGTGAATACGGCTGCGACACGGTCGTCATCGGTCTTCCCAGAAGGCTGGACGGAACAGACAGCCCGCAGACGGAAAAGGTCTATGAATTCAAAAATATGCTGGAAAACAAGATGCGCAGCAGCGGTATGGCCGACGTCAGGATAGAATTTTACGATGAACGGCTAACGACGGTGATGGCCGAAAGAGTTCTCATAGATGCCGACGTCAGCCGCAGCAAGAGAAAAAAGGTCATAGACAAGCAGGCGGCCGTCGTCATCCTGCAGGGATTTCTCGATTCGTTATAGTAAATTTTTAATGAGAGGGAATAAAAGTAACTATTCCTATAATCATAATTATGGGAATAGTTATAGCTCTTTTCGCCGATAAGACGTATTTCGCTAAACTATTCCCATTATTCCTATTATCC
>CASESB010000065.1 GCA_949290475.1 uncultured Bacillota bacterium
CTGCCGTGAAACAGCTTCTCCCTGTACGCCGCCTCGAGCCCGCGCTCCATGACACGGCTGCTGACGATCCTGCCGTTGACGCAGAATATCTGCCTGCTCCTGGAGGGCGACGATGCCGCCGGAGAGGAAACGAAGCCTTTGAGCACGAAGCCGTTGCGGCTGCTGTCCACAGGCAGCAGGTCCCTTCCCGCCTCATTGCCGTATACCGTCACTATGTTGTTGAATATGTTGCCTCTGCCGCCGGTGGAAAAAACCTTCCGGCCGCCGTTTATCAGCGTGATCTTCACGTCTCCGTATGCCAGCGAGATCCTGGAGACCATATCGGTTATGCGTCTCGTCTCCGCGCTGTCAGAGGCCAGGAATTTACGCCTGGCAGGAACGTTGTAAAACAGATCGCGCACCGTTACCGTAGTGCCGTCCGGGCATCCCGTAGCGATGTTCTCAATCACACGGCTGCCCTCAACGACGATCCTGCGTCCGGCCTTGGCGTCCGCAGTCTTCGTTATCAGCTCCACGCGCGAAACGGCGCAGATGCTGGCCAGCGCTTCTCCGCGAAAGCCCAGCGTATGTATGGCGTCAAGATCGTCGGCGGTGGATATCTTGCTGGTGGCGTGGCGCATGAAGGCCAGCTCGGCCTGATCGGCCGGGATGCCGCACCCGTTGTCGGTGACGCGTATATATGACTTGCCGCCGTTTTTTATCTCCACGGTGATGGCGCTCGCTTCCGCATCAAGCGAGTTTTCAAGCAGCTCCTTGATGATGGAAACGGGTCTGTCTATGACCTCGCCTGCGGCTATCTTGTCGGCCGTCCCCTTGTCCAGTATCCTTATCATATGTATTCCTTAAGTTCCTCCAGTATCTTTAATGCCTCGGAAGGCGTAGTGTTCATGAGGTCGAGAGCTCTCAGCTTCTCGGTGACCGGATCCGGTATCGCCTCCAGGAACGTCAGCTGCGTTTCCTCCTGCTGATCTTCGGATTTGCGCTGCGCCGGCGCCGCTTCCGTTCCCTTTTCCAGCTCCGCCAGCCTTTCCTCGGCTACGTCGAGCAGCTCCTTAGGCGCGCCCGCTATCTTGGCCACATGTATACCGTAGCTCCTGCTGGCGCTTCCCTCCACGATCTTGTGCAGGAATATCACATCGCCGTTTTCCTCGGCCACATCGACGTTGAGGTTCTTTACTCCGTTCAGGGTATCCTCCAGCTGCGTCATTTCGTGGTAATGCGTGGCGAACAGCGTCCTGATCCTGCGCTGAGGGCGGCAGAGAAATTCCGCAGCGGCCCAGGCGATGGAAAGGCCGTCGTACGTGCTCGTGCCGCGTCCGATCTCGTCGAGTATGACCAGACTTCTCGAGGTGGCGGTGTTCAGTATGTACGACAGCTCGCTCATCTCCACGAAGAATGTGCTCTGACCCTGCGCCAGATTATCGGAGGCGCCTATTCTGGTGAATATCCTGTCGCAGACGCCGATCCGCGCTGACTGACACGGTACGAAGCAGCCCGCCTGAGCCATGAGCACGATCAGCGCCGTCTGACGCATGTACGTCGATTTACCGGACATGTTCGGTCCGGTGATGAGCAGCAGATTCTCGCCTTCCCTGTCAAGGTACGTATCATTGCTGACGAATATGCCGTCCCTTATAGTCTGTTCGATGACAGGGTGTCTGCCCTTCACTATCTCTATCACGTCTCCGTCGTCTATGACAGGCTTAACGTAATCGTTCTTTTCACTGACATCGGCGAAGGACAGTAGCACGTCCAGCTCCGCTACGGCCCGCGACGTCTCCTGTATATCCTTTATATCGCTCTGCAGCCGCTGCCTGACGTCGGCAAACAGCTCGTATTCCATCTGATTTATCTTGGCCTCGGCGTTGAGCACCAGTCTCTCCGTCTCCTTCAGCTCGGGAGTTATGAAGCGCTCACAGTTGGCCAGCGTCTGCTTCCTGATGTAATTGTCCGGTATCTGATCGTAATACGACTTCGTGACCTCGAGATAATATCCGAAAACCTTGTTGTATCCCACCTTGAGATTCTTGATCCCCGTACGCTCGCGCTCGCTGTGCTCCAGCCCGGCGATCCAGTCCTGCGCGTCTCTGATCGAAGCCTTCAGCTGATCCAGCTCCGCAGAATACCCCTCTCTTATCAGACCGCCCTCTTTGACGGCAAATGGCGGATCGTCCACGATAGCTCTGTCTATGAGCTCATGGATCTCCGTGAGCGGGTGTATCCTCTCGCCGAGCTCCGCTATGAGCGGACTTTGCACGGAGGAGAGCTCATAGATGATATCCGGCAATACGCCGCACGATCCGCTCAGAGCCGTAAGATCTCTGCCGTTGGCCGTTCCGCACGCTATGCGGCCTGTCAGGCGCTCAAAATCGTATATCAGCTTCAGCGATTCCCTGATGTTGTTCCTGGCGATCACGCCCTCGAGAAGGCCGTCCACCGCGTCCAGCCTCTTCTGTATGTCTACAACGTCGTTGAGCGGTTCCTTTATCCACTGCTTCAGCTTACGTGAGCCCATCGCCGTATGCGTCTTGTCCAGCACGCCGAGCAGCGAGCCCTTCACCTTCTTTTCAAAGAGCGTCTCCGTAAGCTCCAGGTTTTTGATGGTGGCTTTATCGAGAGCCATCGTCTGGCTGAGCGAATATACGCTCAGCTCCGCTATATGACTCAGTGAATTCTTCTGCGTGTCGTGCAGATACAGCAGCAGGCCGCCGATAGCCTTCTCGGCCGGCGAGTCCTCTCTGATCCCCAGACCAAGCAGCGCCGTTACGTCAAATTGCCTTAAGATGGTCGTTCTTACGGCATCCGCGGCGTAAAATGACGAATCGAGCGTATTGATATACGCTCCGGTAACTGTCCTCACGTTTTCGTCATCCACGACGCCTGCCGTCTGCTCGTCCATTATGATCTCGCTGGCGCCGATCTTCACGAGCTGGTTCAGAAGGCTCTCCAACCGCCCCTGGCCCGTGATCTCAGTCAAAAGTATCTCTCCTGTGGAAACGTCGCAGTACGAAAGACCGACAGAATCAGCGCCCGCATACACGGACGCTATGTAGTTATTCTCCTTCTCGTCCAGCATGGAGCTGCTGAGCACGGTGCCGGGAGTGACGATCTGGATCACCTCGCGCTTCACGATGCCCTTAGCGGCCGCCGGATCCTCCGTCTGCTCGCATATGGCCACCTTATAGCCCCGCTCCACGAGGCGGGCGATGTAGCTGTCGGCAGAATGGAACGGAACTCCGCACATGGGAGCCCTCTCCTCCATGCCGCAGTTCTTTCCCGTCAGCGTCAGCTCGAGCTCGCGTGATGCAAGAACGGCGTCGTCGAAGAACATCTCGTAAAAATCACCGAGCCTGAAAAACAGGATGCAGTCCTTATAATTTTCCTTTATGTCCATGTATTGCCGCATCATAGGCGAAAGCTTGGGTGACGCCATCGTTGATTATCCTCCCGCAGTCTGTTTTTATCTGGAATTGTACTTTTCAAGGCCGAGCCTTATCAGCTCCGCGCCTCTTCTCATATCGTCACTGTTAAGCACGTAGGCGATCCTGATCTCGTCTCTTCCCAGTCCCGGCGTGGCGTAAAATCCTTCAGCCGGCGAGAACATCACGGTTTCGCCGTTGTCGTCGAACTCCGTCAGCAGGAACATGAGGAAGTCCTCCACGTTATCTACCGGCAGCTTAGCCATGATGTAAAACGATCCGCCTGGTCTGCTGCATACTATGCCCGGGATCTGACTGAGCTCATGATAAACGGCATCCCTTCTGCTTTCGTACTCGGCCTTCATGCCGTCATAGTACGACGGATCCATCCTGTACATGGCTGCCGCGCCCACCTGGTCAAGCGTGGCGCATGAGAGTCTGCCCTGAGCGATCTTCATCGCGCATTCCATGATATCGGCGTTCTTGCTCACCAGACACCCCACCCTGGCTCCGCAGGCCGAGAAGCGCTTTGATATGGAATCCACGATGATGACCCTGTCTGCAAATTCAGGGAACATGCCGAACGAGGTGATGTCATTGCCGTCGAACACGAATTCCCTGTACACCTCATCGGCTATGACCCAGAGATCGTTATCCCTTGCGACCTCGCATATGAGCCTTATATCCTCCGGCGTCAGCACTCTTCCCGTCGGATTGCCCGGATTGGTGCAGACTATCGCTCTCGTTCTGTCGTTGATTGCCTTCTCGATCAGCTCTCTGTCGGCGTAGGCGTATCCGTCCTCAGCCTTCGTGGTGATCGGCGATACCGTGCCGCAGGCGGCCGTGATGAACGTATTGTAGTTCGTGTAAAAAGGCTCCGCCACCACGACGTTGTCACCCGGATCGAGTACGCTGGTGAATACCATGCTCAGCGCTTCCGAACCGCCCGTAGTGACCATGATATCGTCCTTCGCATAGTCCATGCCGTAGCCTTTGAAATACGAGGCTATGGCCTCCTGCAGATCCACCTCGCCGCCCGATTCGGAATAGGCTATGACCTTGCTTTGAAAATGCTTTATAGCATCCATAAAGCACTGCGGCGTTTCGACGTCAGGCTGTCCGATGTTGAGCCTGTATATCTTCTTGCCCTTTTTCTGCGCTTCCAGTGCGTATTTGTTGAATTTTCTTATGGGGGATTCCCCTATCTGCAACATTCTCTTCGATATATTCACGTTATAACTCCTTTCATTCCAATCAAATAATCAACTCATTCGAGCGCTCTGTGAGAATCGCCGACGATGCCTCTGATGTCCGGCATGCTCGCATTCCCGTCCTTATTTTTATCCATGTATAAAAGATATTCTATGTTTCCCTTGGTCCCGGTTACAGGCGAATACGTCAGCCCGCGACAGTAAAGTCCGTTATCGCGGCCGTATCCTATCACCTTCTCTATGACTTCCTCATGTACTGCCGGATCTCTTACTATGCCCTTCTTGCCCACCTGCTGCCTTCCGGCCTCAAACTGTGGCTTGACGAGGCATACGAGGCTGCCGCCGTCAGCAAGCAGCGCCGCCGCTACCGGCAGTATCAGCCTGAGCGATATGAAGGAGACGTCGATGCTGATGAAATCCATTCTCTCCGGTATGGTTTCCGGATCGAGATATCTCACATTCGTCTTCTCCATATTGATCACGCGCGGATCGTTGCGCAGCTTCCAGTCCAGCTGGCCGTAGCCCACGTCCATGGCATAGACCCTGACCGCGCCCTTCTGCAGCATGCAGTCCGTGAAGCCTCCCGTCGAAGCGCCTATATCCGCAGCCACCGCTCCGTCCAGCGTGAAGCAGAACGCATCTATCGCCTTTTCCAGCTTCAACCCTCCTCTGCTGACGTACGGGCACAGATCCTCTTTAACGGTTATCTCCGCTGCGCTGTTCACCGGAGTGCCCGGCTTATCCACGCGCTGGCCGTCAACGTATACGAGTCCGGCCATTATCGACGCCTTGGCCTTTTCCCTGGAGGGGAAAACATTTCGTTCAGTAAGTATTACGTCAAGTCTGTCCTTCAAGTTCCTTCGCTATCCTTTCCGCGATGGCTGCACCGCTCATCCCGTATTTTTCATACAGCTCCTCGCACGTTCCATGCTCTATGAACGCGTCGGGCCAGCCGATGTTCACGACTCTCACCTTTTCGTTTACCAGCAGATCGTTGACCTCTTCGCCGATTCCTCCTGTCAGCACATTGTCCTCCAGAGTGACTATCAGCCTGTGCGATGATGCCGCTTCGCGCAGCGCATCGCTGTCAAGCGGCCGTGCGAACACCATGTCCGTCACTCCCGCCCGGATACCGCGCTCCTCGAGCAGCGCTGCCGCCTCCATGGCCTTATCGTTCATGTTGCCGAGCGCCCATATGTCGACGTCGTTTCCTTCTCTGAGCCGTTCCGCTCTGCCGGGCTCGACAGTCGCGGTTTTTCCCGTCAGCGGCGCCGCGCCGCGCGGATACCTTATGGCGCAAGGTCCTTCGCACGAAGCCGCCAGCTCCATCATGGCCTGCAGCATCTCTCCGTTTCTGGGAGCCATTATCGTCATGTTCGGCATATGCTTGAGATAGCTGATATCGAATATGCCGTGATGCGTCTCACCGTCAGCGCCGACTATACCCGCTCTGTCGATACACAGCGTTACCGGCAGCTCCTGCAGACACACGTCCTCAAGTATCTGATCGTACGCTCTCTGCAGGAACGTGGAGTATACGGCCACGAACGGCTTCATACCGGCCCTGGCAAGCCCCGCCGCAAACGTCACCGCATGTTCCTCGGCGATGCCGACATCGAAGGCGCGGGCCGGGAATCTCTTCTGGAAGATGTCGAGTCCCGTCCCCTCCATCATCGCCGCGCTTATGGCTACTATATGATCATCCTCTTCGGCCATCTCCGTCAGCTTCGATGCAAATGTCTTTGAATACGACAGGCCGCCGGCGCTTTTATCGGGCTTGCCCGACTTCACGTCGAACGGTCCTATGCCGTGGAATACATTCGGCTTTTCCTCGGCCTTGCTGTATCCCTTGCCTTTTTTCGTTATCACATGTATGAATGCGGGGCCGGACGATCTCTTGACGAGCTCCAGCGTCTCGCAAAGCTCTCTGATGTTGTGGCCGTCCACGGGTCCGAAATATCTCAGGCCGAGTTCCTCAAATATCACGCCGTCTATCATCGCGTACTTCAGCGTATCTCTGGCGTGCTGCATGCCGGCGACCACTCCCTTGCCGACCAGCGGTATGCGCGAGAGGTTTTTCTTCATGCGCTTCTTGGCCGCGATGTATCTGCCGGAGCTTCTGAGCTTGTTCAGGTACATCGGGAAACCTCCCGTGTTATGGGATATGGACATGCCGTTATCGTTGAGGATGATTATGACGCGTGAATCGAGATTGCCCACGTTGTTGAGCGCCTCGAACGCCAGTCCTCCGGTCATGGCTCCGTCGCCGATTACCGAAACGACCTCGTAGTCCTCTCCGCGAATATCCCTAGCCGCCGCCATGCCAAGCGCCAGCGATATGGATGAGCTGCTGTGTCCCGTATCGAATACGTCGTACGGGCTCTCCGATCTTTTGGGGAATCCGCTCATGCCTCCCATCTGTCGCAGACCGTCAAAGCCGTCCATCCTGCCGGTGAGCAGCTTGTGAACGTATGTCTGGTGACCGACATCCCATATGAGCTTGTCGTCAGGCGTGTCAAAGCAGCGGTGCAGAGCTATGGAAAGCTCGACCGCGCCAAGATTTGACGACAGATGTCCCCCTGTCCTCGATACCTTCTCCAGGAGAAAATCCCGGATCTCATAGGACAGCAGCTCCAGCTCGTCGTAGCTCATCTTTTTCAGGTCGTCAGGGAACGAAAGCCCTTCTAAATATCTGTTCATGTATGTAGCACCTTTCGCTGTCTATTTATCTCTTACGGCCAGTTCCTGTGCCAGCTTGACGAACACCTCGGCGTTATCGTAATACTTTTCGAGTGCTCCTGTGGCTATATCCGTCAGCGTGGCAAGCCTCTGCTTCGATTCCTCTAGCCCTGCTATGGACGGATATGTGGCCTTCTTGTTTATAGTATCCATGCCGGACTTCTTGCCCATTTCCTCCTCGTGACCCTCGACATCGAGTATGTCGTCGCGTATCTGGAAGGCAAGCCCCAGGTTTTCGGCATATACGGTCAGATCCTCGAGCGTTTCCTCGTCCGCGTTGCCCAGCCTGGCTCCGGCTCTTACTGCCGCTACGATGAGAGCTGATGTCTTCGTTAGGTGGATGTAGTCGAGCATCTCCTGAGAACAGCTCTGATCCTCCACCGATATATCCGCCACCTGGCCGGCTACGATGCCGCGGCAGCCCGCTCCCTTGCATATCTCGTATGCAGCTCTTACCCTGCGCTTGAGAGCCTTGTCGTCGTCGAAGTAAAACAGCATGTCTCTGCTCATGGCTTCAAACGCCGCCGACTGCAGCCCGTCTCCCGCAAGAGTCGCCATAGCCTCTCCGTAGACCTTGTGATTGGTAGGGATGCCTCTTCTCAGATCGTCGTCGTCCATGCACGGAAGGTCGTCGTGGATCAGCGAATACGTGTGTATGTACTCTACGGCGCAGGCATAGGGCAGCGCCTCGCTCACATTGCCGCCGCAGAAATCACATGCCGCCAGCAGCAGGGCCGGTCTGACCCTCTTGCCTCCCGATGTGAGACTGTATTTCATGGATTCATAGAGCGTTATGCTCTTATGATCGACATCGGGTATAAAATCCATCAGATGTTCTTCCGTCATTTTTCTGAAATCGTCGAAAGTGTAATCCTTCATGATAAACCCTCCTGTTTCGTCAGCGTCTCGATCTTCTGATCCGCCTTATCCAGTATATCTCTGCACTCCCTGTAGTGCTTTATTCCCTCTTCGTAGCACCTGATGGCCTCCTCGAGAGGTATGTCCTCGGCTCTGAGCTTCTCGGCAGAGCTTTCGAGCTTCTTCAGCGCCTCCTCAAAGCCCGTTTTCTTATCAGTCATCATGTACTCCTTTCCCGTCATTTCGTACTACGCGCGCTCTGGCGCTTCCTCTGGCGGCTCTTATGCTTATGAGCTGCCCTTCCTTCAGTAAAGCCGCATCTCTCACTATGTTTTCGCTTTCATCTGTAACTATGCTGTAGCCGCGCCGCAGGATGGCGTCGGGGTCGGCCGCCCTGATCATTTCTCCGGCGAGCTCGAGGCGATGGCGTCTTTCGGCCGTCAGCGCGCTCATGCGGTTTCGCATTTCCGTCATCATGTTGTCGGCCGCGAGGCGATCGTAGGCCATCCGGCTGCGCAGCTCGCGCCCGATCGTCAGCGGCTCAAATGCTTCCAGCCTTCTGCGCTTCTCACCGGCTATCCTCTGCAGCTTCTCCGTCATCTCTCCTGCCAGGCCTTTCATATATTCCGCAAGCTGTTTCGTGTCGGGCACCGCCCTCTCGGCCGCCGCGGTAGGCGTTTCCGCCCGCACATCGGCGACGAAATCAGCTATCGTGAAATCTATCTCATGACCTACAGCCGATATTACCGGTATCCTCGAGGCGGCTATGGCCCTGGCGACGATCTCCTCGTTAAAGGCCCACAGCTCTTCTGCAGAGCCACCTCCGCGCCCTACTATCATCAGATCCACATCCTCGTGATCCGCATTGAGGGCATCGACGGCGGCCGCGATCTCAGCGGCTGCTCCCTCGCCCTGCACCTTTACCGGATATATCAGTATATCGACATAATCGTTCTTGCTCGTGATTATTTTGAGGATGTCCCTGACGGCCGCTCCCGTAGAAGAAGTGACCACGGCTATCCTCGAGGGAAATGCCGGCAGCGGCTTCTTCCTGTCGTTGTCAAACAGACCCTCCGCCTGCAGCTTCTGCTTCAGCTTTTCAAAGGCCGCAGCCAGATCTCCCTGACCCGACTCCTCTATCGTCCTGACGTTCAGAGAATAGCTGCCGCCGCGCATGTAAAGATATATATATCCTTCGGCTATGACCTCCATGCCCTCGCGCAGATCACAGGCGAGCTGCGCCAGCCTGTCCGCCGGCAGGAAGCAGTTCACTCTGCTGCCCTCGTCCTTCAGCGAAAAATATACGTGTCCCGAGCTGTGAAACTTCAGATTCGAGATCTCGCCGATCACGGAAACGCTGCCCAGTATAGGATCCGTCTGCAGGATGCGCTTGATGTAATTGTTGAGCTGTGATACTCCTATCGGTTTTGCCATATAACCCTGCCTCCCAGCAGCGCCGTGCCCACGGCATTGTCCTGAGCCAGCTGCGGACTTCCGAACTGTGGATCCAGCCCGCGCCTTATGAGTCGTTCCTCCACCGTATCCCTGATGAAGCCGCTGGCCGTGACGCCTCCCGACAGCAGCACATCGCTGATGCCGGTCTTCTCCGCACACTGCTCGATCATCGCCGCCATGGCGTCGCTTATCTTCTCAAACAGCTCCCTGATGATCGGGGCGGCCTCCGTCACGTACATTTCCTCCGTAGCTCTCCTGGCCTGCGTATCTATGCCGGAAAGATTTATCCAGCCACGGTCCGACTTGATGGCGGTGAGCGCCTGCGAGGCGTGATCCGCGCTCTGCGCTATCCTGTCCATCTCCTCGCCTGCCGGAAACATCATCCCCAGCTCCACGCCCACCCTGTCGATCACCTGACCGAACGAGATATCCCTGGAGCCGCCGACGATGTCGATATCGTACCCTCTGCCGTTATCTCTGACGCGCAGCATCTCGCAGGTGCCGCCCGAAAAATGACAGGCCAGAAGCTGTTCTTTGTCTCGATGGCGGGAAAACGCTTTCACGGCCTCTATATGCCCCTCCTGGTGAGAAAAGTCAAAGGCCGGCACGCGCAGCGCGGCCGCTACGGCCTTGGCGTACCCTTCTCCGGCCAGAAACACCGGCATGTAGGAATCCTCCATCGGTCTCGGCCTGGAAGAAAAAGCGACGGCGTCAAAATCATGCTCGTGTATGCTCATGGTTTCTTCGAGCAGCTGCGGCAGATTGACGATATGCTGAAAAAGGGCGTCAGATTGCCTCAGCCCTTTTTCACCCTGCTTTACCTTCAGAAATCTTCTCTGATCGCATATTATGTTGCTTTCTCTGTCCACTACGGCGACGGATGTCTTGTAGTTGCTCGTATCTATGCCAAGTATGTAACCCTTCTTCATTTTGCATTCACTATGGCGCCCAGCACGCCGTTGATGAAGCGCGGGGAGCTCTCAATGCTGAATTTCCTGGCCAGATTGACAGCCTCGTTGATAGCCACGGCATCCGGCAGCTTCTCGTCGAAGCGCATCTCGCCGATCGCAAGCCGCATGATGGCAAGATCTACCTTCGGCATCCGCGAGGTCTTCCAGGAACGGCTCTTCGCATTGATGTCCGCGTCTATAGCTTCCAGCTGATCTATTATATTTCTCAGCAGCAGGAGGCCGCGTTCTCTGTTATTGCCCGTCAGTCTTTCTTCAGCAAGTCTGGCGGCAGTCTCATGATCCATGGAGTCTGTCGTGTCCATCTCGTACAGTATCTGCATGAGTATTTCCCGTGCTTCGTTTCTCGTCATCTTTTCCCCTTAACCTCCATAGGAAAACATTGCTTTTCGCATACCGAGACGCATAAAACGCCTCGGAGTTATTATACCAAAAAAAAGCGCAAAAGACAATAAGTCCCTTGCGCTGTGCGCATCCCGCCCGTTAGAAATGAAGCTCTGAACGCTGTATCAGATCCTTCTGCAGAGCCTTGCCCAGCTCCACGAAGTAGGCGCTGTATCCGGCTACACGGACCAGCATGTCCCTGTACTGCTCAGGCTTTTTCTGCGCCGCCTTCATGGTGGCCGAGCTCATGATGTTAAACTGCACGTGCATAGCGCCTTTAGCGAAGTACGCATCTATGAAGTCGACCAGATTATCTCTTCCCTCGACGCCGCCTACGGCCTCCTCAGGGAATTTCATGTTCAGCAGCGTTCCGTTCGGCGCCAGGCTGTGATCGACCTTGGTCACTGAATTGGCCAGCGCCGTAGGCCCGTATATATCGTGTGAACCGCCGTCGGTGTGGACAGGTCCGAGGTTGTCCGATATGGCCTCTCCCGCACGGCGTCCGTCGAGCGATGCGTTGGTGTTCAGCCCCATGCCCACGTTGGCGCTCACCGAGTATACTCCCGGATTGAACTGCCCTCCGCGCGGAGTTTCCCTGCCGGCGACGTTTCGGCAATAACATTCAAACATGAAGCGGAAAAGCTCGTCCGCGTAGTCGTCATCGTTGCCGTAGTGGTGCACCTTCGAGCTGTTCACGAGCGCATAGAGCACATCGTGCCCCTGCCAGTTGTCCTTTACCGCCTGCAGCAGCTCCGCTCCCGTGAATCTCTTCTCATCGAACACCAGCTGCTTGATGGCGGCCAGAGAATCGGCGCACGTCGCCAGGCCGCTGGCCTGAGGTCCGATGCCGTTGTATCTGGCTCCGCCCTCCGTGAGATCGACGCCGTTCTCCACGCAGTCCTCGAAGAACGAAGACACGTACGGCAGCGGTTTTCTCGCCCTGTGAGCCTTATCTATGATATTGAGACTGGAGCACATCTGATCCGTCCAGTACTTGAACTGCTTGTCGACGCTCTCCAGCACCTGATCGAAGCTCTCGTATGTTTCCAGACTTCCCGTATCCGGGCCCAGATGGCCGCCGACAGCTCCGCACTTTTCCCATCTGGCGCAGTGAGGTCCGCAGTCGAGGCATCTGCCGCCGTTGAGCACCATCTCCATCATCTTGGCCGTATTGACGTAGGCGGCGTCGTGCCAGCCGTATTCCATGCCCGGCAGATCGGGCTCCACGCAGCCCACTACGGCGTAATCTCTGGCCTCCTCGAGCGTCATGCCCTTGCGCTGCATGGCCTTTATCGTCGGCTCGTCGTTAAAGAGCTTAGGGTGACCGTAGCCGGCTCTTATACATTCCACCGCCTTGACCTTGAGCTCATACGGCGTCTTCTCGTGCATCCTCACCAGCAGCCAAGGATTCATCATCCTCGTGTGCGCTGACGCTTCGAGCATCAGCATCGTCAGATCGTTTGTCACATCGTTTCCGTCGCGATCAACTCCGCCTATGGTCAGACATTCCCCGCCGAAGCCTCTGCCCTGACGCACCCGCACGGTACCGCCGTCCTTGAGCTTCGTAGGATTGTTCATTTTCACATAGAGCACCTCTATGAGCTCCAGAGCGAATTCCTTCGTGATGCGCCCCGCCTGCATGTCAGCCTCGTAATACGGATACAGCCACTGATCCATACGTCCGTAGGAGATGGAATGGCCGTTGCCCTCGATCTGCGTGAGCGTAGTGGCGAAATTGAACAGCTGCAGCGCCTGCCAGAACGTCTCGGCCGGTCCTCCCGCGATCTGACGGCAGTTTGCCGCCATCTCCAGCAGCTCCGTCCTGCGCTTTTCATCCTTTTCCGTCTGCGCCAGGCTCTCGGCAAGTCCGGCATACCTGGCGATATATTTTTTCGCCGCTTCGTGAGAGATGATCATCGCACGGTAAAAATCGCGCTTATCGGCATAATCGGGATCCTCCTTGCTTATCCTCGCAAGACCGGCCTCAGCTTCGCTGATGAAGCCGTCGAAGCCGATTTTCATCAGCTTGCCGTAATCCATCACCAGATGGCCTACGCCGGCATAGTGATAGAGATTCGTCTGGAATATCTTCTTACCGACCTCAGATCCCTTGAGCTGATCCTCGTCTAATGCTGCGTTTATCAGATCGTCCACCGTCTTCCCCTGCCAGTAACGGCACAGCTCCACTATCTCCTGCCTTTCCTCGTCGTTTCTTATGTAAAACTGGTCGTGTTCCCGCTCCTCAAACGGCTCGTGGAGCACCTCGTCTATGATCCAGTCGACGGAGAATTCAGGATAGATGGGAGCCGCCTTGGCCGGCGCCGCGATCTCTCCCAGGATGAGATCCTCGTCGTATATGTGCAGGCTGACGTTGAGAAGTATGTTCTCAAACGCTCTTGCGCACTTTATCTTGATAGTCTCGTTCTCGTTCTGCTTATAGGCCTCCGTCACCAGCCTCAGTCTTTCGACATCCACATCGTATTCTCTGTCGAGAAATGTCTGTCTGAGCCTGTTCACCCTCGGAAACGGCGACCAGTCCTCGTGGTTCACCTTGTACCCCAGGCTGTAGCAGTGATCGTAGCTTTCTGTGCCTGACGCCTCGCAGTGTATCCTCTCTGTCTTTTTCATGTTATCCATATCTGTATCTCCCTTCGGATCCGTATAGATCATGCCTTCTCCTTCGTGCCTACGAGACAGTGTATGCCCCGGCTGTTGAAGTAAGCGGCTGCTTCTCTAACTCTTTTCTGCAGCGACCTTCTGTTGAACCTGAGATCCGCCATGCCGTACGGCATGCCGAGCGACGCGTATTTCTCCACGCCCAGCCGCATGAAGCTCAGCAGCTGCAGCGTCCTCACGCGGCCGCCGAGCTCGTTTTCGATGAAGTCCGCCGTCGCTTTCATGTTTTCATCGTCGTCGTTGACGCCCGGTATCACCGGTATCCTCAGTATCAGCTCCACGCCCGCGTCTGCCAGCTTCTTCATGTTTGCCAGCAGCAGCTCGTTTCCTGCGCCCGTATACTGCCTGTGGATTTCGCTGTCCATATGCTTGAGGTCGGATATGAAAAGATCCGTATACGGCAGCACTTTTTCGATCTGCGGCCAGCTCACGTGCAGCGTTGACTCGCAGCACGTATGTATGCCCTCCTCGCGGCAGCGCCTGAACAGCGCGGCCACAAAATCGCTCTGCAGGAGCGCTTCGCCGCCGGAAACGGTTACGCCGCCTCCCGAGCGCTCGTAATAATCTCTGTCTCTGAGTATTATCTCCATGCACTGCTCTACGCTCAGTTCCTCGCCCCAGCGTTTGATGGCCTCAGACGGGCAGGCGTCGGCGCACTTGAGACAGCGCATACACATGTCGCGGTCTATGGCAGACAGCTTTCCTCTGCTGAACACGAGCGCCCCCTCGTGAGGACAGACGTGACTGCAAAGCCCGCATTTCTTCCGGGAAATGCACTTCGTCCTGTATACTCCCGGTTCCACATATGCCCTGTGGCTTTCCGGATTGCCGCACCACGCGCATCTGAGCGGGCAGCCCTTCAGGAACAGCTCCGTCCTCATGCCCGGTCCGTCATGTATCGTGAATCTCTGGATATTGAATATCGTACCCGTTTCACTCATGATGAAAGCCTCCGTATCTTTATATATTAATAATATCAAAAAGACCGACGGAATTCCATCGGTCATGCTGCCATATTTCGCTTCGCGTCTCCTTATTTTTGCATAAGGAACATTCCTTATATGTCGAGTCTGCCGGTCCTTTTCAGCTCGTACAGCTCATAGCGGCTGTTCACTCCGCACCTGGCGTAGATATTCTCCACGTGCTTTTTTACCGTATGGTAGCTGAGATAGAGCCTTGCCGCTATCTCTCTGTACGTAAGTCCCTTCAGCAGCAGCTCCGCCACCCTTTTTTCTCCCGGCGTGAGGCCCATATCGTTTGCGGCTCCATCCGCTTTCGCTGCCTCCGCCTCCGGGTATATCGTTATCCAGTGATATCTGTCGACGATACCGTGCGAATATTCACGGTCATACGTGTAAATGCCGAATACGTAGCCTCTGACGGTCTTTTCTCTGTGCTCCTCTCCTCCGCCGTCTCCTTCGAGCAGAAACGGCAGCCACAGGCACGGCGAGTCGCCGTTCAGTGAAGCGGCGGCGTCCTCTCCCAGCATATTCGTTATGTACGTCGAGGCCAGGCTGTTGCAGCTGAGCACGTGCATGAAATCATCGGTTATGAAATATGCCTTTTCTCCCGATCGTATCACCTGGTCCTGGATGTGGGATACGATCCTCGACTGTTCATACTTCTTGAAGCCCTTGTAGGCGTTGGCGATGGCGATGTATATATCGCTCAGCGTTTCCATCTCCTGAGCCGTAAAATCCCCCTCGTCCCTCGTCTTGAAAAACACGATCTGGATGTATGCGTTTATCCCGAAGGCCATGACGGCACTGTGTGCGGCGCCGAAATGCCGTTCCGTGAACTGCTCGAGCTCCGATGAGGCCTCGTCGTTGCCGCGTACGATATCGCTGCTCCTGTATACCATGGGATCGACGTTAAAATAGTCAAGACCGCTCGATACCGCCTCGCGGAATATCGTTTCACGCACGATATCGTCTGGCTGAAAAGCCACGTACGGATGGTCTGCCGACGACGCCTGCATCCCCTCGCGATCCGTCCACGACAGGAACCTGTTGCGGGTATCGAAACACATGATGAGCCCGTTGTCCAGCCCGTAATTCCTGCTGATCGAATCCAGCAGCAGACTGCCGAAAAACTCTCTGGCCGATATCTGCCGCTCCGACATCTCGGCAAAAAATTCAGTCTGTCTCTTTGTATCGAATCTCATCTACGGCCTCCTTCCTGTACGCCGCTATTAACCAAGCAGCCCGCTTATGAGGACTATCGCTGCGCCGACTGCTACCCCGGCTGCAGAAAGCGTCCTGCGCTTCATGTGCATGATGTGCACGAGCAACTCGAAGAGCACGATATACACCACCATACCGAACGAGAGCGATATCAGCACTCCGATGACGAATTCATCTATCAGGAACCACAGCAGCTTCATCAGCAGCCCGCCGGCGAATGTCGACAGTGCGGCTGCCATGAGCAAGGCGATCTTTTTACCGCGTCTTTCCTTCGTAAGCGTCGCATATATCATCATCCCCATCGGCACGTTGTGCATGCCGACTCCCAGAGCGACAAGCAGGCTCAGCTTCATGGATTCCGAAGCGATGCTGTAGACAGCCATTCCCTCTATCATGTTGTGCAGGATGATGGCCACGGAGCTCATGATGCCGATATGTATGACGTTGGCATCCGTGCACTCGTGATCAAAGCCGTGAACGTTGTCGTGATCGGGGATGAAACGATCAAGTATCTTCAGCATGATCACGCCTGCCGCCGCGCAAAGCCATACGATATATGCGCGGTCGCGCCCCACATTTTCCAGCGCCTCCGGAAACAGCTCCGTTACCGCCAGCATCGCCATGGCTCCAAAGGCCACGGATATGGACAGCTGCTCGATCAGCTCCTTATTTTTAACCTCGCGCGCTATGAACGCGCCGGCCATTATAAACACTCCCAAAAATAACGTTACGCCCAGTGCCATAGGCTATGCCTGCCTTTCCCGTCAAAGAAGAAGCGATAACAGTGATATGTCATCGCTTCTCCTGTATGATCGTCGATCCTATTTCTCTTCCTCGCTGTCCTCAGGCTCTTTTTCAGGAAGCACCGTCATGGTGACCTTCTCTATCCTGCGATCCTTTATGGAATCTATCCTGAACCTGTAATGCTCGTATTCGACCTCCGTGCCCACGTCGTTCTCGTCAGGGATCTCTCCCAGTATGTCGAGTATCAGGCCTCCTATGGTCTCGCTGTTTTCGGACTCGAGATCCGTACCCAGCTCATCGTTTATATCATCCAGATCCATGCTGCCCTCCATGGCGAACGTATCTTCGGATATCTTCTGGATATCAGGCTCCTCCTCGTCGTATTCGTCGTCGATATCGCCCATTACCTCCTCTATGATATCCTCCATGGTGACGATGCCCGAAAAGCCGCCGTACTCGTCTATCAGTATGGCGATGTGCTGTTTCGTCGTCTGCAGCTCAACGAAGAGCGAGTCGATATTCTTGGTCTCCGGCACGAAATACGGCTTTCTCAGTATCGAGCGGAAATCCACGTTATCGAAGCCCTCCTGTCTGGCCTTGATGAGGTAGTCCTTGATATAAAGCACGCCGATGATGTTGTCGCTGTCGTCCTCGTATACCGGTATCCTGGAGTATCTGAGCTCCATCAGCTCGTCTATGTACTCCTCCTCGGGCGCGTTGATATCGATGGAGAACACCTCTGTCCTCGGCGTCATGATCTCATACGCCAGCATATCGTCGAAGGCGAAGATGCTCGTGATCCTCTTCTTGCTCTCCTCCTTCAGCTCGCCGCGCTCCTGACCCGTCTCCAGCATGGAAACGACGTCGGCCTCCGAATACTCGTCTCCGGCCACATCTGTACGCTGACGGAACACCTTCAGCACCAGCGTCACGGATACCGACAGCAGCCATACGAAAGGCTTGAAGGCTACCGATATCACCTGCAGCGGCTTGGCTACCGCCATCGCCATCGTGTCCGCATGGAGCATCGCTATCCTCTTCGGGAAAAGCTCTCCGAACACCAGTGTGAAGAATGAGAGGATGATGGTTATGACAACCACTGCCACTCCCTCGCCGTGAGGTATCCCCCAGCCCTCGAGGACTGCTCCCAGATCGTCCGAAAAGCTGGTAGCGGCATTTGCACTGGACAGGAATCCGGCCAGGGTTATTATTACCTGTATAGCCGAAAGGAACCTGTTCGGATCCTCGATGAGCTTCGACAGAAGCTCCGCCTTCTTGTTCCCCTCCTGTGCGAGCGTCCTGATCCTGTTCTTGTTCACGGAAACTATCGCTATCTCCGCCGCGGCAAAATACGCATTTACCGCTATCAGGATCACAAGTAAGATCAACTGGCCCCACATGGGCCCACTGTCAGATGACATTCTTTTTTCTCCTTTCTGTTCATCTTAAATAAATAATATATAGTTATGTCAACTATTATCGCGTTTATTTCTGCTTTCTCAGCATGTAATTTTCAGCAACAGGCCTGTCCATCCTTATCCTCAGTATCTGCTGCGGATGCGGCGCCGCTTCCACCGGCTGTCCCTCCTCGTCGAGCATGAGCTCCAGCCTCTGTCTGAAGAATGGCGCGTCCGGTCCGAAAACCTCTATCTCGTCTCCCAGCACCATCTTATTGCGCTGCTCGACCACGGCCATGCCTGTATCGGGATCGTAGCTTTTCACCAGGCCGACGAAGCTGTAGTCACGCGTATACTCGCTGGTCTGATAGTTCTGATCCTCATCCGTCGGGCTGTTGAAATAAAAGCCGGTCGTAAACTCCCTGTGGCTGGCCTTCATGAGCTCCGTCATCCACTGCGGATCATAACGATAGCCGTCAGGATCCGCATAATAGGCGTCGATGGCGCGCCTGTAGGCGCTGACCACATGGGCCACATAGAATATGCTCTTCATCCTGCCCTCTATCTTGACGGACGTTATGCCGGCCCTCGCTATTTCCGGTATGTGCTCCAGCATGCAGAGATCCTTGGAGTTCATGATATACGTGCCGCGGTCGTCCTCCTCCACTGGATAGTATTCTCCCGGTCGCTTCTCCTCCTCCAGCCTGTACTTCCATCTGCACGGATGCGCGCACTGTCCTCTGTTGGCGTCTCTTCCGATCATGAAATTGCTGAGAAGGCACCTTCCCGAATACGAGATGCACATCGCCCCGTGGATGAAGGCCTCCAGCTCCATGTCCTCAGGAGTGTTCTCCCTGATCCGGCGAATTTCATCGAGCGTCAGCTCTCTGGCCAGCACGATCCTCTTCACGCCCTGTCCGTACCAGAATCCGGCCGTTGCGTAATTCGTCATATTGGCCTGCGTCGACAGATGCAGCTCCGCCTCCGGGATCACGTTTTTTATCACCATTATCACACCGGGATCCGAGACGATAAAGGCGTCCACAGGTATATCCTTTATCCTTTCAAGATACGCCTTTAGAGGCTCCAGATCCTCGTTATGAGCGAAGATATTCATCGCCATGTGGCATTTGACGCCGCGCGCATGCGCGTATTCCACGCCCTCGCGTATCTCGTCGATGCTGAGGTTTCCGGCTCCCGATCTGAGGCTGAACATCTCGCCCCCGAAATACACGGCGTCAGCTCCGTAATCGACGGCTATTTTCAATTTTTCAAGGTCTCCTGCCGGAGCCAGCAATTCGAGCTTATTCATCGTCACAGCCGCCTTTTCCCTGTTCCCTGAGATATGCCTCTTTATCTATGACGCTGACGGACACTCCATCGCCTACCGGCAGCACGCACGTGTCGGCGTATCCGAGATGCGTTATATACTTTATGAATTCTCTCATCTTGCGTATGCTCGTCTTGTATCTCTTGCCGGGGTCATACTGGTCAGAAGCCGTCATGCCCTTCATGAGAACGTTATCGCAGATCACGAGCGCATTGTTCCTGCACATCGGCAGAGCCATATCCCAGAATGTCCTGTAGTGACTCTTGGCGGCGTCGATGAACACGACGTCGAAGATCTCCTCGCCGCCGTTCGCAGCCGCGATTGCCGGCATCACCTCTCTGGCGTCGCCCTTCAGCACGTTGACCTGACCGGCAAAGCCCAGCTCCGAAACATTGACCCTGGCCGCCTCATACGTTTCCTCGTCCGACTCTATGGTCGTGACCGTGCATCCGCACCCGTCCGCAAAGCAGCAGGCCGAATACCCCACGGCTGAGCCGATCTCCAGAATGTGTCCCGGCTTCTTGATCTTCAGTATGCTGAGCAGCAGACTCTCCGTTTCTCTGAGGATGACAGGTATATGCTTTTCCTCCGCGAATTCCCTCAGCTCCATGAGCTTCGGGTTGTCGCTTCTATAGAGAGTCTTGATGTATGATGTTATTATGTCGTTAGTTATATTCATGTCAATACCAGATATTCTCTTCTACCACCTTTTCATGCTCTTCGTTGGTCTTTGAATATATGATTGTTCCGTCCTCTGTAGCAAAGAAGAACAGATAATCCGATTCTTCGTAATTGAGAACGCTGTCTACCGCTTCTCCGTTGACGGCGCATATCGGCCCTATCGGGAGTCCCGTATGCTTGCGCGTGTTATAAGGTGAATCCGTATCAAGCTCCGACTGCGTGAACTGCAGCGATGTCTTCTGGAGAGCATATCCCACCGTAACGTCGCTTCCGAGAGCTATGTCCTCATCGAGCCTGTTTATGAATACGCCGGCGATCTTCGGCATTTCCTCCTTGACGTTACTGCCCTCACGCTCCACGATCGACGCCAGCGTCAGCAGCTCATGTACGCTGAAGCCGCTGTCTTCAATGGCATCGCGTCTGGCATCGAGCTCTTCAGCAGTCATGGAGAGCATCATCTCCGTCACGCTCTCTATGGATACATCCTCATCCGTTATTAAATATGTCTCAGGATACAGATAGCCCTCCAGAGGATAGAGTATGCCATCCTCAAGTATGTCGTCGGTAAGGAACCAGTATTCATCTATAAGCTGTTCGAGGTATTCCTTGTCCGCCCATTTTGCTATCAGCTCCTCAGACGTGAACGGCAGGGACTGCGCTATGGCGTCTGCTACCTCCGGTATCGTCAGACCCTCCCTGACGATGATCCTCTGGTGAGAAATGTATTCAAAGTCTCCCGTGTTGATGGCTTCCATCATCTCCGGAAGGCTCATCGCTTTGCTGAACATATATGTATTGGCCTGCAGCGTGTCGTAACCGCCTATCCTGGCGTGTATCTTGGCAAACGTCGTATTCTTTACCAGGCCGTTTTCATCGAGTATATCTACTATAGCCGACGCTCCGCTGCCCGAAGGTATCTCCACGGTCACTGTCTCGTCATTCTGCTTGTCTACTGCCCCGATACCGTTGAGATATACGACAGCGCCTCCTGTTATCAGTACGACGGCCGCGGCGAGAATTATCAGTATCAGTTTCATCCTGTTTGGTTTGCTATTCGTCATATATTACCTCAATTATCCGGATTCACAGACACGTTCGCATCCGTTTGCCGTTTTTTCAAAAAAGGGACGCGAATCCACGTCCCTTATCTGTCTTATGATAGGATCTACTTTGATCGGCCCAGATATTCTCCCGTTCTTGTGTCTATCTGGATAGTTTCGCCTTCCTCGATGAATATAGGCACCTGGATGACGGCTCCTGTCTCTACCGTCGCCGCCTTGGTCACGTTAGTCGCCGTATCTCCCTTAACTCCCGGCTCCGTCTCAACCACCTTCAGATCGACGAAGTTAGGAGCCTCCACCAGGAACGCGTCGCCCTTGTAGAATTTGATCGTAGCTTCATCGTTTTCCCTCAGGTATTTCATGGCGTCCTCGACCTGATCGTATGTGAGCGGTATCTGGTCGTAAGTCTCTCCGTCCATAAAGTAATAGAGTTCTCCGTCGTTGTAGAGATACTGCATGGTCTTCGTTTCTATGTGAGCCTTAGGGAACTTGGCGTCCGGATTGAACGATTCCTCCTTGATTGCTCCCGTGAGGATGTTCTTGTGCTTCGTCCTTACGAAAGCCGCGCCCTTGCCCGGCTTAACATGCTGAAAATCCAGTACTACGTGCGGATCTCCGTCTATTTCAAACGTAATGCCTTTTCTAAAATCTCCTGCGTAAATCATAAATCTGCTGACCTCTCTTTATTACTGATATAGTTACGTTAACAGTATATCAAATTTTACGGCAATTGCCAATACCTCAATTGCCTGCAGCTCCGCCGCCGAACAGATCCTGCCCCAAGTCTGCGGCCTCGCCGAGTATCTTGTACACGTCGGCCATCATCATCGAAAATCTCATGTAGCACTGCATGTACTGCGCCGCCGTCGGATCCTGCATCAGGATAGCCGAAAGCTGCTGTATCTGCTGAAAATCCTCCTGCGTCACCTCATGACCCATCATCTGTGCCGCCTGCAGCTCCATCTGCTTCTTCATCAGATCATTGATGGATTCCTTCAGCTGCGGATTTTCGTCAACGATTTTTTTGTACTGCTCGTACTGCTTGAACTCCTCGGACTCCTTTACGGCCTGCGCCAGCTGGTGAGCCTGATCGTATACGTTCATATCCATTTCCTCCTTACAGTGCTTCCGCCTTTATACCTCAAGAAATATAGGCAGTATCACAGGGTTTCTTTTCGTCTTGGCGTATATGTACTTCCTCAAACCCTCCCTTACCGCCGTCTTCATACCGTTCCAGTCTTTCATCCTCTTGTCCATGCAGTCCTTAAGGATGCCGTCCGCCACATCGCAGGCGTCGTCGATGAGATCTTCGTTTTCTCTCACGTATACGAAGCCTCTCGATATTATGTCAGGCCCCGACACTATCGTATTCGACTGCCTGTCTATGGCAGCCACCACGATGATGAGCCCGGATTCCGAAAGCAGCCTTCTGTCCCTGAGGACGATATTGCCTACGTCTCCGACGCCAAGACCGTCCACCATGATTCCCTCGGCTTCGGCCACCTGCTTGGTGACAAAGCCTCTGTTCTGCGAAACTGTAAGGCTGTCGCCGTTTTCGAGCAGGAAGATGTTCTGCATCGGCACACCCAGAAGATGTGCCAGCTCAGCGTGCGTCTTCAGATGCCTGTATTCGCCGTGGACAGGCATGAAGAACTTCGGCCTGATCAGCGAATGCATGAGCTTCAGCTCCTCCTGGCACGCGTGTCCCGAAACGTGAGTATCGGCGATGTCCGAATAGATGACCTCCGCACCCTTTTCGACCAGCTGATTGACTACGTTGGCTACCGTCAGCTCATTGCCCGGTACAGGCGATGAAGACAGGATTACCATGTCGCCCGGCTTGATGCTGATAGCCTTGTGATCCGAGGACGCCATCCTGGCGAGAGCCGACATCGGTTCTCCCTGGCTGCCCGTCGTTATCACCACCAGCTCCTTATCCGGTATGTTTTTGGCCTTGTTGAGGTCGACCAGCATGTTGGCCGGGATCTTGATATACCCCAGCTCCTTCGCCAGATCGACGACATTGACCATGCTCCTGCCTGATATGGCCACCTTCCTCTTGCACAGCAGCGCCAGATCTATTATCTTCTGGATCCTGTGCACGTTTGAGGAGAACGTGGCTATTATTATTCTCCTGTCGGATCTGCGAAATATGTTTTCGAGCGTTCTGCCTACCACACGCTCCGACGGCGTGTATCCCTTTCGCAGCACGTTCGTGCTGTCAGCCATCATCAGCAGCACGCCCTCGGAGCCTATCTGCGCCAGCCTTGCGAAATCTATCGGATTGCCATCAACCGGAGTATAGTCGATCTTGAAGTCTCCAGTATGGAATATGCGGCCTGCCGGCGTCGTTATCGACAGACATATCGAATCGGCTATCGAATGCGTGATCCTCAGCGCCTCTATTTTGAAATGTCTGCCGAGCTTGAACGTCTCTCCGGCCTCGACTACGTGCATAGTCGCCTTCAGACCGTGCTCCTTCAGCTTGTTTTCGATCAGTCCGAGCGGAAATCTCATGCCGTATATCGGCACGTTGATCTCCTTGAGCAGATACGGTATGCCTCCTATGTGGTCCTCGTGACCGTGGGTAATGACGATCCCCCTTATTTTCTTTTTACTCTCGGTAAGATAGGAGAAATCCGGGATCACCTTATCTATACCGAACATGTCGTCATCCGGGAATGAGAGTCCGCAGTCGATTATCATTATATCGTTCTCGTATTCGATAGCGGTCATGTTCTTCCCGATCTCTCCGAGGCCTCCGAGCGGTATTATCCTGACGCTCGGAGCGTTTTCAGCCCTCTGACGTTTCATCGGAGACGGCTGTTTCCTCCTGATGGCGGGCTTGGCCGCCGTTTTCGTCCTGTTTTCCGCGGCAGCAGCATCATGTTTCGTTCCTCTGCCGTGGCCGCCGTTCCTGCCGCCTGTTCTCCTGTTCCCGGATGCGGCTGTCCTGCGCGGTTTCGCGGACATATTATTCTTTTGTTCGTTCATAAATATCCTTTCCCGCTGTAGAAATCACGGGTAACGTTATTTGACGACAATATTTATCAGCTTGTTTGGAACCGCTATTATCTTCACGATATTCTTGCCTTCCGTAAGAGCCTTGATCCTGTCGTTTTCTACAGCGATTTTTTCCATGTCCTCTCTGGTGGCGTCACCAGGGATGTCTATCTTTTCTTTAATTTTTCCGTTTATCTGTATAACTATTTCTATCGTATCCTTTACCAGCGCGCTCTCGTCGTATTCAGGCCAGCTCTGATCGTGCACCGAGCCCTCGTATCCGAGATGCTCCCACATTTCCTCCGTAACGTGCGGAACAAAAGGCGCCAGCAGTATGATAAGATCTCTGACTGCTGCCTTGTAAAGGCCCGGATTGACATCGCCCTCCTTGTACCTGTACATCTCGTTGACCATCTCCATGATGGTACTGATGGCGGTATTGAAGTTGAACCTCTCGCCCACGTCGTCGGATACCTTTTTGATGGCGTAGTTCATCCAGTAAGCCATCGACTTGTCGGCTTCGTTCTTTATCTCATAAGTATCAGGCGCGTCGGCGTAGTTCTGCGAGAACTCATAAACCATCCTGTATACCCTGTTGATGAACCTGAAGCTGCCCTCAACCCCCTGATCCGACCAGTCGAGCTCCCTTTCAGGAGGCGCGGCAAAGAGTATGAACAGCCTGGCCGTATCGGCGCCGTATTTTTCGATGATCTCCGCCGGGCTGACCACGTTGCCGAGCGATTTGCTCATCTTGGCTCCGTCCTTGATCACCATGCCCTGAGTAAGCAGGTTTTTGAACGGCTCCTCCTGGCTTACGTATCCGAGATCATAGAGTGCCATCTGGAAGAAGCGCGCGTACATCAGGTGAAGTATCGCGTGCTCGACGCCGCCTATATACTGATCGACGTCCATCCAGTAATCGACCTTCTCCTTGCTGAACGCTTCCTCCGTGTTGCGCGCGTCGCAGTAACGGAGGAAATACCATGATGAATCGAGGAACGTATCCATGGTATCGAGCTCTCTCTTGGCCGGCTTGCCGCATACAGGGCAGACGGTGTCGCGGAACGTCTTGCTCGTGGCGAGTGGAGATTCTCCCTTGCCGGTGAACTCAACGTCCGTAGGCAACAGGACAGGCAGGTTTTCCTCCTTCTCCGGCACCCATCCGCAGTCCTCGCAGTAAATCATCGGTATCGGCGTTCCCCAGTATCTCTGCCTCGATATGAGCCAGTCTCTGAGCTTGTAATTCGTGGTCTTGCTGCCGATGCCCTCTTCCTCCAGGTACTCGATGATCTTCACGATCGCCTCTCTGTTGTTCATGCCGTCGAACTTATCGGAATTTATCAGCGTTCCCTCGGCCTCAAAGGCTTCGCTCAGGCTATTAAGATCTATATCGTCTCTTCCCGGATCGACTACAGGTATGATCTCCAGATCGAAGGCCTTCGCGAAGTCAAAGTCACGCTGGTCGTGCGCAGGCACGGCCATGATGGCTCCCGTTCCGTAATCCATCATAACGTAATCGGAAATGAATACCGGCACCCTCTTGCCCGTAAGCGGGTTGATGCAGTATCTGCCGATAAATTCACCCGTCTTTTCCTTGGTCGTGGAAGTTCTCTCGATATCGCTGAGGTGCTGCACCTTATCGACGTAAGCCATGACAGCTTCCTCGTATTCGCTTCCGGCCACGAGCTCCTTCAGATACGGATGCTCAGGAGCCAGTACCATGTACGTCACTCCGTAGAGCGTGTCAGGCCTGGTCGTATATATCTCCAGTCCCTTGTCATAGCCCTCTATCTCAAACGTCACCTGAGCGCCGGTGCTCTTGCCGATCCAGTTCTTCTGCATCAGCTTCACCTTGTTCGGCCAGCCCGGGAGCTTTTCCAGATTGTCGAGAAGTCTTTCGGCGTAGTCTGTTATCTTGAGGTACCACTGCGACAGCTCCTTCTTGCCTACTACCGCGCCGCAGCGCTCGCACTTGCCGTCTACCACCTGCTCGTTGGCGAGCACCGTCTGGCAGCTCGGACACCAGTTCACCGGGTTTTCCTTCTTATAGGCCAGCCCCTTCTTGTAAAACTGGATGAATATCCACTGCATCCACCTGTAGTAATCAGGATGACATGTGGCGACCTCCCTGTCCCAGTCATATGAAAGTCCCAGCTCCTTGAGCTGCTTTCTCATCTCATCTATGTTTTCCCAGGTCCATACGCTCGGTTCCACGTCGTGCTTGATAGCGGCGTTTTCAGCCGGAAGTCCGAACGAGTCCCAGCCCATCGGATGGAGCACGTTGTAGCCTTTCATCTTCTTAAATCTGGCGAGCACGTCACCAATGGAATAATTCCTCACATGTCCCATGTGCAGCTTGCCGGAAGGGTACGGGAACATCTCCAGCACGTAGTATTTCTCCTTATCGCTGTCTTCCGTCACCCTGAAGCTGTCTTCCGCCTCCCATTTCGCCTGCCACTTTTTTTCGATCTCACTGAAATTATACCTGTCTAACATTTTATACCTCCAATTTGTTTATATCGACGTTCTCGCAATCGCCCCAAATGCGTTCGATATTGTACTTTTCCCTCATGGCCTCCGTCATCACGTTTATGACGACATCGCCGTAATCCATCAGGATCCATCCGGAGCTGCGCTTTCCCTCTATGCTCTTGGGAAATACGCCGGCCGGCTCCAGCAGATCTTCTATATTGTCCACGAGAGAGTCCATCTGACGTTCGCTCCCCGCGGAAGCCATCACGAAATAATCGGCAAAGGAAGATTTAGGCGATATGTCTATTATCGTCACGTCCATAGCCTTCTTTTCATCCAGCATCTTTGCGGTTTTCAGTGCAAGTTCCCTAGGTTCCATCATAAATCCTCTTTCTCCTTTAAATCCTTGAGCGCCTCTACGGTATCGGGATCGAGGTAATCACCCTTTTCCCCTATGTATTCCACCGTGTGCGACAGCATCCGTATCATGGCGCTGTCGAGATCCTCGCGGGCCAGAGCGCGTATTTCATCCACGCCGGGATAATCACGTCCCGGCTCTATGGCGTCAGCCAGAAAAACTATCTTTTCCAGCTTCGACATGCCGGCTCTGCCCGTGGTATGAAACGCCACGGCGTTTATCATATCCTCATCACTGATGTGATATTCTCTTTTCATCATCTCGGCCGCCACCTTGCTGTGCGAAAGATTGGCTCTCCCCAGCAGCCTGTCCGCAAGCCCGAAGCTACGCACGCGGGCGTCCAGCTCATCAACCGTCATGCCCTTGCACATATCGTGAAACAGGGCTGCCAGCCTCGCCTTTTTCTCATCGGCTCCGTATCTTTTCGCCAGCCTTACCGCCTCGTCCGCCACCGCATATGTGTGCTGCAGACGCTTACGGCTGAGATGCTCTTCTATATAGCCTATTATATCATTCTCTGTAAAGTCCATTTGCCCTGATGTACCTCTCCACGCTCTCCGGGATCAGATCGCTGCAGTCGCCGCCGCCCTCAAGCCTTGCGCGCACCTCGGTCGAGGATATGTCGAAGCGGCTGTTGTGCAGGTTTCTCACCTCCGTGCCGTAACGCGTTTTCACCCTCGATATGCATTCCTCGAGCTCACGCTGTCTGTATCCCGGTCTCGTACCCACGAGATAGCCGCAGCTTCGCAGCAGCTCCTCAGCGTTGCGCCATTTCTCTATCTTCAGGAAAGCGTCCGTGCCGGTGATGAAGTACATGCGGCACTCCTCTCCGAACCGTTCTCTCAGCCTCCTGATGGTGAGATATGTATACGACACGCCCTCCGCGTCCAGCTCAAGCGAAGAGCTCTCCAGCCCCTTGATGCCCGCTATGGCCGCCTCGACCATCGCCAGTCTGTCGCGCCCGGAAGCCGTCTTCTTGTCCTGCTTGAACGGCTGTATACGCGCCGGTATGAACAGCACCTTATCGAGGGACATCTCCTTCATGGCATCCAGCGCCAGATGCACGTGTCCCAGATGTATCGGATCGAACGTGCCTCCCAGCACGCCTACTTTTCTGTATGTCGGCTCTACCACTTGATCCTGCGACCCTCTTTTCTCCATTTTCTGAACTCGGCCGTCGCCGTGAAGACAACGTCAGACGATGAGTTTACAGCCGTTTCGCAGGAATCCTGTATAACGCCTATTATAAAGCCCAGGCCTACCACCTGCATCGCCACATCGTTTGATATGCCGAAGAGACTGCATGCCAGAGGTATCAGCAGCAGCGAGCCTCCGGCCACTCCCGACGCTCCGCAGGCCGATATTGACGCCACGATGCTCAAGAGCACGGCTGTCGGGAAATCCACAGATATACCGAGCGTATTGGCCGTAGCCAGAGTCAGCGTCGTAATCGTCACGGCTCCGCCGGCCATGTTTATCGTCGCGCCCAGAGGGATCGACACCGAATACTGTTTTTCATCGAGTCCGAGTCTCTCGCAGAGAGCCATATTGACAGGTATGTTGGCCGCCGAGCTTCTGGTGAAGAAGGCCATGATGCCGCTGTCCTTAAGGCATTTGAATACGAGCGGATACGGATTCTGACGTATGTTTACGAATACGATTATCGGGTTTATCACCAGCGCCACTACCAGCATGCAGCCGACGAGCACGGCTATCAGATGGCCGTAATCTACGAGCGAGCCGATTCCCGTCTCCGATATGGTCACGAAAACCAGTCCCATGATACCGAACGGCGCGAAATTGATGACCCATTTGATGGCCGTAGCCAGCGCCTCGGATATGTCTCCCAGTATGTCTATCGTGTTCTGACTTGCTTTCCTGAGAGCCAGCCCCAGTATCACCGCCCAGGCCAGCACACCGAGATAATTGGCGTTGACAAGCGCGTTGACAGGGTTGTCCACGATGTTCATCAGCATCGACTGCAGCACCTCTACGATGCCTTCTGGCGCTGCCGTCGCCTCCTCTGCGACTCCCGTCAGCGTCAGCTCGGTCGGAAAAAGGAAGCCGGCTACGACGGCCGTGATCGCCGCCATGAACGTGCTGATCAGATAAAGCACTATTACCGTCGTCATGTTGCTCTTGGCCGTATCCTGCTTATTGGCCAGCGAGTGCATGACCAGGAAGAACACCAGCACAGGCGCCAGCGCCCTCAGCGCCCCTACGAACAGATCGCCCAGTATGCCGATCCCCGTAGCGTTGGGAACGACAAGTCCCAGTATGATTCCCAGTATCAGTCCTGCTACTATTCTCAGTATCAGGCTCGTTTCAGTCCATTTTTTAAGTATGTTCATATTCTTCTACTCCGCTTCTTCCTCTATTCTTATGCCCAGCTCCTCAAGCTGCTCCTCCTCCACGACGCCCGGCGCTTCGCTGACCATGCACTGTGCGTTCTGATTTTTCGGGAAGGCGATGACCTCCCTTATGGATTTTTCTCCGGTCAGCAGCATCACCAGCCTGTCCATGCCGTACGCCAGTCCTCCGTGAGGCGGCGTTCCGTACTTGAAGGCCTCCACCAGGAAGCCGAACTTTTCGTCTATCTCCTCCTGCGACATGCTGAGAGCCCTGAACATATCCTCCTGCATCTCTCTGTCGTGTATCCTGATGCTGCCGCCGCCGAGCTCTACTCCGTTGAGGACTATATCGTAGGCGTTGGCTCTGGCCTTCATCGGATCGCTCTTCAGAAGCTCCGCGTCCTCCTCCTTCGGCGATGTGAACGGATGGTGCATGGCATGATACTGTCCGCTTTCCTCGTCGTATTCAAAGAGCGGGAAGTCCACTACCCAGAGCAGCTCGTACTGCTCGTCGTCGAGGAGACCCATCTCATCGGCGATATGCCTCCTGAGGAAGCCCAGACTGTCGAACACCACCTTGTTCCTGTCCGATATTATCAGGATCAGATCTCCCGCGCCGGCTCCCATGCGATCGGCGATCTCCTGCAGCTGCTCCGGCGAAAAGAACTTGTTCACCGAAGACGATACGCCGTCAGCCGTCACCTTCATCCAGACCATCCCTCTGGCGCCGTAGCTCTTCACGAGCTCAGTCAGCTTGTCGATCTTCTTCCTCGTATATGTATCCGCTGCGCCCGTGATGCAGATGCCGCGCACGCTGCCTCCGGCCTCTATGGCGTCCGTGAACACCTTGAAGCCGCAGTCCTTCACGAGCTCCGTTATGTCCTGCAGCTCGAATCCTACTCTCGTATCGGGTTTGTCGCTGCCGTACCTCGTCATAGCCTCGTCATACGTGATCCTCGGGAACGGCGTCTCGATATCCACGCCCTTCATCTCCTTGAACACGCGCTTCAGATATCCCTCCTGTATCTCTATGACGTCGTCTATATCCACGAACGACATTTCGAGGTCTATCTGCGTGAATTCAGGCTGTCTGTCAGCCCTGAGGTCTTCATCCCTGAAGCATTTCACGATCTGCATGTATCTGTCCGTGCCGCCCACCATCAGCAGCTGCTTGAACATCTGCGGCGACTGCGGCAGCGCGTAGAATCTGCCCCTGTTGACGCGGCTCGGCACGAGATAGTCTCTGGCGCCCTCTGGCGTCGATTTGATCAGCACCGGCGTCTCCACCTCAGTGAAGCCGTTCTCGGAAAAATAATCCCTCGTCAGCTTCGCCAGGTTGTGTCTGAAGGTCAGGTTGTCCTGCATCTTCTTCTTTCTCAGATCGAGATATCTGTATTTGAGGCGCAGATTGTCGTCCACGTTGTCATCATCCTTGATATATATCGGCGGCGTGTCTGCCGTGGAATAGATGATGAGATCGCTGACGAAGACCTCTATGTCGCCTGTAGGCAGATCGGGATTCTTCGATTCCCTCTCGGCCACCCGGCCTCTGATCCCGACGACGTATTCGCTTCTCAGCGTATCGGCCTTTTCAAAGAGCTCCTTCGGCACCTGATCGTCAAATACGATCTGCGTTATGCCCGTCTTGTCTCTGAGGTCGCAGAATATGAGTCCTCCGAGGTTCCTTCGCTTCTGGATCCAGCCGTTGAGCACCACCTCCTGACCGATGTGGCTCTCCCTAAGCTCTCCGCACATATGACTTCTCTTGTATACGCTCATTGTTTCCTCTCCCGCTAGTTTTTATTTTTTCAGCAATTCATCGACGATATCGGCCATCGGCACTGTCACCTGCTGAGACGTGGCCATATCCTTGATGGCGAAGCTGTCGTTTTCCAGCTCGTCCTGACCGATGACGACGGTCTTTCCGGCCTTTATCCTGTTGGCATACTTGAACTGGTTCTTGATGTTCCTGCCCATTATGTCCATCTGCACCTTCAGCCCCTTCTGCCTCAACTCCCGCATGAGCTTAAGTCCGGCAGCCTTGGCTTCATCTCCCATGTAGGCTATGAACACATCGGCGCCCTCCGGCTCGGGTATCTCCGCTCCGCAGGCCTCCATGGTCAGCAGCAGCCTTTCCTTTCCCAGCCCGAAGCCGACTCCCGGAGTGGCCGGTCCGCCGATCTCCTCGACCAGGTGATCGTATCTGCCGCCGCCGCAGACCGTGCCCTGAGCGCCTATGCTGTCGGTCACGAATTCAAAGGCCGTCTTCGTGTAGTAATCGAGACCCCTGACGATGTTCGGATCGACGGTGAACTCTATGCCCATGGCCGTCAGGTTCTCCTGCAGCTCATCGAAGGCTTCGCGGCAGTCATCGCAAAGGTAGTCGAGCATCAGCGGCGCTCCCTGCGTCAGCTCTCTGCATACAGGCGACTTGCAGTCCAGTATCCTCATCGGATTCCTGTCGTACCTGTCCTTACACGTGTCGCAAAGCTGATCGTACTTCGGCCTCAGGAATTCCTTCAGGGCTTCGCGGTGCTTTTGACGACATTCCGGACATCCCACGCTGTTGATCCTCAGCTCGATATCCGTTATCCCCATCTCTGTCAGAAAATCGTTGGCGAGGCTGATTATTTCAGCGTCGGCCATCATGTCGGTCGTTCCGAACGTCTCGATACCGAACTGATGAAACTCCCTCAGCCTTCCCGACTGCGGCTTCTCGTATCGGAAGCACGGGATGTTGTAGTAAAATTTGCTCGGCTGCACCCCCGCATAGAGCTTGTGCTCCACGAAGGCTCTCACGACCGGAGACGTTCCCTCCGGCTTGAGTGTTATATCGCGCTTTCCGTAGTCCTGAAAGCTGTACATCTCCTTCTGCACTATGTCCGTAGTATCTCCCACGCCGCGCTGAAACAGCTCCGTATGCTCGAATACCGGAGTCCTCATCTCTTCAAACCCGTATCTTTCACATATATCGGCGAAGGCCTTCTCTATATAATGCCATCTGTATGCCTGCTCGGGCAGCATATCCTTAGTGCCCTTGGGCGCTTTTGTCAGCATCCTTTCACCTCCAAAAATTTCTTTCCTTTCTCTCTATCATCTCATCGATCCTGTCGATGTATATCTCGTAATTGGAAACGTTGGCTACCCGCTCCAGCCTGTTCTCCTCCGGGAAGTACACCTTGCTGATGCCGCCCGCACCGAGCGCCAGGATGGACTGAGCCTCCTCCATGATCCTCACGTTATAAAACGACGCTTTCCTTTCGCGGCACAGCCCCAGGTTCTCCGTGCTGCCCGAGGTGTGCTTCTGCCTGTAAAGGTAATACGGATCGTAGCCTCTCTCCGCCAGAAAGCTATGCGCATGATCCAGCATTGTCACGCACACGTCCTCGTTCCTGTAATTGAAATCGCGATCCACGTCCTTGAGTCTTGAGGCCCTCTTGACCGCGAGCGTGTGCAAAGTTATGTCGTCCGCTCCCAGCCCACATACGGTCTCAAGGCTCCCGGCAAAATCGTCTGCGTTTTCGCCCGGAAGACCGGCTATCAGATCGGCGTTTATGCAGCCGATGCCGCAGGCGTGCGCCATTTCAAAAGCTCTGACCGTATCCTCAGGAGTATGCTGTCTGCCTATGATCCTGAGCGTTTCCGCCTTCATGGACTGAGGATTTATGCTTATCCTGTCCGCCCCCGCATCCCTGATGAGCGAGAGCTTTTCCCTCGTAAACGTGTCCGGCCGTCCGGCCTCCACGGTGAACTCGCGCAGCGTTTTCGTATCAAAATCCGACACGATCCTCTCGAGAAGTCTCTCAAGCTGCCTCTCCGACAGCGCCGTCGGTGTTCCGCCGCCTATATAAAGCGATTCGAGAGCTATGCCCCTTTCCTTTATCCGACGCCCGCAGCTGTCCAGCTCCATAAACAGCGCGGCGAGATATCTCTCCATCTCCTCTTCTCCGACCTGATTGGAGGTGAAGGAGCAGTAGAGGCATCTCGTAGGGCAAAACGGTATTCCTATGTAAACGCTCATGCTGCCGCGCGGAGGTCTTCCGCACACCTCTCTCTGAAATCTGAGCGTATCCATGGTCAGCCTTATCTTATCGTCGCTGAGAAGGTATTTAGTTTTCAGCGTATCGGCTGTTTCGCGCTCGCTGCCGCAGCCGTCGAGCAGCTCGCCGGCCAGCTTCACCGGCCTTATGCCCGTCAGCACGCCCCAGCGCGGTCTTTTGCCGGTGTATGCGGCCAGATCCTCATATATGCTGCGCCGCAGAGCGTCCTTGTCTCCCTGAAATTCAAATACGCGCAGAGCGTCCGCGTCCTCTTCTGCGTCCTTTGGCAGGCTCTTCTGTGTTCCCGCCTCGGGAGCCGTGTTCTGCACTTCCGCCGAAGCTGCCGCATCCTCCGCAGCGCCGCCCGCCAGTTCAAAATCGCTGTCAGGCAGAAACACTCTCACCAGCTCCTCGTACTGCTGTGTTTTTTCCACGCCTTTTATCAGAAGCCTATACAAACGGATTATGTCCTTTCTCGTATCCTATAGTCGTAGCTCCCATGTGGCCCGGAAGCACGGTAGTGTCGTCCGGCAGCACGAAGAGCTTCGTATGGATGGCATCGGCCAGATCCTTGAATGAGCCTCCCGGGAAATCCGTCCTGCCTATCGACTGGCAGAACAGAGTGTCGCCGCTGAACAGCACGTGCTCCGAAGCGATGTAGATGCACATCCCGCCCGGCGTATGACCCGGCGTATGGAAAAACTGCAGCGTCGCGTTCCCCACCGTGAGCTCGTCTCCGTCCTTTACCCATATGTCGGCGTCTACCGTCTGCGGCGTACCGAACATCGCGCTCTGATTCATGCGCGCATCGCCCAGCATTGCCTTTTCGCCCTCGTATGCCACCACTTTGGCGTTCGGAAAATCACCGAGATGATCGTTCACGCCGCATATATGATCGGCATGGCCGTGCGTCAGTATTATATATCTGATATCGATATCCTCATCCTTTACCTTCTGCGTCAGCTGCGGATTGTGGCCGCCGGGATCGACTATGAATCCCTCTTTTGTAGCCTCGTCTACAGCCAGATACGTGTTTACGCCCAGCGCGCCGCTGGGCATGCATGTGATCTTCATCATGTCTCCTCTCAAATCCTCTAGAAATTCTTATGACTGTCGAGAAGTATAGTGACCGGGCCGTCGTTGTGTATCTCCACCATCATCTCGGCGCGAAAAACGCCTTCCGCTACCTCGATGCCCTTCTCAGCTATCTTCCCGATAACATTCCTGTAAAGCGCGTTAGCTTCCTCCGGCCTCGCAGCCCTCGAAAACCCCGGACGTCTGCCCTTCCTGGCATCGCCCAGAAGCGTGAACTGCGATACGGCCAGCACGCTGCCGCCTATATCGCTGACGGAAAGGTTGAGCTTGCCCTCTTCGTCTTCGAATATCCTCAAGCCCGCTATCTTATCCGCTATATAAGCCGCGTCCTGTTCTCCGTCTCCTTCTTCCACGCCTATCAGCACCATCAGGCCTCTGCCTATGCTGCCGGTGACCTCGCCGTCTACCGTCACGCTGCTTTTACTGACTCTCTGTACAACTGCTCTCATACGCTCGTCCTGTATGCCTCCAGTATGCCGGGTATCCCCTTGAGGGAGCGGCATATCTTTTCCATCTGATCCTTGTTCTTTATGGAAAGGATGAGATTGATCTTCACGGTTTCATCCTTGTCCGCCCTGGCGTTGAGCCCGGAGATATTGACGTCCATATCCTCGCATATCTTC
>CASESB010000066.1 GCA_949290475.1 uncultured Bacillota bacterium
CAGAAAATCAGAAGTTTGCACATTTAAACGGCAAAACGATGATATATGTGCATTTGCGGCTATGGTGCGACAATGCACAGGCTGATCGGCGCATTGCCGGCGCGGGCCATCGGCGTAGCAAAGGCATCGAAGCGCCGGGCCATCGGCGTAGCAAAGGCATCGAAGCGCCGGGCCTGAGTATCGGCGCAGCAAAGGCATCGAGGCGCCGGGCCTGGGTGTCGCGCATCAAAGGCATCGGAGCGGCGCGGGCCGTATCGCCGCAAACGCGCAGCTCGTCGCGGCGCCATCGATATCACAGTATATCGATATATTCGCCCGACAGCGCTTTGTTCATGCTGCGGACGGCGCAAAACTTGCCGCACATGCTGCACGCCTCGTCGTGATCCTCTTCAGGCTTGCGGCTGTCGCGGATAGCTCTCGCCGTTTCCGGATCGAGGGCGCATTCGAACTGCTTTTCCCAGTCGAGCTCACGGCGGGCGTCGCTCATGCGATCGTCTATGTCACGCGCGCCCGGTATGCCCTTGGCGATATCAGCCGCGTGGGCGGCTATTTTGGAAGCGATGATCCCCTGCTTGACATCGTCCACGTTCGGCAGGGCCAGATGCTCGGCAGGCGTCACATAGCAGAGAAAAGCTGCGCCGTTCATGGCGGCGACTGCGCCGCCGATGGCGGCCGTTATGTGATCGTAGCCCATGGCGATGTCGGTAACAAGAGGCCCGAGAACGTAGAAAGGCGCTCCTTTGCAAATGGTCTGCTGCACCTTCATGTTGGCGGCCACCTGATCGAGAGGAACGTGCCCCGGCCCTTCGACCATCACCTGCACGTTGTGATCCCATGCTCTTTGCGTCAGCTCGCCGAGACGTACGAGTTCCTCTATCTGACACACATCGGTGGCGTCGGCCAGGCATCCCGGACGGCAGGCGTCGCCGAGAGATATCGTCACGTCGTATTCCTCGCAGATGTCGAGGATATCATCGTAGTATTCGTAAAACGGATTTTCTTCGCCGGTCATCGACATCCATGCAAAAACCAGGCTGCCGCCTCGGCTGACGATGTTTGTCTTGCGGCCCTGCTGCCTGATCTGATCTATCGTCTTCCTGGTGATGCCGCAGTGGAGCGTGACGAAGTCCACACCGTCCTCGGCATGGAGCCTGACGACGTCGATAAAATCCTTTGCGGTCAGTGTCGCCAGATCGCGCTGGTAATGTATGACGCTGTCGTATACAGGCACTGTGCCGATCATTACAGGGCACTCGGACGTGAGCTTCTGCCTGAACGGCTGGGTGTTGCCGTGGCTGGAAAGATCCATGATCGCCTCGGCGCCCATGTCGACGGCGCTCATTACCTTTTGCATCTCTATGTCGTAATCCTTGCAGTCGCGCGAAACACCGAGATTGACATTTATCTTCGTCCTCAGCATGCTGCCGATACCCTCGGCGTCAAGGCATGTATGTTTTCTGTTGGCGCAGATAGCGACCCTGCCTTCGGCTACCAGCTTTCGCAGCTGTTCCTCCGGCATGTTTTCCTTCTTCGCTACGGTTTTCATCTGCGGCGTTATTATGCCCTTGCGGGCGGCATCCATCTGTGTAGTGTAGTTCATCCTTTACCTCCAGTCAGCAAGTCAGTACCGTGGATACACGCAAAAAGCGCACCTGTCGTGGCAGGTACGCCGTGTGATCGATATATCATGCGAAATATACGTAATACATAACATCATCCCTACGTTGGCATTATCCACATCAGGTTCATGGGTCGAAGCTCGAGCTTCCTCTCAGCCTGTCAAACAAGCTCCCCGCTGTTCAATTATGAGTTAATTATATCTCTATGCGGCCGATTGTCAAGGCGGCTTGAGAAAAAGACATGATCAGCTCAAATTTATATCATCAATCACTTGTAATGAACGTGCAGGGTGTTGTATTATAATAAGGTGCGCCGGCAGGCATCGAGCTGCGTCGGTTTGCAAAATACGAAAAATTACAGAGGTGATCTTAAGGTGGCGGAGTACATTTTAGCCAGAAAAAACGGAAGGAACATACCAAAGGAAGATAAAATATTCGGGATAAGCAACAGGGCGAAAAAGATGATCGCCGAGAAAGGCGCCGAGAACGTGATAAACGCGACGATCGGCTCGCTGCTGGACGATGACGGCAGCCTGATAGTGCTTTCATCGGTGGACGAGGTGTTCAGGACGCTCAAACCGGTGGAATACGCCGATTACGCGCCGATATGCGGAACGCCGGCGTTCAGGGAAGCAGTCAAGAAGGCGGCCTTCGGCAGCTTTGTGCCGGAGTCATTTACGGAAGCCGTAGCTGCGCCGGGTGGCACGGGAGCCCTGAGAAACGCCATTGCTAACTACTCACAGCCGCAGGACAGGATCATCACCTCGGACTGGCACTGGGCGCCATACAATACGATAGCCGGAGAGATAGGCAGGAGCATCGAGACGTTCGAGCTTTTCACCGATGACGGCAGCTTTAACTGGCAATCGTTCAGAGAAAAGGTAATGGAGCTGGTCGGGATCCAGGAGAGCGTTGTGATGATAATCAATACGCCGGCCCACAATCCTACGGGCTATTCGCTGACGCTCGATGATTGGGACAGAGTGACAGAGGTGCTTACTGAAGCGGCAAAGACGGGCAAAGCCATAGTTCCCGTAATCGACGCTGCGTATATAGATTTTGCGGGAGACGAAGAGGAATACAGAAGGTTCCTGCCGAAGCTGGAGACCATGCCGGAAAACGTGCTGCCGATAATCGCCTACAGCCTTTCCAAGACATTTACCCTGTACGGAACGAGGTGCGGAGCGCTGATCTGTATGGCGAAGACGCGACAGATCGCCGATGAATTCAAGCGCGTGTGCGAATTTTCGTCGCGCGGCTCGTGGTCAAACGATACGAAGGCGGCGCAGGTGCTTCTGGCAAAGATATACGACGATGAGGAGCTGCTGGAACGCGTCAGCAGTGAAAGGGCGAAATATCGCGATATGCTGCTGGCCAGGGGCAGAGCCTTTGAGGAAGAGGCGGCTAAGGCGGGGCTGAAGATCGTTCCGTTTGACGCCGGATTTTTCGCTTCGATCCCGTGCGACGACCCTGACGGCATAAGCGCGGAGCTGGAAAAGCAGGGACTGTTCATTGTACCGCTGGCAAAGGGGCTGCGGGTCTCGGTGGCGTCCATATCGGAGGAAAAATGCAGGAAGGTGCCGGCCATGATCAAGGCGGCAATGGAAAAGAGATAGATGATGTGATGCGAACCGGCGCGGAAACGCGCCGGCTTTGTTGTTTTTTGGGATATGCGGTTGCTTATGCTGCAGTTATTAAAAATGATCAACAAGATTGAAATTTTAGCAATTATCGGCTCTGCAGACGCTCTGTGCAAGGAGCAGTTGATAATAATGGATGATATCAGTCTGTTTTTAACACTAACCCGGCTCCGATATGGCTGAAACCTGTTAATATCACAAGGAAATCGAGAAATATTAGCAAACGGCCGCCGTCGTGAAGCCCGAAAAGCCGTTATTTTGTTAAAACCAGCAGTAGATCAGGCGAATATTAACAAGTGGGCCATAGCAGCCGAGAATAAATGGAAAATAATGGTTGACATTTATATACAATTATGGCATATTATAGTCACCAAAAGCGGCGAAAGGCTGCCGCGTCGTGTATGCGACGGCAGAATCACGTATGTGACGGCAGAATCACGTGTGCGGCGGCAGATATGATCCGAAAAAAGAAAGGAGACCACTATGAACGGTAACGAAACGAACGGAGGGATCTCGTTTGAGATCGTCGAAAGGCTGGGCGTGCTGGCGGCATACCAAACGGGCTGGCGTAAGGAAATAAATCTCGTCAGCTGGAACGGCGGAGTTCCCAAATACGATATCAGGGACTGGGCGCCGGATCACGATCGCATGTCGAGGGGCATAACGCTGCATGAAAAGGAGATGAGGCTGCTCGTCGATTCGGTCAGGAATCGCAGCAGGCGGCGCAGCTATGACAGCAGACAGGAGGAAGCGGAGCTTGCGGAAAGGCGTGAGGCAGCCGGTACGGCTGCGATTGAGCATCCGGAGGCAATGGAACAGCCGGGGCTGGCAGATCATTCGGAGCAAAGAGAACAGCCGAGGCCGGCAGAGCAGGCGGTTGATCCGGGGCATGCGGAACAGGCATCACCGGCGACGCAGGCGGTTTCGGCAGAGCAGACTGCAGCTGCAGAAGACGGAGACTGTGCTGACGTACCAGACGAAGAGGAAAGAGCAGTTTCATAGGACAGACGAAGAGCTTCGGGTAAGCGGAATATAAACCGCATGCCCGGAGCTCTTCTTTTGTGGGACATATAAGCCCGCCGTCCCTTTTCTGCGCTGCGCACCCGCGCGCCTGTATGGCGTGTTCGCACAGGCATTGGAATCTGTGCGCAGTCTGTGATATACTGAATATACGTTGCTGCCGGAGGCGCAGCACGGGAAAGCACAGGTGACTATCATGAAGATAATGCTGAAGCTTGGGCCGGAGCAGGAATACCGGCAGATATACAGAGACGAGCCGACGACGCCGCATGAGCTGGCCGCGGAATTCGCCGATCTTATGCCTTACAGGATAGTGCTGGCAAAGGTAGACGACAGATACAGGAGACTGACGTACCGCATAGAGCGCGATGCCAGGGTCGAGCTGCTCGACATCAGAAATCACGGAGCTGAGCTCGCTTTCCAGGGCAGCCTGGTGCTCATGTATCTAAAGGCGATGAGAGATGTGATGGGCGATCTGCCCGTCAAGATAGAGAATTCCCTTAACCACGGGCTCTATACGGAGATCGACGGCGAAAGAGAGCTGACGGAGACCGAGGTGAGGGCGGTTGAGAACAGGATGAGAGAGCTGGCCGAGGCCGATCTGCCGATCGTACGCGAGCTGTACGGGCGCGGCGAGGCCATCGACATCTGGGAGCGGTACAATTATTCGGAGAAGGCGCGGCTTTTGAGAGAGTGCCCGCAGGTGGAAGAAGCGGAGTTTTACAGCATAGAGGGCTACAGAAATTTTTTCTTCGGACCTATGGTGCCTTCCACGGGTTACCTTAAGGATTTCTGCCTCATGAAATACGAGCGCGGTGTGCTGCTGCGCTTTCCGCAGTCGTCGAATCCCGGCAGGATGGCTGAATTCCGGGACGATAAGAAGATATACAGAGCCTTCGCCGAATCAAAGCACTGGCACAGGATGCTGGGACTGGCGTATCTGCCCGATCTCAACGACAGCATCCGCAGCGGAGATATAAACGAGCTCGTGCTGCTGTCCGAGGCGCTGCAGGAAAAGAAGATCGCCGAGATCGCAGACGAGATCACGGAGAAGGGCAAGCGTGTAGTGCTGATCGCCGGGCCGTCATCGTCGGGCAAGACGTCGTTCGCCAAGCGTCTGTGCGTACAGCTGCGGGTGAACGAGAAGCAGCCGCTTTATATGGGTACTGACGACTATTATATAGATCGTGACGAAGCGCCGGTTGACAGCGACGGCGAGCATAACTTCGAGAATCTCGACGCTCTGGACGTAGAGCTTTTTAACGATAACCTCAACGGACTTTTGGCGGGCAGGGCGGTCGATCTGCCGGAATTCGATTTTCTGACGGGCAGGAAGGTGTTCGGCCGCAGGATCACATCGGTCGAGCCTGATCAGCCGATCGTGATCGAGGGCATACACGGGCTGAACGACAGGCTGACGGAGCGTATACCGGAGGCGGAAAAGTTCAGGATCTATATAAGCCCGTTCACGCAGCTGAACATCGACAGGCACAACAGAGTGACGACGACGGACGGCAGGATGATAAGGCGCATCGTCAGAGATTACAGGTCGAGGGGCAGCTCGGCGGCCGAGACCATCGCCCAGTGGCCGAAGGTGAGAGCGGGAGAGGATGTGAACATCTTTCCTTACAACGGCAGAGCCGACGCCATGTTCAACTCGGCGCTGGCCTATGAGCTGGCGGTGCTCAAAAAATATGCGGAGCCGATACTCAGAGAGGTGGATGAAAATTCCGACGAGTACGCCGAAGCGGCGAGGCTCCTGAAGTTCCTGGCGTACTTTGCGGACATGGAGGACGAGAGCATGATCCCGAACATTTCCATCGTCAGGGAGTTCATAGGCGGCAGTATATTCGTAAAATAGGAGGATTTACAGGATGATAGCGGTAATAGGGTGCGTAAAGGAAACGGTCAGCATTATCATGAGGCCTTCCAGGGAGGAGCCTGATCAGGGCTTCGGGGGCATGGTGCAGCCTCTGCAGCCTCAGGAGGAAAAGGAACGCGATGATGATAAGATAATCGTCAGAGACAGCGGCTGCGGCTACAACATAGCGGCGAACCTGGCGCTCTGGGGATATGACGTGGAGATGATATCGGCCGTAGGGGATGATACTCTGGGAACTGCGGCCATTGACGGTCTGGATAAGGCGGGAGTGGGACGCGAAGGAGTAGCCGTGCTCGCCGGGGATACGGCCATAGACATAGAGTACGTCAATATTCTCGGCGATGTGGAGATGTCTGCGAAGAACAGACGCATGCTCAAGAACATCACTCCGGAGTTTCTGAAGGAGAGAGCCGGGCTGCTGGACGGGGCGGAAGCGATCGTCATCGACGGCTCGCTGCCGCAGGAGACCATAGATTATATTTCCGCCACATACGGTCCGCGCGACGGGGTGAAGCTGTTCTTTGATCCTGCGGACAGGTTCGGCGGAGCCAGGGGCAAGGGAGCGCTTTCAGGCTTCCACTGCGTGATGCCGGGCAGGAGAGAGGCGGAAGCCTTGAGCGGCAGACAGGTCATGAGCGAGGAGGAGATGTCGCGCGCGGGAGAGTTTTTCATGAACGAGGGCGTGGAAAGAGCCGTCATCACCATCAAGGGCGGTGGCCTGTACTATAGAGAGGGAACGTCCGAGGGCATTCTCAGACCGGAAAGGGTGATATCGTTCGCCAACACATCGGGAGCCGGAGACGTGATATCGGCGGCCATGGTTGCCGGCGCTCTGGAGGGAAAGTCCATGGAGGAGACGGTGAAGGACGCCATGGAGAAGGCGGCTCTGTTCCTGGGGAACGTCGAGGATAAGCACATATACGACGATATGCTCTAGCGCTGAAAGGATGATTGACAATGGAATACAGAAACGTAATATCGGTAGATGATTATAACGCACTTAGAAAAGCTGTGGGCTGGAAGGTGCTGGACGGGGAGCAGGCGGCCAGGGGACTGGCCGCTTCGGCTTTTCTTGTGGCCGCATACGACGGGGAAAAGGCCGTCGGATCCGCACGCATCATCGGTGACGGCGGGTATATGTATCTGATCGCTGACGTGATGGTGGAGCCGGGATACCAGGGCAGAGGCATAGGACGCGGCATGCTGGAAAGGCTGAGCGCGTGGCTGGACGAGCTCGGAAAGGACGGCTCCTGCGTCATGGTCAACCTGATGGCCACGAAGGGCAACGAGGGCTTCTATGAAAAATTCGGCTTTAACGCCAGGCCGGACGATGATAACGGCGCCGGCATGGTGCGCTGGATAAACGGTTGAAAATCGAAATGACGGCATAAAAAGAAACACGGGAATACGTGTGCGCAATCCAAGGACTGTAGAGCCTGAAAATACTGGATTTATCCTTTCAAAAAAACACAAAAAACTTTTTCAAAAACTCTTGCGTAAAAGCGGAGAATAGTATATACTACAGAGGCTTGTGTAAGGCGATGAGGTGGGAAGTTACCTTGCTATAGGAGAATTTCCACTGAGAATTGTCCCCACATCAGATGGGGGCGAAGGGATTCGCTGATTTTTTGTTTTGTGTAAAACACAGGAAACACACGAAGCCGTGTACGAAGCAAGCAACACCACTGTACACGCCCGTTAAATCGTTGAAACTAAAGGCTCAGCGGCGGCGGGAAAGATCGGTGCCAGGATCCCCTGTACGAGCATAGCGAAAACAGTACAAAAGAATTAGGAGGAAAGAAATGAGCGAATTACAGAAAATCAGGATCAAGCTTAAAGCTTATGACCACGCGCTTCTCGATCAGTCGGCGGCAAAGATCGTTGAGACTGCCAAGAAGACAGGAGCCGAAGTTTCCGGCCCGATACCGCTTCCTACGGAGAAGGAAGTCGTTACCATTCTGCGAGCTGTCCACAAGTACAAGGATTCCAGAGAACAGTTCGAGCAGAGAACTCATAAGAGATTGATCGACATCACCAGTGCTACGGCCAAGACGACGGATGCGCTGACGAAGCTGGATCTGCCTGCTGGTGTCGACATCGAGATAAAGCTCTGATAAGAGCAGGAACAAAGGCGAAGGGAACTCCCTTAGTATGACCGCGAAGGCGGTCCGCTGTAAGAAATGTTGAGCCGTGCGCTTTGAGGGCGCGTGGCCAAGAAGGAGGAAAGATAAACCATGAAAACTATTTTGGGAAAGAAGATGGGCATGACTCAGATCTTTACCGAGCACGGTGCGGTAGTGCCGGTTACGGTTATACAGGCAGGCCCGATGACGGTAACACAGATCAAGACCGTTGAGACGGATGGATACGATGCCGTGCAGTTTGGCTTTGAAGACGCCAAGCCGCAGAGAGTCAACAAGCCGATGACGGGACATTTCGCGAAGAACGATATCGCCCCTAAGAAGCATCTGGCGGAGTTCAGACCTGAAGAAGGCGAGACATATGAGATCGGTCAGCAGATCACGGTAGCTGATTTCGAAGAAGGAAAGAAGCTGGACGTGACGGGAACTTCCAAGGGTAAGGGAACCCAGGGCAACATCAAGAGACACGGACATCACAGAGGCCCGATGAGCCACGGTTCAAAGCACAAGAGGCTGGCCGGAGCTCTGGCGGCAGGTACGTACCCTTCGAGAGTATTCAAGGGCAACGCCGGTCCGGGAAGAATGGGTCGCGAGACGGTGACCGTTCAGAATGTTGAGCTGGTAAAAGTTATAGAAGATCAGAACCTTATGCTGGTAAAGGGTGCGGTTCCGGGCAACAAAGGCGGACTCGTTCGCATCCAGTACGCGGTAAAAGGTCAGGACAAATAGAGATGACTTCAGGAAGGAGGAAGTAAGATGTCAAAAGTGACGATGCTGAACATGGAAGGCAAGGAAGCCGGACAGATCGAGCTCAAAGACGAGATCTTCGGCATAGAGCCAAACCAGAACGCTGTTCATGCGGTAGTGAAAAACATTTTAGCAAACAGAAGACAGGGAACACAGTCTGCGAAGACCAGAGCTGAAGTCAGAGGAGGAGGCAGGAAGCCTTTCAGACAGAAGGGAACAGGCCGACACAGACAGGGAAGCTCCACGGACCCTTCACAGGTAGGAGGCGGAGTGGTGTTCGCACCGAAGCCAAGGAGCTACAGATATACACTCCCTAAGAAGCTGAGAAGACTGGCGATGCTGTCAGCCCTCTCGTCAAAGGTAGCTGAGAACGAGATCATCGTAATGGATGAGATCAAGTTCGACGGGCCGAAGACGAAGGATATGGTAAAGATGCTGGAAAACATCAAGGCTGACAAGAAGGCGCTCATAGTAATGGCCGAGAAGGATGAGAACACCGTCAGATCGGCAGCCAACATCCAGGGAGTAAGAACAGCCCTCGTTAGCACGATGAACGTTTACGACATAATCAACCACACTAACTTTATCGTGACGAAGGAAGCGATAGAGAAGATTGAGGAGGTGTACTCATAATGAAAACGCCTTACGATGTAATACTGAAGCCTGTAATCTCAGAGCAGAGCATGGAGGATGCACAGGCGAAAAAATACACATTCAAGGTTGCCGTAGATGCCAACAAGACTGAGGTCAAGAACGCGATCGAGGAGATCTTCGATGTGGAAGTAGCGAAAGTGAACATCATGAACGTTGTAGGAAAGCAGAAGAGAATGGGAAGATACGTCGGCATGACTGCCGCCAGCAAGAAGGCAATCGTGACCCTTACTGACAAGAGCAAGGAAATCGAATTCTTCCAGAGCCTGTAACATAGGAGGTACGAACGATGGGAATTAAAAAATACAATCCGACAAGCCCGGGCTTGAGAGGCATGACGGTTTCCACATTCGAGGAGATCACCTGCGACAAGCCGGAAAAGTCGCTTACGGTAACTCTTAAGAAGCACGCCGGAAGAAATTCCAGGGGCAAGATAACCGTAAGACACAGAGGCGGCGGATACAGACCTAAGTACAGAATAATAGATTTCAAGAGAAACAAGGACGGCATACCGGGAACGGTAGCCACTATAGAATACGACCCGAACAGGACGGCTAACATAGCGCTCATCAACTACGCTGACGGAGAGAAGAGATACATCCTCGCTCCTAACAAGCTGACGGTGGGCTCGGTGATCGAGTCGGGAGCCGATGCCGATATCAAGATCGGAAACGCGCTGCCGCTGGCCAACATTCCTGTAGGTACCATCATCCACAATATAGAGCTGAAGCCTGGCAAGGGCGGACAGATGGTAAGATCGGCAGGAAACGGAGCGCAGCTCATGGCTAAGGAAGGAAACTTCGCTCAGGTAAGGCTGCCGTCCGGCGAGGTGAGAAAGGTGAGGATCGAGTGCAGAGCAACTATCGGCGAGGTCGGCAACCTGGATCACCAGAACATCCAGATCGGTAAAGCGGGAAGAAAGAGACATATGGGCATCAGACCTACCGTAAGAGGTTCCGTAATGAATCCTAACGATCACCCTCACGGCGGTGGTGAAGGTAAGGCCAGCATAGGTAGAGTAAGCCCTGTTACACCTTGGGGCAAGCCTGCGCTTGGTTACAAGACCAGAAAGAAAAAGAAGGAATCCGACAGGTATATCGTAAAGGATAGAAGAGAAAAATAACAGGAAGGAGCAGAAACAATGGGTAGATCGCTTAAAAAGGGCCCTTTCGTAAACGCTAAGCTGCTTAAAGCCATCGAAGAGATGAATGCGGCTAACGATAAGAAGGTAATAAAGACATGGTCGAGACCGTCGACCATATTCCCGCAGATGGTGGGACATACGATCGCAGTACACGACGGACGCAAGCACGTGCCTGTGTACATCACGGAAGACATGGTCGGACACCGACTGGGAGAGTTCGCTCCTACGAGGACATACAGAGGCCATTCAGCCGACAAGAAAGTAGATAAGTAAGAAAAGGAGATAGTTGAAAATGGAAGCAAAAGCAGTTGCAAAATATGTGAGAATGTCTCCTATCAAACTTAAGCCTGTTACCGATCTGGTAAGAGGAAAGGATTTAAACGAGGCATTGAACATCCTGAAATTCACTCCGGGCAAGGGAGCTGAAATCGTAGAAAAGGTTGTTAAGTCCGCAGCAGCAAACGCGGACGTAAAGGAAATGAACACGGACAATCTTTATGTCGCCGAAGTTTATGCCAACCAGGGACCGACTATGAAGAGATGGAGAGCCGGATCACAGGGTAGAGCATCGATAATATTGAAGAGAAGCAGCCATGTGGGCGTTACTCTCAAGGAAAGAAATTAGGATAGGAGGTTCGATTAATGGGTCAGAAAGTAAGTCCTCACGGGCTGAGAGTAGGCGTAATAAAAGACTGGGATTCGAAGTGGTATGCGGACAAGACAAAATTCGCCGATTACCTCATAGAAGATAACAAAGTAAGAGAATTCGTCAAGAAAAAGCTTTATGTCGCCGGCGTATCGAAGGTTCTGCTGGAGAGAGCTGCGGAGAACAAGCTGAAGGTCATCGTTCTGACGGCTAAGCCGGGAATGGTCATCGGAAGATCAGGAACGGGCATTGACGAACTGAAGGCCGAGCTGGAGAAGATGACGGGCAAGACCATCATCATCGACATCAAGGAAGTAAGAAGAGCCGAGCTGGACGCTCAGCTGACTGCCGAGAGCATCGCACAGGCGCTCGAGAGAAGAGTATCCTTCAGAAGAGCCATGAAGCAGGCTATCGGCAGGACCATGAAGGCCGGAGCAAAGGGTATCAAGGTCCTCACGTCCGGAAGACTGGGCGGAGCTGAGATCGCCAGAGCGGAAAAGTACAGTGAAGGAAACGTTCCCCTTCATACGCTCAGAGCCGATATCGATTACGGATTCGCTGAAGCGGATACGACGTACGGCAAGCTGGGAGTAAAGGTTTGGATAAACCACGGAGAAATCCTCGACAAGGGCCTCAAGAGCGCCGTTACCGAAGAGAAGAACGACAGAAGAGACGGCAGGAAGAGAGGCGAGAGGAGACCTAGAAGAGACGGCGAAAGAAGACCTAGAAGGGATGACAGGAGAAACGACAGAGCGGAAGCTCCTAAGGCCGTTAACCCTAGAGTCAGAAAGACACCGAAGGTAGATCCTGCTGAGGAGGCTGCAAAGAAGGCAGCTGCTGAGGCTGCTGAGGCACAGGCTCAGGAGGCTCAGGAAGCTCAGGTTGAGGAAGCGCAGACTGCAGCGGAAGCACCTGCTGACGCAGCAGCTGAAGAATAGACAACAGATGAAAGGAGGACGTTGTCATGTTAATGCCAAAGCGCGTTAAACGTAGAAGAGTCCACAGAGGCAGAATGAAGGGCAAGGCCACGAAGGGCAACGCCGTGACATACGGCGATTACGGGCTTGCCGCCACGGAATGTGGATGGATAACTTCAAATCAGATAGAAGCAGCAAGAATCGCGATGACCAGATCCGTTAAGAGGGGCGGTAAGGTCTACATCAAGATATTCCCTCACAAGCCGGTAACGAAGAAGCCGGCGGAAGTACGAATGGGTTCCGGTAAGGGTGCTCCTGAGTACTGGGTAGCAGTAGTAAAGCCGGGCAGAGTGATGTTCGAGATAGAAGGCGTTACGGAAGCCCAGGCCAGAGAGGCTATGAGGCTTGCATCACACAAGCTGCCTGTAAAGTGTAAATTTGCCATCAAAGGCCAGGAATTAGCAAAGGGTGGTGAAGCGTAATGGAATTGAAGAAAATCAGAGAAATGTCAGAAGCTGAGCTGAACGCGGAACTGTCGAAGATGAAGAA
>CASESB010000067.1 GCA_949290475.1 uncultured Bacillota bacterium
TTTAACAATTATCGGCTCTGCAGACGCTCTGCGCGAGGTGCAGTTGCTAATTAATTGATGATAACGGTCTGTCTTTAACACTAATCCGGCTTTGTCAAGGCTGAAACTTGTTAATATCGCAAGGAAAGAGAGATATATTAACAAATGACCGCTGTGGTGAAGCCTGAAATGCCGCTATTTTGTTAAAATCACGGCAGATCAAACGAATATTAGCAAGCGGCATATGAAGAGCCGCCCGAAGCCGTCTTTAACAAGGTGGATCCTATTTTTGTTCTGTAGCCTTAATATTCCTTGAGTACGCTTTTAAAGGCGTACTTTTTTATTGACAAAATATGGATATTACCATATAATTACAATATGGTAATAATTTACATAAAGAAAGGAGACGGATATGTTGAGGAAAGAAAACGGAAAAAGGCATGTGCTGAAGAGGATGATGCTGGTAACAGCGGTCGTGGTGATGGCGATCACGGCAGGAACGGCGGCGGCATATTTCACGGACAGCGACGAGGAGGTCAATACGTTTACTATTGGGAATGTCGATATTGCGCTCGATGAGCCGTCATGGGCAGCAGAAAACGGAGAGGATATAACTCCGCTGGAAGAAATCGCTAAGGATCCTGTCGTATCGAATGAAGGAGCTAACGATGCCTTCGTGTTTACGGAGGTCACAGTTCCGAGGGCTTCGGTAGTCACGGCTGATGAGAGTGGGGCTGTTCAAAGCGAAGTGTTACAGGATTTGTTTACGTATGAAGTGAACAGCGGATGGAAGCAGATTGCCAAGAGCGCAGATGAAAAAAAGAGCGTATACACCTACGCTTACGTTGATTCCGGCGGTGCTCTGAAGCCGCTGGAAAAGGATGCCGTCACTGAGCCTGTATTTGAAAGCGTGACTTTTATCAACATGATCGAGGGGCAGCTTGACGGCGGTGAAGTGGAAATAAAGGTCGAGGCTATGGCCATACAGACGGACGGTATCGCACCGGATCAGCCGCAGGAGGTCCTGGCTCTGATCAGGGCGTGAGGGACTGAGAGATGAACGGGAGCAGATGCGTAAAGGGACTGCTCTTCGCGGTGGCGGCAGCGCTTGTGGCTGCGGGAGGCATTTTCTCATACGCGGCCCTGACTTCGTTTTTGACGGCGGAGACGACTCTCTCTACGGACAAGGTCGATATCAGAGTCGAAAGCTACACGGATAAGGAAGGCAGGGCGGCGGCAGTCACGGATGAAGAGCTGATCGGAGCCGGCGATACTGTCTCATACATCCCGCGCATAGAAAATCTCGACGAAAGAGCTTATGTACGGGCAGAGATGACGGCGGTACGGGGAGCGGAAAGCGTGGATCTCATGAGCAGCCTTTACGGTATAGGAGATGGCTGGAAGCTGTCCGGAGGTTATTTTTATTATACGGAACCGCTGGAAACGGGCGAGGCGGTAGAGCTTTGCGAGGGCTTCACGGTGCCTGAGAGCTGGAACAGCGGCGATGAAAGAAACGTGAGCGTCAGAGTCGGCGCCGATGCGGTGCAGGCGAAGAATTTCATGCCGGATTTCGCGGCAGCGGAGCCCTGGGGCGATGTAAAAGCGGAAACCTCGGAGTCGCTCGACACGGCGAGCCTGAGGACGGCTGTTTATGCAGACGGCGGGATAGCGGTGGCGTACGATGACGAGGCAGGAATCGAGATCGACGTCGATGAATTTCCCGAGGATATCAGCTTTATGCCGGGAGATGTGTACGGAGGCAGCATACGCATCACGAACCTGGAGGATAAACCGGCCAGCGTATTTCTCAAGGTCGAATGCGGCGACGAAAGCCTGGCTGATATGCTGGACATGAGGATAGACAACGGCAGGACGGTATACAGCGGCAGCGTCCGCGAAAGAGCGATGTTGGGATTCCAGCAGCTTGTCGCTCTTGAGGCGGGAGAAGCGAGGAGCATAGACATAAGCATGAGCCTGGCGGATGAAGCTGATAACGGCTACAGTCTCAGAGAGGCGTCGCAGACGTGGATATTTGCGACAGAGAATGAATCGCCGGCAACGGGAGACGGCGGAGCGGGCGCAGCAGCAGCCGTCTGTTGCGCGGCAGCCGCAGCGATCATACTTTTAAGAAAGAAGAGCGATGAAAAATCATAGAACAGTAAGGAGCGTCGCCGCGGCAGCAGTCGCGGCGGCCGTGATTTTTGCAGCCAATGTAGCGACGGCTGCGGATATGAGAGCGGTGGCGGTGGCGTCGGGTTCGATGGAGCCGGAGATACCGCGGGGCTCGCTGTGCATCGTTGTCGGCGGCGAGAAGACAGACGTCGGCGATGTCGTGCTGTATGAGGCGGGGAAAATGCGCATCATCCACAGGGTCGTGGAGGTGACGGGAAGCGGCGCGTACATAACTAAAGGAGATATGAACGACGAGGCTGATCCGACGCCAGTAGAGCCGGAACGTATTCTCGGCAGCGTGCATGCCTGCATACCGCGGCTGGGTCATGTCATACTGCTGTTGAAGGAGCCGCCGGCTCTGGCGGCCGCAGCCGCCCTGATGCTGATCACGATTGCAGCGGGAGCGAGGCGCAGCAGCAGGAATGAGATGCAGAAGCAGGGGTGAGACGTAAAAGCAGGGGTAAGATACGGAAGCAGCAGCGAGATGCAGAAGCGGGAGCGAGGCGCAGAAAATGATGGAAAAAACATGCATCAGGCATTATAATATAAGCACAGACATGATTCACGAGAGGAGTGAGACGATGAGCGACTGCATATTCTGCAAGATAGTGTCGGGAGAGATCCCTTCCGATAAGGTCTATGAAGATGATCAGATACTCTGCTTCCGCGACCTGGACCCTCAGGCGCCCGTACACGTTCTCATCATACCGAAGAAGCACATAGCTTCACTCGATGATGTGACGGAGGATGACAGGGAGCTGCTGGGTCATATAATGATCAAGGTCGGCGAGATCGCGGAGAGCCTGGGGCTGGAGAACGGCTACAGGCTGGTCAACAACTGCGGTGAAGACGGCTTTCAGACCGTGAAGCACCTGCATTTCCATCTTCTCGGCAAGAGAAAGATGACCTGGCCTCCGGGCTGATAGGGACGGCATCGGTATATGAAAGCAGTACATTGGGCGGCGGGCGTGATGTTCGGGATATCCCTCATCATCGCCCTGCTTTTTACGAGTTTTCAGATCGCCATCTACGCGGATCTCGACGTGTACGAGAGGGGATATAGAAAATACGACGTCCTTTCGGAGCTGGACATGACGATGGATGACGCCATGTATGTCACCGAAGAGATGCTGAGCTATCTGATCGGTGAAAGAGATGAACTGTCGGTCGTCACCGATGTGGACGGCAGCCGTCAGGACTTTTTTAACGAACAGGACAGATTCCACATGGCTGAGGTGCGCGGGCTGTTCATGGGAGGGCTCGATATAAGGCTGGCTGCATGTTTAGCGATGGCGCTGTGTCTGGCGCTGCTCGCAGTCACGAAGGCTGATATCAGAAGGCTGCTCCCCAGGGCATATCTGCTGGCGCTGGCAGTAACGGCTGCAATCGCGGCGGTGATCGGCATAGCGGCAGTTATAGATTTTAACGCCGTATTCGTGGCTTTTCACAACGTGTTTTTTGATAACGATCTGTGGATCTTCGATCCGGCTGAGGATTATATGATCAGGCTGCTGCCGGAAGGGTTGTTTGCCGATATGACTGCGCGCACGGGCGCGGTATTTGCGGTCGGTCTGATAATATTCCTGATCGTCAGTATCGTCCTGATAAAAATCATGGGGAAAACCGGGAATAAAAATCTTGCATAAACCGATATAAAATAGTATAATAGCAACGTTATAGGCAAGCCGTTCTTAGGTTTACAATGATTTCTGTAAAGTCAGGAGGTGAAACGGGAAATGGCACAGGTAATAGTCAGAGAAAATGAAAGCCTGGAAAGCGCTTTAAAGAGATTTAAGAGATCTTGCGCAAGAGATGGAGTTATGTCCGAACTCAGAAAGAGAGAACATTACGAAAAGCCTAGCGTAAAGAGAAAGAAAAAGTCCGAAGCTGCTAGAAAGAAGGCGAAGAAGTACTAGCACGGATGAAGGATCAGAGGTGTTTTGATTGACCTTAAAAGAAAGATTGGACGCTGACTTTAAGGAAGCGATGAAGAACAAGCAGAAGGTGCGTAAGGACACTATCAGCTTTGTGAGAGCTGCGATAAAGCAGTTCGAGGTAGATAACAGGGAAGAAATCGACGATGCTGGGATTGCCTCCATCTTGGCCAAGCAGGTTAAGATGAGAAAAGATGCCCTCGCTGATTTTGAATCGGCCGGAAGAACGGATCTTATCGATGCTTATAACGCGGAAATCGAAGTCCTTACGGAATACATGCCTAAGCAGCTGACGGAGGCTGAGATCATGGATGTCATAGAGAAGACGGCAGCTGAGATGGGCATAGAAAAGGGCAGCGGTAAATCATCCATGGGCAAGCTCATGGGAGCGACCATGCCTAAAGTAAAGGGAGTTGCGGACGGCGGTCATGTGAAGGCGGCTGTGGAGCAGTTCCTGGGATAAACAGAATTCAGTTATGAACGAAAAGCGATGTTGGTATGAGATGATATCAATATCGCTTTTTTAGACAGTGCGGACGGAACGAGGGGTGAGCTTTATGTTTTTACCGGTAGACAGAAAGGATATGGAAAGCCGAGGCTGGGATCAGGCGGATTTCGTGCTGGTGACGGGCGATGCTTACGTGGATCATCCCTCGTTCGGCACGGCCATAATCAGCAGACTGCTGGAGGCTCACGGCTTTAGAGTGGCGGTGCTGGCGCAGCCGGGATGGAAGGATGCTTCCGATTTCAAACGCTTCGGAAGGCCGAGGCTGGGGTTTCTGATAAACAGCGGCAACGTGGATTCCATGGTCAACCACTACTCCGTTTTCAGATACAGAAGAAGACGCGACGTATATTCGCCGGGAGGCAGAGCCGGAAACAGGCCTGACAGGGCGGTCATAGTCTACAGCAACAGGGCCAGAGAGGCGTACAGAGACGTGCCGATAATCATAGGCGGCCTTGAGGCCAGCCTCAGGCGGCTCGGCCATTACGATTACTGGGACGATAAGGTGAGAAGATCGATCATCATGGATTCGCGTGCCGATATACTCATATACGGCATGGGCGAGAGGGCTGTCGTGGAGATCGCCGAGGCTCTCGATGCCGGTATAGATGTGAAGGACATCACCTGGATAAGAGGCACGTGTGTAAAAATGAAGGATCCGGACATACAGCCGCAGGATACGGTGCTGCCGGATTTTACGTCGATAGCGGCTTCCAGGAAAGAGTACTGCCGCAGCTTTGCCATGCAGTACAGGAGCAACGACGCAGTGACCGGGGAGCGCCTGATAGAGAAATACGATAATAATAATTATGTAGTCCAGAATCCGCCGCAGCCGCCGCTCGAACGCGATGAGCTTGATATGGTGTACGGACTGGAATACATGAGGACGTATCACCCCTCGTACGAGGCGGCAGGCGGAGTGCCGGCAATAGAAGAGGTGAAGTTCAGCATCACAGCCAACAGGGGATGTTTCGGAGGCTGTGCTTTCTGTGCCATCACATATCACCAGGGACGTGAGGTGCGGAGCAGGAGCAAGGCCTCGATAGTGGAAGAAGCCGTAAAGCTCACGCAGATGCCGGATTTCAAGGGTTACATACACGATGTGGGAGGGCCGACAGCCAATTTCAGGAGACCGTCGTGCAGCAGGCAGAGGAAGCACGGCATGTGCAGACACAGGGACTGTCTCTATCCCGAGCCGTGCGGCAGTCTGGAGGCTGATCATGAGGAATATCTTGACGTTCTCAGAGCAGTAAGGTCGCTTGAGGGCGTGAAGAAGGTCTTCATCAGATCCGGGATAAGATACGATTATCTGCTGGCGGACAAGGGGAGCCGTTTCCTTGAGGAACTGTGCAGGCATCACGTCAGCGGCATCCTGAAGGTGGCTCCGGAGCACGTGTCGAAGGAGGTGCTGAAGAACATGCGCAAGCCTTCAATCAAGGTGTTCGACCGCTTCAGCGCGATGTATAAAAAAATGAACGCGCGGCTCGGAAAGGATCAGTACATGGTGCCGTATTTCATATCCTCTCATCCCGGCAGCACGCTGAACGATGCTGTGGAGCTGGCGCTTTACATGAAGAGGACGGGATTCGTGCCAGATCAGGTGCAGGATTTTTATCCTACGCCGGGCACTCTCGCGACCTGTATGTATCATACGGAGATGGATCCGTTCACGCTGAAGCGCGTATACGTGGCTAAGACTGCGGAGGAGAAGAAGATGCAGAGAGCGCTGATGCATTTCAATAAGCGGGAAAACAGAGAAACGGTGAGAAAGGCGCTGAAGAAGGCCGGCAGAGAGGATCTGATGGAGGTGCTTCTGAAATGACGGTGTTCGATGAGATGAAGGCCGCCTTTGAAGAGGGAAGGCGGCGCTATGAGGCGGCGATGGCAGCGGAGCCTGCAGATTTTGTTACCGTGGAGGAATACGGGCTGCCGCGCGGTGAAGAACCGGAAGGCGTTGTGTGCCGCGGAGACAATCTGAGCTATATGATCCACCTGATAAAGACGCGCGGACTTGCGGGAAAGCTGCAGCTGATATATGCGGATCCTCCTTTTTTCTCCAACGGCAGCTATGAGGCGTCCGTGCGCCTGCAGTCGGAGACGCTGGGTCCGTCGGAGCTGATAAAGGTCGGTGCGTATGATGACAGGCGCAGGGGCGGGCTGCGGGAGTATCTGACGATGCTGACGGCCAGGCTCCTGGCCATGAGAGAGCTGCTGGCGGAAAGCGGATGCATCTGGGTGCATCTCGACAGACATGCGGCGCATTACGTCAAGGTGCTGCTTGACGCCGTGTTCGGAGCCGAAAACTTCAGAAATGAAGTGATCTGGACATACAAGTCAGGGGGATCGGGAAGCCGCAGCTTTGCGCGCAAGCACGATAACCTGCTGTTTTACAGCAGGGGCAGCGGATATAAGTTCAGGCCCCTGAAGGAAAAGTCATACAACCGCGACTTGAAGCCTTACAGGTTCAAGGGCGTCGAGGAGTTCTGCGACGAGCGGGGATGGTACACGATGGTCAACATGAAAGATGTCTGGAACATCGACATGGTGGGCAGGACATCATCGGAGCGCAGCGGATACGCCACGCAGAAGCCGGAAAAGCTGCTGCAGCGGATCGTCGAATCGTGCAGCGAAGAAGGAGATCTGTGCGCTGATTTCTTCGCCGGATCGGGAACGCTGGGCGTCGTGTGTGAAAAGCTGAACAGAAGGTGGCTCATGTGTGATGAGAGCAGGCTGGCTGCCGCTATGCAGATCGAACGTCTGCATACGGCCGGCGCGGGATTTGCCGTGCAGAGCGATCGTGACGGCTGCGCGGGAAGCGAAAAGCAAGGTCGTGTGGAGCTTTCACTTGACGACGGGAAGATAACGCTTGAAAAATACGAGCCCGGACGTATCGGCCTGGGCGAACAGCGCATGAATGGGAAAAGCGCGGAGCAGCTGCGGGAATATGCGGACAGGGACAGTCTCAGCCTGCTAAGGATTTGGAGCGTGGATACGGATCACGATGGAAGAGTGCACAGGCCGCAGCTTTTCATGCCGGGAACACAGCGGACATGCGATCTATGCGGCCAGAGTACCGGAGAAATAATAAGCATTGTCGGTTATGACGCTCTGGGCAGCAGATTCGTCAAGCTGATCGACAATAAGAACGGAGGGAGTGCAGTCCATGAGACTTGAGCTTATAGCAACGGCGACGTTTGGACTTGAGGCTGTGGTAAAACGTGAAATAGAGAGCCTCGGCTATGAAATCGTCAGGACCGAAGACGGCAAGGTGACATATATGGGAGACGAGAGAGCTATCGTGCGATCCAATCTCTGGCTGCGGAGCGCCGACAGGGTGCTGCTCAAAATGGGTGAGTTTGAAGCTCTGGAATTCGAGGAGCTTTATCAGCAGACAAGGGGACTTCCGTGGGAGCAGCTGATACCGCCTGACGGGAAATTCACCGTGACCGGAACATCGGTAAAATCGAAGCTGCACAGCGTACCGGCATGTCAGAAGATAGTCAAGAAGGCCATCGTCGACAGACTCGCTGAATACTACGCCATGGAGACGTTTCCGGAGACGGGAGCGGAATATACTGTCAAGGCGACGGTACTCAAAAACAGAGTGACGCTGACGGTGGATACGAGCGGACCGGGTCTGCATAAGAGGGGATACAGGGTCGCCGATGTGGCGGCGCCGATGAAGGAGACACTGGCTGCGGCTTTGGTACAGCTCTCGTTTTGGAAAAAGGGGCGTATACTCGTCGATCCGTGCTGCGGGTCGGGAACGATCCCCATAGAGGCGGCGATGATCGGCAGGAATATCGCACCGGGCCTTGGCAGGAGCTTTGCCTGCGAGGGCTGGGAGCTGATAGAAAAGAGCGTCTGGAAGGAAGAAAGAAAAGCGGCCTTTGCAGCCATAGATCACGAGGCTGAGCTGCAGATATACGGCTCCGACATAAACGGCAGGGCGGTCAGGGCCGCGATGCAAAACGCTCAGGAGGCGGGAGTCGACGAGTGCATAACGTTCCGCAGGATGGATGTGGCGGGGCTTTCCGCTCCCGGCGAGAACGGCATCATCATCACCAATCCGCCGTACGGCGAGAGGATCGGCGAGGAGAAGCAGATCGAGGCCATATACGGCGCGCTGAGAGCGTTCATGCGAAAAAACCCCGACTGGTCGCTGTTCATGATAACTACCGACAGGGAAGCCGAGGACAAGGTCGCCGGCAGGAAGGCCGACCGCCGCCGGAAGCTCTATAACGGCAGACTGCAGACGTGCTACTATCAGTTTCACGGACAGAAAAAGCAGCGGGATGAGCCGGCGGGAAAATGAGCATTGCCGGCTTTGTCGGATCGCCGGGAAAATGAGCATTGCCGGCCGCGGGCCGATGTGATAATATCAGGTTATCGAGAGGCGACGGAAGCGGCCTCAGACGGCAAACGAAGGATATAACGGTATAACATTAAAATATCAAGGAGAATATAAGATGGCAGTGAATCTGAAAGGAAGAAGTTTTTTAACGCTGATGGACTTTACACCGGAGGAGATCAGGTACATGCTCGACCTTGCCGGCGATCTCAAGGCTAAGAAGAGAGCTGGTATCACGGGCAATACGCTCGCGGGAAAGAACATAGTCCTGCTTTTTGAGAAGACCTCGACCAGGACGAGGTGCTCGTTTGAGGTGGCATGCAGGGATGAGGGCGGATGCGTGACATATCTCGACGCGAAGAGCTCGCAGATGGGCAAGAAGGAGAGCCTCGAGGACACGGCGAAGGTGCTGGGCAGATTCTTCGACGGCATCGAGTACAGAGGCTACGAGCAGTCGGTAGTCGAGGATCTGGCGAGGTTTTCGGGCGTTCCCGTATGGAACGGGCTTACAGACGTCGATCATCCGACGCAGATCCTGGCGGACATGCTGACGATCGAGGAGCATATAGACAAGCCGCTGAGCAAGGTCAAGGTGGTGTTCTGCGGAGACATAAGAAACAATATGAGCTATGCGTGGATGTACGGCTGCGCGAAGATGGGCATGCACTACGTCGCCTACGGTCCCGATGTGCTGGCGGAGCAGCTCGACGAGTCGATAATGGAGAGCGTCGGCGCCGTCGCGGCGGAGACGGGGGCTGTGATAGAGGTGACCTCGGATCCGGCGGCGCTCAAGGGCGCAGATGTCATATATACCGACATATGGGCTTCGATGGGAGAAGAGGATCAGATAGAAGAAAGGGTGAAGCTGCTGTCGCCGTACAAGGTGACGATGGAGATGCTTGAAAGCACGGGAAATCCGGATGTGATCTTCCTCCACTGTCTGCCTTCGTTCCATGATTTTGAGACGGTCATGGCCAGAGAGCAGAAGGAAAAGGGTCTGGATATCAGAGAGGTTACAGACGAGGTGTTCAGGAGCAGACATTCCAAGGTTTTCGACGAGGCCGAGAACAGGATGCATACTATCAAGGCTGTCATAGTGGCGACTATCGGCAGATGATGAGGCGCTGTTTTGCGTAAACGCCGGCAGCAACGTTCGCAACGGCTGCGAAGATCGGATTTGTTAAAAAATTAATTACTTGACTTGCGTTATTTTAAGGGGTATCATCTATAAAGTCGCATTTTGACGGACGGATAATAGTGTTTAACACCGGGATCGAGTGAGCGAAATGGAGATTGAATTAAAGTACAGGATACCCTCGGCTGAGATAGCCGACGACATATGGAACGATAAGCTGTTCTGCACATTTGAAGAGGAGGCTTCGCGTGAGGAGCTCTGCTTCATGGCCAGGTATTACGATACGCCGGACTGCGATCTGGCCAGAAACGATATGGCGTACAGGGTCAGGAAGGAAGGCTGCAGATGGGTGGCGACGCTCAAGTGGAGAGGGCAGAACGAGGGCGCTCTTTATACGAGAGAGGAGATAAACGTCCCTGTGAGCGATGATGCGGCGGACCCTGCCGTTTTCAGAGAAAGCGAGATGGGAGCGATGCTGATGGACATCATCGGTGAGAAGGAGCTCATCAGTCTTCTGGAGACGAGATTCATGAGGCGCCGGTTCAGGATAGACACGGGAGACGGTATATTCGAGATATCCATAGATCAGGGCAGGATAATCACTCCTTACGGCGATGAGCCGATCTCGGAGGTCGAGATCGAGCTGTTCTCGGGAGAAAGGGGAGAGCTGGAGCGTATCGGAAGACAGATGTGCGAGGAGTACGATCTGCAGCGTGAAGCGGGAAGCAAGTATTCGCGCGGGATCGCGATCATCAAGCAGAACAGGTGACAGGAGCTTCCGTGACGGAGCTTTTGTATGCGCGATATTAAAAATTAAAACAGGGCTTTGCAGACATGCTGTTTGCAGAGCCCTGTGTTTTTGCAGGCGGATCGCGACGGGTCAGCGCTTTTTCGTGATCAGCAGGATCTCGGGCGGATTGCCGCCCTGATTGATCATGCTGATGTATGCACAGTGGAAAAGATGAGCGTCGAGCTTCTGCGCCATGGCGAGCAGCGCCTCTTTTTCGCGCCGCCCCTCGGGATGGCCGCTGTACATGGTGATGCAGATGAGGCCGTCCTTTGCCAGCAGCTGCAGGGCGGAGCGGACGGCTTTCACTGTAGAAGCTGTCTGCGTAGTGATATCCTTACGCTCTCCGGGCAGATAGCCGAGATTGAACATGATGACGTCAGCCTGTCCGCGTACGTACGAGCTCATGTTCTCGTGAGAATCGCATATGAGCCTGATGACGCCGGAAGCGAGCTCGCTGTCATAGCCGCTGCGGCGCAGCAGGGAGCGAGTGTTCTCCAGAGCGGTCTGCTGTATGTCGAAGGCGTAGAGCTTAGAAGGCTTCATTGACATCATGGCAAGAGTGTCGTGCCCGTTGCCGCAGGTGGCGTCGACGAAAACGCCGCCCGGTTTCATGTATCCGCAGGCCATATACATGGCCGTATCCGTGGTTTTTTGTATCAAATTTGACATGTATGGTATACTTCCTTATGAAAATGTTCATTTTTCGCTGATTTAGATTATGTTACAGCGGGAAAGTATTGTCAATAGCCTTTACTTTTCAAAGGAAAAGAGGTATAATAATATGCACTATGTGTATATGATCGAGGAGGATTTTTTTAATGAAAGCAACTTTAATTTCAAAGGAAAAAAACGATGTGAAATTCACCATGGAATTCACTGCTGAGGAATTCGAAAATGCTGTAATAAATGTGTACAAAGCTCAGAAGGATAAGTTCACCGTAGACGGATTCAGGAAGGGCAAGGCTCCAAGGAGCATCATCGAGAAAAAGTACGGCGAGGGCATATTCTACGAGGATGCCATCAACAACCTTTTCAGGGACAATTACCCTGACGCTCTCGACGAGCTGAATCTCAACGTCATCGACAGTCCGCGAGCTGAATTCAGCCAGATCAAGAAGGGCGAAGGCTTTACGATCACGATCACGGTGGAATGCTATCCGGAGATCGAGGTCAAGGATTACAAGGGCGTGGAGATCGAGGCCGTAAGCGCAGAGGTTACTGATGAGGATGTCGATAACGAGCTGCAGGCGAGAGCCAGAAGAAACGCCAGAATGGTAGCCGTGGACAGACCGGCCAAGGAGGGAGACACCGTACTCATCGATTACGAGGGCTGGGTAGGCGACGAGCAGTTTGAAGGCGGCACGGCTGAAAGACAGCCGCTCAAGCTGGGATCGGGAACGTTTATCCCGGGCTTTGAGGAGCAGCTCATCGGCGTCAGCACCGGAGAGGACAAGGATGTAAAGGTGACATTCCCTGAGGAGTATCACGCTGAGAATCTGGCCGGCAAGGAAGCCGTGTTCAAGTGCAAGGTGCACGAGATCAAGGAGGAAGAGGTTCCTGAGATCAACGATGATTTCGTGAAGGATGTCAGCGAATTCGATACGCTCGACGAGTACAAGGCCGACATCAGGAAGGAGCTTGAGAAGAGCAAGGCTGCCAGAGCTGAAAACGCCATGAAGAACAAGGTCATCGAGAAGGTGTTCGAGGCCAACGACATAGAGGTTCCAGATGTTATGGTCGAAACAGAGATCGACAATACGCTCTCCGAGTTCGATCAGCAGCTGAAGTCGCAGGGACTTGACCTGAACACTTACATGCAGTACCTGGGCAAGGATGCTAAGGAGCTGCGCGATGAGCTCAGAGAAGAGGCCTTCAAGAAGACGAAGACCAGGATGATAGTGAGCGCCGTGGCACAGCAGGAGGATTTCCCGGTAACTGACGAGGAGATCAGCGCCGAGCTGGAGAACATGGCGAAGCAGTACGGTCTGGAAGCCGACAAGCTGAGAGAGATGATAGGCGAAGAAAATCTCAGCATGATCGAAGGCGACATCAAGGTGAGAAAGGCCGTAGACATGATGTATGAAAACGCTGTAAAGAAATAGACGGAATTTAAGGAGGTCCGGATTATGGCATTAGTACCATATGTTATAGAGCAGACCAGCAGAGGGGAAAGGTCTTACGATATATATTCAAGGCTTTTGAAGGACAGGATCATATTTCTCGGAGAAGCGATAGACGAGCATATTGCCAGCCTCGTAGTCGCACAGCTGCTGTTTCTGGAAGCGGAAGATCCGGATAAGGATATAAACATATACATAAACAGCCCCGGCGGTTCTGTGACCGCCGGTATGGCTATATACGACACCATGCAGTACGTCAAGCCTCAGGTTTCGACCATATGCGTAGGAATGGCGGCAAGCATGGGGGCATTTTTGCTTTCGGCGGGCGCAAAGGGCAAGCGTTTTGCGCTGCCTAACGCCGAGATAATGATCCACCAGCCGCTGGGCGGAGTCCAGGGGCAGGCCGAAGACATCAAGATACATGCCGAATGGATCCTGAAGACGAGAGAAAAGCTCAACAGGATACTCAGCGCCAATACGGGACAGCCGCTGGAGGTCATCGCCAGAGATACGGACAGAGACAATTTCATGTCGGCCGAGGAAGCGATGAAATACGGCCTTATCGACAAGGTCATAAAGGACAGATAGGGGTGGACGGATATGAGTAAATACGACGAGAACAATGAACTGAGGTGTTCATTCTGCGGAAAGCCTCAGAGTCAGGTGAAGAGACTGATAAGCGGATCAGGAGTATACATATGCAACGAGTGCGTGGAGCTCTGTCAGGATATACTGTCGGAGGAGGAACGCAGACATGTAAACGGTGAGGGCGCAGGTGCAGATGACGGCAGACTGCCGAAGCCGAAGGAGATATACGATATACTCTCGGAATACGTCATCGGGCAGGAGGAAGCCAAGAAGACGCTTTCGGTCGCAGTATACAATCATTACAAGAGGATAAACCACATATCGGACACGGATGACGATGTGGAGATACAGAAGAGCAACATCATCATGGTGGGTCCTACAGGCTCAGGCAAGACGCTGCTGGCGCAGACGCTGGCGAAGATACTCAACGTGCCTTTTGCCATCGCAGACGCTACCGCGCTCACGGAAGCCGGTTACGTTGGCGAGGACGTGGAAAACATACTGCTGAAGCTGATACAGGCTGCAGATTACGATATCGACAGGGCTCAGCGCGGCATAATATACGTAGACGAGATAGATAAGATATCGCGAAAGTCGGAGAACCCATCCATCACCAGGGATGTGAGCGGAGAAGGCGTGCAGCAGGCTCTGCTGAAGATCCTGGAGGGAACCGTGGCCAACGTGCCGCCGCAGGGAGGCAGGAAGCATCCGCATCAGGATTTCCTGCAGTTTGATACGACAAACGTATTGTTCATATGCGGAGGAGCGTTCGACGGCCTCGACAAGGTGATACAGAGAAGGATAGGGGAAAAGACTATCGGATTCAATTCCAACATAGAGACCGACAAGATCAAGGAAGCTGACATACTGAAGAATATCCAGCCGGAGGATCTGCTCAAATACGGACTGATACCGGAATTCATCGGCAGGCTGCCCGTACTGGTGACGCTGGAGGAGCTCTCCAAAGAGGCGCTGGTGGAGATCATCACCGAGCCTAAGAACGCTCTGATAAAGCAGTATCGAAAGCTTTTCGCCATGGACAACGTGGACCTGGAGGTGACGGACGACGCTATTGAAGCCATAGCGGAAAAGGCTATGGAGCGCAAGACCGGCGCCAGAGGTCTGAGGGGCATCATGGAGAAGATCATGAACAACATAATGTATGAGCTGCCATCGAGAGACGATGTGCAGAAATGCATAATCACCAGAGAGACCGTAGAAGCGGAAAAGGATCCGGAGCTTGTGCTGACTGAGCCGTTGCGCTCAAAGGAAAAGGAAGCCGCAGCTGAAACGGCGTAATAGATGAGGGCGGCTTTTTGAAAGTCGCCTTTTTGACAGGACAGATAAACGGAGGTTTAACATAATGGACGATAACAAACGGAACATTGACATAGATGAAAACAACGAAAATAACGAAAACGAACGTACGGAAGACGTTTTCGCGGACGATGGCGTGATGGAGCTGCCGATGATACCGCTGCGCGGTCTGTCGGTATTTCCCAACATGGTGCTTCATTTCGATATAGGCCGCGAGAAGTCGATCAACGCGCTGGAGAAGGCGATGGTGATGAACCAGCAGATCTTCCTGGCGTCGCAGAAGGACGACAATACAGATCTGCCTACTCCGGAGGATTTCTATCACATAGGAACGGTAGGCAAGATCAAGCAGATGCTCAAGCTGCCGGGCGACTCCATAAGAGTTCTGGTGGAGGGCATATGCAGGGCGGAAATAGAAGAGGTGCTGTTTGAAATGCCGTATTTCAAATGCCGCATCAGGGAGATAGAGGAACAGGAATATCCGCCTGACGACGCAGAGGCGGAGGCTCTTATGAGGACGGTGCTGTCCAGCTTTGACGAGTACATAAACATCAACAGAAATCTGGCGCCGGAGATCTTCGCCACGGTAGTGACGATAGAAGAACCGGGCAGGATGGCGGATATGATCGCTTCGCATCTGGAGATAAAGCTGGAGGACAAGCAGCTGCTGCTGGAGACGCTGGATCCCAAGGAGCGTCTGGAAAAGCTCAATTCCATACTGACGAAGGAGATAGAGATCCTCAACATCGAGCAGGACATTTCCAGCAAGGTAAAGTCGCAGATCAACAAGAACCAGAGGGAATACTACCTCAGAGAGCAGATGCGGGCCATACAGGAGGAGCTGGGCGTGTCCGAGGACGTAGAGGACGAGGTGGCCGGCTTCTTGGAGAAGCTGGAGGCTCTCGAGCTTGAGGAAAAGACGAAGGACAAGGTGGAAAAGGAGATCAGCAGATTTTCCAAGATGCAGCCCTCCTCCGCGGAAGCCAACGTCAGCAGGAATTACATCGAGACGATACTTTCGCTCCCGTGGAACACCGAGAGCGAAGACAACATAGATCTCAACAAGGCCGAGGACATACTGAACGAGGACCATTACGGCCTCGACAAGGTCAAGGAAAGGGTACTGGAATACCTGGCGGTCATGCAGCTTTCAAAGGGACTTAAAGGCCCGATACTCTGTCTTGTAGGTCCTCCGGGAGTGGGCAAGACGTCCATAGCCAGGAGCATTGCCAGATCCATAGGCAGAGAATTCGTGAGGATGTCTCTGGGAGGCGTCAGAGACGAGGCCGAGATACGAGGACACAGAAGAACGTATATCGGCGCCATACCGGGCAGGATCATCAACGCCATCAAGGACAGCGGTACGAAAAACCCGGTCTTCCTCTTCGATGAGGTCGATAAGATCGGGGCCGATTACAAGGGCGATCCGGCGTCGGCGCTGCTCGAGGTCCTCGACCCGGAGCAGAACAAGGACTTTACGGATCATTACCTCGAGGTGCCGTTTGACCTTTCCAAGGTCATGTTCATCACGACGGCCAATACCACGAGCACGATACCGAGACCTCTTCTCGACAGGATGGAGGTCATCGAGGTCAGCGGCTATACGGAGGAGGACAAGCTCAACATAGCGGAGCGCTATCTCGTTCCCAAGCAGATGGAGGAAAACGGCCTTACCAAGAGCAACATCTCCTTTACGGAGAAGGGCCTGAGGACGATAATCAATTACTATACGAGAGAATCCGGCGTCAGAAATCTGGAGCGTGAGATAGGGAATCTCTGCAGGAAGGTAGCCAAGAACGTGGTGTGCGGAGAGACGAAAAAGGTCAGCATCAGCGGCAAGAGGGTCGAGGAAATGCTGGGCAAGAAGCGTTTCAGATTCGACATCATAAAGGGCGAGACGGAAGTGGGCGTTACGACGGGACTGGCCTGGACGGTAGTCGGCGGAGATACGCTCTTCATCGAAACGGTAGCGCTGCCGGGAAGCGGCAAGCTGGCGCTCACGGGACAGATGGGAGACGTAATGCAGGAATCGGCCAAGACTGGTATCAGCTACATCAGATCCATAAGCAGGAAGCTGAAGATCGACGAGGACTTCTATAAGAAGTACGATCTGCATATACATATACCGGAGGGAGCGATACCTAAGGACGGCCCGTCGGCAGGCGTGACGATGTGTACGGCTATGATATCGACGCTCACCGGCATTCCGGTGAGGAAGGATATCGCTATGACGGGTGAGATCACGCTGCGCGGCAAGGTGCTGCCGGTGGGCGGGATCCGTGAAAAGGTCATGGCTGCTCACAGAGCGGGCATCAGGAAGGTGCTGCTGCCTAAGGAAAACGATGTCGATATACAGGATATTCCGGAGGTTGTCAGAAACGATATGGAGTTCGTGCTGCTCAGGAATGTCAACGACGCGCTGAAGGAAGTGCTTGTAAAGGACGCGAAAAATGATAATCAATAAGGCTGATATAGAGGCGGTGGCCGTAAAGCCGTCGCAGTATCCCGCAGGCGATATGAGAGAGATCGCTTTTGCCGGCAGGTCAAACGTAGGCAAGTCGTCGCTGCTCAACCTGCTGACGAGGCGCCGCAACCTGGCGCGCGTCAGCGGCAGTCCGGGAAAGACCAGGACCATCAATTTCTATAAGATCAACGATGCGTTCAGGATCGTCGATCTGCCGGGATACGGCTACGCCAGAGTTTCAAAATCCGTATCGGAAAGCTGGGGCGAGATGATGGAAAGATACCTTGAGGGAAGGGAAAACCTGGTCACGGTGATCCAGCTTGTCGATATACGTCACGCGCCGTCGAAGCAGGATGTGGAGATGCATGAGTATCTCAGCTATTACGGCCTTGCCGGGCCTGTCGTGGCCACTAAAGCCGACAAGGTATCGGCAAACCAGAGAGCGAAGCAGATAAAGCTCATACGGCAGACGCTGAAGCTGGCGGATGACGTCAGAGTGATACCCGTTTCTTCATTGAAGAAGACGGGGCATGAGGAGCTTCTGGAGGAGATGGAGCGCATATTGGAAGAGTGAGGAGAGCAGATGCAGTATTTCGGACTGAGAGTGCTGATAAAGAGGATCAAGGCCATCAGGTTCATGATGGCCGACAGATCTGTGCCCAAAAGGAAGAAGGCGCTCATAGTTTTCGGGATAATATATCTGTTTCTGCCCGTGGATCTGATACCGCCGATACTGTTCCCCATCGCCTGGGTAGACGATCTGATCCTGTGGCTGTGCATCCTGTGGTATCTGCGCAATGAGCTCGATAAGTACTGGATGGGCGGCAAGACGAAAGACTATTCCAAGAAGTACAGGGGCAGGACATTTGTCGACGACGTCGAATTTGAGGTAAAGGAAGACAGTGCAAAGAACAGAGGAGACGGAACGGATGCGAAATGAGACCATAGGCAGCGTTATGATCACGCAGGAGCAGATTAACGACAGGGCGGCGGAGATCGCGAGACAGATAGAGCGCGATTTTCAAGGTCAGGAGGTTATCCTTGTAGGCATACTCAAGGGTGCGGTCATGTGGATGGTAGATATAATGAAGAACCTGAAGCTGGACGTAAGGATAGATTTCATGGCTGTCAGCAGCTACGGATCGTCTACGAAATCCTCCGGCATCGTGAAGATCGTCAAGGATCTCGATACGGATATAAAGGGGCAGAATGTCATCATCGTGGAGGATATCGTAGATTCCGGCACGACGCTGAAATATCTCAGACAGTATTTTGAGAACAGGAAAGCGCGGACGGTGAAGATCTGCACGCTTCTCGACAAGCCGGAGGGCAGGAAAACGGATGTGGAAGTGGATTATTCGGGCTTCACGGTCGACGACAGGTTCATAGTCGGCTATGGACTGGATTACGATCAGAAGTACAGGAACCTGCCTTACGTAACATATCTGGAAGCCGCCGCAGACGAACAGACGGAAAACAGGTGAAGCGATGCGAAAACTCAGAGGTCTTTGGAAAATAATATTCGGGCGTACCACAATCCTGGTGCTGCTGCTGCTCATACAGGTGCTCGTGCTGTTCGGAGGGTTCATAATCCTGGACAGACAGATACTGATAATGAACTATATGGCCGGTTTTCTGGCCGTGATCATTCTGATGTATCTGCTCAACGTCAGACAGAACAGCAGTTTCAAGCTGATGTGGATAATATTCATATTGGCGGTGCCGATAGCGGGCGTGACCTTTTATATCTATACGAGGCTGCAGCCGGGAACGAGGTTTATCTCCCGGCGCGTGCGCGAGCTGACGGAGGAGGAAGCGCCGTTCCTCGTGCCGGACAGGTCGATGATGGAGAGAGTATACGAGACGTCAAGACCGGAGGCGGGTCTTTTTAAGTATCTGCACGATAAGGGGAGCTATCCTGCATACGGCAACGCCAGCGTCAAATATTTCCCGCTGGGGGAGGATAAGTTCAAGGAGATGGTCTATCAGCTCGAACGAGCCAGGGATTTCATTTTCCTGGAGTATTTCATCGTCGAGCGCGGACACATGTGGAACACCGTGCTGGAGATCCTGGCCAGAAAAGCCCGCGAGGGCGTGGAGGTGAGGTTCATGTACGACGGCACGTGCACGCTTTCGCTGCTTCCTAAAAACTATAACAGGCGTATGGAGGCGCTGGGCATCAAGTGCAAGATATTCTCGCCGATGATGCCGTTCCTTGCCACACACCAGAACAACAGGGATCACCGCAAGATCCTGGTTATCGACGGGCATACGGCCTTCACGGGCGGAGTCAATCTCGCCGATGAATATATCAACGAAAAGAGAAGGTTTGGACACTGGAAGGATACGGCCATCATGGTCAAGGGCAAGGCGGTGAACAATTTCACGCTCATGTTCCTGCAGATGTGGAACATCGATTCGAAGGGCCGCGAGAATTACGGCAGATATATGTATGCCGGAGAGGACAGGATGGATCCGTCCATGAGGAACGGAGGCTACATCGTGCCTTACGGAGACAGCCCGCTCGACGGCGAGAATGTTGGGGAAAACGTCTATCTGGACATACTCAATACAGCCAACGATTACGTTCATATCATGACGCCGTATCTGATACTCGATGAGGAGCTGCTCAATACGCTGACTTTTGCTGCTCAGAGAGGCGTGGACGTCAAGATAATACTGCCGCATATACCGGACAAGAAGTACGCGTACTGGCTCGCCAGGACGCATTACAAGGAGCTGATATCCGAGGGAGTGAAGCTCTATGAATATACGCCGGGCTTCGTTCACGCCAAGGTCTTTACGAGCGATGACGAGAAGGCGGTTGTCGGCACCATAAATCTGGACTTCAGGAGCCTGTATCTTCATTTTGAATGCGCTGCCTACATGTGGCGCAATCCGGTGATCGAGGATGTGGAGAACGATTTTCAGGTGACGCTGGCCAAGTGTCAGCGGATAACGATGCAGAACTGCAACGAATACAACATAATCTACAGGATAATAGGCAGGGCGCTGAGACTCATAGCGCCGCTGATGTAGGAGGTATCCGCGCACTCGTGTGCGCGGGCTCTTATATACAGTGCGGACGCAGAGTGCAGATGCGGCGGAGGAGATCGAGATGCTTTTCAGCAACATAACGATAATCAACGATAATATAGAGGCCGAAACGGGGAAGTACGTCGGTATCGAAGGAGAGAGGATCGCTTACATAGGCGATACGGCTCCCGATAAGGATTACGGGCGCACGGTCGACGGCAGAGGAAGGCTGCTGATGAGCGGATTCTTCAACGCTCATGCTCATTCGCCGATGACGCTGATGCGCGGGTACGGCGAAAACATGACGCTTCAGGATTGGTTGACGAAGAGGATATTCCCCTTTGAAGACAGGCTGTATCCCGAAGCCGTATACTGGGCGACGACGCTGGCTATGGCTGAATCTCTGCGCTTCGGGATAGTGTCCAGCAGCGATATGTATTATTTCTGCGAGGATATGGCCAGAGCCGTCATCGACAGCGGAGCTAAGGACAATATATCGCGATCGATAGTGAATCCGTCGGGAGCAGATCCGGAAATGCTGGAGAGCTTCGCGGAAATGAAGGCGTTTTACAGCGATTTTCACGGTGCGGGAGACGGCAGAATCAAGGTCGATATGAGTCTGCACGCGGAATACACCTCGGACCGCAGGACGGCCGCAGCTCTGGCTGAATACGCTCAAACTCTGGGTGATGTGAACATGCAGGTGCACGTTTCGGAGACTGAGCTGGAGCATCTGGAGTGTATAGCCAGGCACGGCATGACGCCGGCCGCATATCTGGCGGAAACGGGCATACTCGATATCCCGGCCGTTGCGGCGCACTGCGTGTGGTGCAGCGACGAGGATCTTGACATATTCAGAGAGAAAAAGACGACTGTCGCCGCCAATCCGGTGAGCAATATGAAGCTGGCCAGCGGGATATGCGATGTGAAGCGCGTGCTCGCTCACGGCGTAAAGCTGGCTGTCGGCACCGACAGCGTCGCCAGCAATAACAGCCTGAATTTTCTCGAGGAGATCAAGACGATGCTCATCGGCAGCAAGATAGCGAGCAAGGATCCGACGGCGGTTACGGTGCGCGAGGCGCTGAGAGCCGCCACAAGAGGCGGGGCTGAGGCTCAGGGCAGGATGGACAGCGGACTTTTGAAGGAGGGCTGCAGAGCCGACCTGATAATGTTGGATATTTCAGGAGCAAATATGCATCCTGTTCACGATATCATCAACAACCTGGTTTATTCTGGTTCAGGAAGTGAGATCGTCATGACCGTGGTGGACGGAAAAGTCCTCTATGAAAACGGTCAGTACACTACCATAGATATAGAGAAGACCATATACGAGGTCGAAAGGGCGACTGAAAACATACTGGAAAGGCTTAGATAAGATGAGCAAGAATTCACTTTTAAAGGGCGCGGCGATCATGGCCGCCGCCGGACTCATAGTAAAACTGCTGGGAGCGGTCTTCAGGATACCGCTGGCCAACTGGATCGGATCGGTCGGCATGGCCAACTATTCGCCGGCGTATTCTCTTTACAGCGTGCTGCTCGTGTGCGCTACGGCAGGTCTGCCTGTCGCCATATCGAAGATGGTATCGGAGCGCTGCGCAGTGGGACAGTTCCGGGAAGCGGAGCGCGTATTCCGGCTCTCGAGGACGCTGATGATGATCATAGGCATCATCGGCTTCATAGTGATGTTTTTCTGCGCCGATATCATAGCGGAGCTGATAAACCTGCCGGGATCGGCGCTGTCAATGCGCGCGACTGCCATAGCGCTGCTTCTGGTACCGATCATGTCCTCGTACAGAGGATACTTCCAGGGTATGCAGGATATGAAGCCGACGGCAATGTCGGAGGTGGCCGAGCAGACGTTCAGGGTCGTATTCGGACTGACGCTGGCGTACGTGCTGCTGGGAAGTCAGTTTGAGTTCCTCGGATATACCGCGCCGCAGCGCGGTGCGGCCGGCGGCTGCTTTGGAGCTTCTGCCGGAGCCATAGGCGGACTTTCTGTGATGCTCATCGTCTACATGGTGGCGCGAAAGAAAATAAAGCGGAGAGTGAGAGAGGATCAGACGACTGTACGCGAGCCTGCGAAGGACATATTGAAGAAGATAGCCGTCATAGCTATCCCTATAACCATAGGCGCCGCGATAATGCCGATCGTCAACATGGTCGACGCCGCGATGGTACAGACAAGACTGCTGGCTTCCGGCTGGGATGCCATGACTGCGGAGAGCCTGTACGGGCAGCTGACGGGCTTTGCCGCTCCTGTAATACAGTTCCCGCAGGTATTCATGACAGGCATCGTCATGAGCCTGGTGCCCATGGTTTCGGCCGCGCACAGACTCAACGACACGAACGAGCTTCACGGTCATATATCGCTTGGTCTGAGGATGACGACCATCGTATCGTTTCCTGCCGGGATAGGTATGCTGGTGCTGGCCGAGCCGATACTGCTGCTGCTGTATTCGGCGCAGGAGGAGGCTGCCAGAGGCGCGGCTTCATGCCTGCAGATATATTCCGTCGGCTTTGTCTTCCTGGCGATCGTGACTACGATAACAGGCGCGCTGCAGGGTATTGGCAAACAGCATCTGCCGGTGATCAATATGTGCATAGGTCTGGCGCTCAAGCTGATAGGAACGTGGACGCTCACGGCTGTACCGCTCATCAATGTCAGAGGAGCGGCCATCGGCTCGGCAGCTGCGTATCTGGTGGCTATGATCCTGGACATAGCAGCTGTCAAGAAGTACAGCGGCGTAAGGTTCCCGTTCAGGGAGACGGTCGGTAAGCCGCTGCTGTCGGCAGTGGTAATGGGCGTAGTGGTGCTGCTGGCATACAAGGGACTGTTCATGCTCCTGGGAAGCAGCGGTACGGCGACGCTGATCTCCATTCTCATAGGCGTCATAGTATACGGTTTGATGGTCATCAAGACGAAGACTATAGGCAGAGAAGAGATGATGACGATACCGATCGGCAGAAAGCTGGCGCGCGTATGCGACAGGCTCAGGCTGTGGTAATATGAAAAACTGGACAAAACGTTGATATTTAAACAAAAAACAGGTGTGTTTGTTTTAAAACAACTTGACAAACAGCTTGAAAGATGGGAAAATAGGTCATAGGCAAATACGATATCAGAGATGACAGAAGCCTGCATGCGTATTTGAATGAATACGATCAAGTTATTATTTAAGGAGGATTTATTAGATGAATAAAGCGGAATTAGTAGCTGCAGTTGCAGAGAAAACAGGTTTTACGAAAAAGGATGCCGAACTGGCAGTTAATGCTTTTGTATCGAGCGTAGAAGGAGCACTGGTAAAAGGCGAAAAGGTTCAGCTCATCGGTTTTGGAACTTTCGAGGTTCGTCAGAGAAAGGCAAGACAGGGAAGAAATCCTAGGAAGCCAGGCGAGGTTATCAAGATTGCTGCGTCAAAGGCTCCTGTATTCAAGGCAGGTAAGGCTCTTAAGGACGCTGTTAATAAGTAAGCGACGGAACAATTATTCGCAAACTTTTAAAAGGGTAACTCGTTTACCCTTTTATTTTTTTGCCAGACAGACGGCCGCATCGCGGCGATTATTGAACGATGATATTGATCAGGAGGATGTATGAGGATAGATAAGTTCCTTAAGAATTCCCGGATAATAAAGCGGCGCACCGTAGCCAAGGAGGCATGTGACCAGGGGCGTATAACGGTCAACGACCGGGTGGCGAAGCCGGGAACAGAGGTGGAGGTCGGAGATGAGATTTTCATCAGCTTCGGCAACGGCAGCCTTAAGGTCAGAGTGACCGAGATCAAGGATTCATGCCGTAAGGAAGACGCAGCCTCCATGTATGAGGTAATAGAGTGACGGACAGTCTGAAGGAGATTTATGCAGATAAGTAAGACCAGAGAAGAGATCGAGAAGCGCTTGAACGCTGTCGGCGACGAAATAAAAAACAACAGGAAAGAGAATATGAACACGCTGCTGGCGCCTGAACCGGTCGGCTTTGACCGCGAGAAGATGTCGGCGGAGATAAGGTTCGTTAAGAGTCAGTGGGAGACGAATGAGAGAGGCGAGGTACACGGCGGAGCCATAGCGGCCATGTTCGATACCTCGATGGGCATGACGGTGCTGGCCTACTCCGATTCGGAGCATATCTCGACGGCCGATCTCAGCGTCAGCTTTATCAGACCGTTTACGGGAGGCAGCTTTATATTTGCTGCCGAGATCGTGCATCTGGGGCGGACGCTGGTGAGAGCCAGAGCCGTGGCTCGTGATGAGGCGAGCGGCAAGACGCTGGCTTCGGCGAGCGCGAATTTCGTGCATCTGAAGTAGAGACGGATTTACGTTAGATTTATATGGGCTTATAAGAAAAATGCGTTGATAAAAACCGCTACAACCATTCAAATCACAATGGTCGTAGCGGTTTTAAGCTTTATTTCACAAGGTTCTCTAAAAAGTTGATGATATTGGTGAGGGCCACGCTCATATGCTCCTGATTACACTTGTAGGATACCATGTTGAGGCTTGCCATGTGGGAGGCGAAGATCTCGCATTCGCTGCTTTCGATGGTGGCGGGAATTATCACCTCTTCGGTGCCGAGAGCATCTGAGAGGAACGGAGCAGGCCCGCTCTTTTCATCGGACCCCCAGGTCTTTTTGACGTCGGATACCGAATACGATATGTTGCAGAGTCCCGAGGTCGTCAGGAACACCTCCGACATTTCAGACAGTACGCTTTCCTCGGTGCTCCTGGATACGAGCGTCAGTCTGAAATTGTTGCCGGATGTCGTCACGGAGGATATGTCCGATGCGGAGATCACGCTGCCGTTCTCCTCGTCCTGCAGATAGATGCCGGACTGAAGGGTGTACATGAGGCTGATGATGTTGTCGCTCGTTTCGCTGCTCATGACGGTTTCCGGCATCGGCGTTTCCGTGAGCGTATATACGAAGTTGTCGTTGAGCTTTTCAAATCTGCTCTTCATGTTGTTGTACGAAGTGTTGAACCTCTTCGTAAAGTTGTCCACGTCGTTGCCGTCGACGATGACGATGGCTGTGGCAGAGGTAGGAGTGTATCCGTCGGCGGACTCGCTCTCAAAGGAGGCGAGGCTGAAGAGCTGTCCGGAGCTCTTTTCAGTTGCCAGCAGATTGCCTATCGTTTCGATCGGGTTAGGATAGTGATCGTCAAAATCAAACGGGTCGTGGTAGCCCGATATGGACATGGTGATGGCAAAGGCATGAGAATAATCAGGCTCGTCGGTATCCATCGATGAAGTCATGGCGCTCGTGATCTCGTATGAGCCGGAGGTGTTGAGCAGGATGTCACTGCTGAAATCGAGATTGATGAAGTTATCGCACTGATAGTATCGCGGATCGACCGATGAGGCGCCCGTGAACTCGCCGTTATCTATTTCGGTGACGATCAGCGTGATCTCTCCGTGCTTTTCAGGGCCGAGAAGCGCGGTCAGGCCTATGGTCAGCGGCTGCATCGAGTTGTTGAAATCGTCCGTCCTGATGCCGCACTGCAGCACCGTGCTCTCGCTGTCGCTGCATCCTTCTGTCGCGGGATTCGTCATGACGATATAGTCCTCGCCTGATCTGGCGATATCTATTTCATTCTTGTTGGCCCATGAGGCGAGGTATTCGTTTACCAGCGAAAACTGGCCCGATTCATTCGAGAATGTGGAGTTCAGCTCCTCATATGTAGCTTCCTCGGCGGCCTTGAGCTCGCTGTCGCGCGTCACTTCCTCGAGAGAGCAGCTGCTGAGAGCCAGAGATGCTGCGAGGATGAGCGGTATTGCGATCGATATGCACCTTTTGATATTCATATGGATTTTTCTCCTTGTCTGTTCAGATCATTTTTTATATAATAACACATGAGGAGAATTTATTGTAGAGATTGTATGAATCTTTAGCCGGTCGCCGCAAAAGGATCATAAAAGGAGAAAAAATGGAAACCCGCAGAATTCTCATAAGAGATACGGAATTTGACGATTATCAGCTTTTTTACAAGTGGGAAAAGGATCCTGCCATTACGGAGTATCTGACATACGATGAGGACAGGAGCTATGAGGATGTGGTTACCGAGGCCATATACAACAGATTCCACAAGGACAGGATGGATTTCACACTCGTATATAAGGAAACGTACGAGCCTGTGGGGCGCATACTGATAACGAGACTCGACAGAGACAACGACAGCCTCGATATCACGAAATTCTATATAGGCGAGCAGAGGCTCTGGGGGCAGGGGCTGGCCAGAGAGATAATGGACGAGCTGCTGGAGTACTGCTTCACGTTCCTGCACATGGAGCGGGTGACGCTCGATTATTATGTCGGCAACAAGCGGGCTCAGGCGATGTACGAAAGCATAGGATACAGGCAGGAGGGCATTGCCAGACATGCCACGAAAAAGAACGGGCAGTATTACGATCTCGTACTCATGTCCATACTCAGATCGGAATTTTTCGATGACAAGAAGTAGGACGACGGCGGAAGATCCAGGACTACATAAAACTAAATTAGGGAAACCACAGACCTCCGCATAAAGGCCGGAGGTCTTTTATTGCAGACGTTTCGGGGAAAGCGAGCCGATCGACAGAAATACATGAAAAAACAGGCGAAAAAAAGAAATTCAAAATATACTTTTTTAGTCTTGACTCTCCCCTTATTTTGCGTATAATTTATTCTTGAAATCATACAACAACAAGATATAGTGTTTGGTAGAGGTGGTATAAATGGAGCAGATCAAACAGATAATAAAGCGTGACGGCAGGACGGTTGACTTCGATATAGACAAGATAGCGGATGCCATATACAAGGCCGCTCAGGTGCTGGGCGGACGCGATTACGATATGGCGAGGTATCTTGCCAGGCAGGTAGAGGTGTATCTGCTGGAGATATGTCATAACGAGATCCCTACGGTGGAGCAGATCCAGGACGCCGTAGAAAAAGTACTTATAGAGAACGGACACGCCAGGACCGCCAAGGAATATATCCTTTACAGAGCGGAGAGAACGCGTATCAGAGAGATGAACACCAGGCTGATGAAGACGTACGAGGATCTGACGTTCAAGGAGGCCAAGGATAACGATACGAAGCGTGAAAACGCCAATATCGACGGCGATACGGCCATGGGCACCATGCTCAAGTACGGGTCCGAGGGCGCGAAGCAGTTTTATGAGATGTTCGTGCTCAAGCCTGAGCATGCCAGAGCTCACAGGGAGGGAGACATACACATACACGATATGGACTTTCTGACGCTGACGACTACGTGCTGTCAGATAGATATAGAAAAGCTCTTCCGCGGCGGCTTTTCCACGGGACACGGGTTCCTGAGAGAGCCGAACGACATACAGAGCTATGCGGCTCTGGCCTGCATAGCCATACAGTCCAACCAGAACGACCAGCACGGCGGGCAGAGCATACCTGACTTTGATTACGGCATGGCCAACGGGGTCAAGAAGACGTACAGGAAGCTCTACTGGACGAATCTGGGCAAAATGCTCAACCTGCTGTTCGATATAGACGACGGCGTGGAGAAGACGAAGGATATCGGAGCCAGGATAATGGAGGAGCACGGTATATTCCCGATCCTCGCCGACGATAACGGATATAAGGAGATCGAAAGGCAGTATCTGAAGGAGATCATCGACGAGAAATTCATCGACAAGCTGCAGAAGAAGTCGACGAAATACGCTAACGAAGAGGTGAGGAGGGCGACGTACCAGGCCATGGAGGCTTTCGTACACAACCTCAACACCATGCATTCCAGAGCCGGCGCGCAGATTCCGTTCTCGTCGATAAATTACGGTACGGACACGTCTCCTGAGGGCAGAATGGTGATAGAGAACATCCTGCTGGCGACGGAGGCCGGCCTGGGCAACGGAGAAACGGCGATCTTCCCGATACACATATTCAAGATAAAGGACGGCGTGAATTACAATCCGGGCGAACCGAATTACGACATGTTCAAGCTGGCCTGCAGAGTATCGGCCAAGAGGCTTTTCCCTAACTTCTCGTTCATAGACGCGCCGTTCAACCTTCAGTACTACCACGAAGGCGATCCGAATACGGAAGTGGCGTACATGGGCTGCAGAACGCGAGTGATAGGCAACGTCTACGATCCGTCGAGACAGGTAGTGGGCGGCAGAGGAAATCTCAGCTTCACATCCGTCAACCTGCCGAGAATAGCGATCAAGGCGCACGGCGATGTGGACTGGTTCTTCGAGGAACTGGAGAGAAAGGTGGATCTGTGCATAGATCAGCTCATGGAAAGGTACAGGATACAGGCCTCCAAGAAGGTCAAGAACTATCCGTTCCTGATGGGACAGGGCATATGGCTCGATTCCGACAAGCTCAAGCCGGAGGATTCGGTGGCCGAGGTGCTGAAGCACGGCACGCTGACGGTGGGCTTCATAGGGCTGGCGGAATGCCTGAAGGCGCTCATAGGCGTTCATCACGGCGAGAGCCAGGAGGCGCAGAGCCTGGGTCTTGAGATCATCGGCTTCATGAGAAAGAAGATGGACGACGAATCGAAGAAGACGGGCTTCAACTATACGCTCATAGCCACGCCTGCCGAAGGGCTTTCCGGAAGATTCGTCAGGATCGACAGGGAAAGATACGGCGTTATCGAGGGCGTTACGGACAGGGAATACTACACGAATTCGTTCCATGTACCGGTATACTACAATATCAACGCCTTTGAAAAGATAAAGATAGAGGCTCCTTATCACGCGCTGACTAATGCCGGACACATAACGTACGTCGAGCTGGACGGCGATCCGTGCAAGAACCTCGATGCCTTCGAGCAGGTGGTGCGCTGCATGAAGGAGAGCGGAGTCGGATACGGGTCGATAAATCATCCCGTGGATAGAGACCCGGTCTGCGGATATACGGGAATAATAGATAACGAATGCCCTTGCTGTCACAGGACTGAGGATGACGGCGATCAGGGCTTTGAAAGGATAAGACGTATCACCGGCTATCTCGTAGGCACGATGGACAAGTGGAACGATGCCAAAACGGCCGAGGAAAGAGACAGGGTGAAGCACAGCCTTGGCGATGACGGCAGCGGTGCGATGGAGACGCTGTCATGAGCCCGGAATCAGGCGCTGACAGGAACGGCGAGCCTGTGCTCAGGCTGGCCGGCATAGTCAGAGAGTCGATAGTCGACGGTCCGGGGATACGGTTCACGGTGTTCTGTCAGGGATGCCCGCACGGGTGCCCCGGATGTCACAACCCGGAAACTCACGATTTTGCCGGAGGCTCGGACTGCTCCGCTGACCGGCTTCTGGAGGAAATAGACAAGGATCCGCTGCTTGCCGGGGTCACGTTTTCCGGAGGAGAGCCGTTCTGTCAGGCGGAGGCCTTTGAGCTGCTGGGAAGAAAGGTCAAGGAGCGCGGTCTTTCGCTGACGGTGTTCAGCGGCTATACGTACGAGGAGCTGCAGGAGATGGCCGGGCGCGACGAGCACGTAAGAGGGCTGCTGGAGATAACTGATCTGCTGATAGACGGTCCGTTCCTGCAGGAGCAGCGCGATCTGACGCTGCAGTTCAGGGGCAGCGCCAACCAACGGCTCATAGATATGAACAGGACGCGCGAAGCGGGATATCCCGTCATGTGGGGACAGGATAGTTGAAGTCGCAGGGCGATATCATGAAAAAAGTCCTTGTGCTGGCTTTTTTTCTGTGATATAATGCCATATGTTCGAGCACTTCGCGCGCAGATTTGCCGTGCGTCGGAGCTTGAAGGAGATGTTTTGAGATGAAAGTCGGATGACTTTTAATACCGGATATATAAGGAGGTGCGGCAGATGTCAAGAAAGTGCGAAATTTGCGGAAAAGGGCAGGTTTCTGGAAATAACGTATCACATTCCAACAGACATACCAGAAGAAAGTGGAATGCGAACATCCAGAGCGTAAGGATCGACGATAACGGAACAGTCAGAAAAGCCAAGGTATGTACCAGATGCTTGAGATCAGGTAAAGTTACACGTGCCATATAGCCGCATGAAATTTGAACATGGCGCCCACAAGATGTGGGCGTTATTTTTTTCGACGGATATGATAGAATATATGTGACGACAGACGATCGTGAGTTATGGAGGATATGCGGATGGAGCTGAGAGACGCCGTCACCTGCCTTCGCGGGATCGGTCCCAGGAAGGCGGAAGCGCTCGCAAAACTCAATATAGCGACTCTGGAGGATCTCGTTTATTTCCTGCCCAGAGATTACGAGGACCGCAGGAACCGTCTTCCGATAGCGGAGCTCGAAGAGGGCGTGACGGCAGTCGTCACAGCCAGGGTGAAGCTTGTGATCGGAGACAGGTACAGGCGCGGCAGGAAACAGATGCTGAGACTTCTGGTGGCCGATGACAGCGGAGAGCTGGAGATCGTGTTCTTTAACGCCGGATATATGCTCAAGACGTTCAAAAAGGGCGAGGAGTATATGTTCTTCGGCAGCGTGTCCGCAAACATGGGACGGCTGCAGATGATCCATCCGGAATTTGAAGCTGCATCAGAGGCGGCAAGAGGCATACTGCCGGTATATCCGCTGACAAAGGGCGTGACGCAGCGTCAGATGAGGGCCTGGCAGGAGACGGTAAAGCCTCTGCATGCAGAGGCCGAGGACATACTGAGCGAGGAACGGAGAAACGAGCTGCGGCTCTGCGATCTGCGCTACGCGCTCGATAACGTCCACTTCCCTCTGGAAAGGCAGAAGCTGCTGGAAGCCAGGTACAGACTTATCTTTGACGAGCTGCTGATACTGCAGACGGGTCTTAGGTATGCCGGGGCAAGGGACGCGGAGCACGCAGAGGGGATCTCGTTTTCGACTGAGGCCGATATTTCGGAATACACGGGCGGGCTGCCGTATGAGCTGACGGAGGCGCAGAAGCGCTGCATCAGCGAGATCGAGGCGGATCTTGAGAGCAAAAGGACGATGAACAGGCTCGTGCAGGGAGACGTGGGATCGGGCAAGACGGCGGTCGCCGAGGCGGCGATGTTCAAGGCCGTAAGGAGCGGCTATCAGGCCGTGCTGATGGCGCCTACGGAGATCCTGGCGAGGCAGCATTTCGAGGGTATAAGCAGAGCCTTTGCCGCTTACGGCATACGAACGGGCTTTCTGTCGGGCTCCATGAGAGCGGCGGAAAAGCGTCAGACGCTGGAGGGCATAAGGAACGGAATTATCCAGGTGGTGATCGGCACGCATGCGGTGATACAGCCGGAGGTCGAATTCAGCGCACTGGGACTGGTGATAACTGACGAGCAGCACAGGTTCGGAGTCAGACAGCGCGTGAAGCTGAAGGAAAAGGGGAAAAACCCCAACGTGCTGGTGATGACGGCTACGCCGATACCGAGGACGCTTTCGGTGGTACTGTACGGCGATCTCGATGTTTCGGTGATAGATCAGCTTCCTCCAGGACGCCAGAGGACAGCGACCAGGAGCGTGGGAGCCGATAAACGCGAACAGTGCTACGATTTCGTCGCCGCCCAGCTGGCGGAGGGCAGGCAGGCATATGTCGTGACGCCGCTGATCGAGGATTCGGAGGCGATGGAGGCCAGATCCGCCACCGAGGTCGCCGGTGAGCTGACGAAGAGGTTTGACGGATACAGGGTCGCCCTGTTGCACGGTGCGATGAAGCAGGAGGACAAGGACAGGATCATGGATGAATTTTATCGCGGCGAGATCAGGGTGCTGGTCGCCACAGTCGTGATCGAAGTCGGCATCAATGTTCCCAATGTGACGGTGATCGTCGTGGAGAATGCTGAACGCTTCGGACTGGCGCAGCTTCATCAGCTGCGCGGAAGAGTCGGCAGAGGAAAGCACAAGTCGTACTGTCTGCTCATCACATACGGCGGTTCGGAGCTGGCGCAGAGGCGCGGCGAGATAATGGAGGCCTCAAACGACGGTTTTTATATAGCCGAGGAGGATCTCAGGCTCAGAGGTCCGGGAGAGATATTCGGCACCAGGCAGCACGGTCTGCCCGACATGAAGATCGCGGATCTTTCGCGGCACATGGATATACTGAAAAAAGCGGGAGAAGAAGCGGCAAAGATACTGGCGGCTGATCCCGGCCTGAGCGATGTGAAAAACCGCGCGCTCAGGAGCAGGGTGACGAGGTTGTTCGGAGATGATATGGCGCTCGATCTTTAACGGCGCCGGAATGTAGTAAAGGAGTGGTGAAATGCGTGTCATAGCCGGTGAATACAAGGGAAGAA